>NZ_BAAJLP010000085.1:0-411 GCF_057547795.1 Alteromonas sp. 4NH20-0104 | reverse complement strand
TATCGGGCCGTTCAACCTGGACGTTTTTATAAGCATGTTTGCCCGGCTGCTTACTCAGCAGTCCTTGTTCTTTCATCAACCGACCTACTTTGAAACGGCCCATGGTAATGCCTTCATCGCGAAGCATCTCAACAAGTGTTCGAGTGCCCGCGGACTGACGACTTTTATCGAACAGACGCTTCACTCTGGCGCGCAGAATACGCCGCTTAGCACCAATCAGGCGCTGGCGCTTTCGTCGTTCGTAATAACTACTGACACCAACACCTAACGCTGAACAGACCAATTCTGTTGATTCATGCTCCCTCAACCGGTCTATCAGCGCGTGGATTTCAGGTCGTCGGACATCAAGAGAGCAGTAGCCTTTTTTAGTATAGTTTTTTCTCGTTCCAGGCGATTAACGCGGGCTTCCAG
>NZ_BAAJLP010000084.1:0-418 GCF_057547795.1 Alteromonas sp. 4NH20-0104 | reverse complement strand
AACGTTTCAAAGTTTATTAAATAAAGCCGATGAAGCGCTTTACGCATCAAAAAGTGCAGGTAGAAATGCAGTCTCATTTTATTAATAAGCCTACAGGTTTTACGAACGGCCAAGGCTCGAGGCAATTCTGGTGATAACTCTGGCTAATTAAAGCAAGCAGAAACACAGCCAGGCCCCCTTAACCGTCCACACATTTAATTGCGCATAATGTATATTATGTTAAATTATGTATTTATTTCATGTTAGCCTGCTTGGCTACATGAATATTGCCACACAAAACGAGATTTTCTGCCCTAAGGGATTTATTTACTACTATGTTACTTGCTTGCCTTTAAGATAGTGTTAAGCCTCTCCAGCTTAAACTCATTAACTCACCGACACACGTTAGCCGCCATACACGACTGCTATGATTATTCAG
>NZ_BAAJLP010000083.1:0-481 GCF_057547795.1 Alteromonas sp. 4NH20-0104 | reverse complement strand
GTTCCGTACCACGGCGGTTCCTGTCTGTATTGACCATAGCCAATACCTGAGTCTGTTTCGTGCATCGTGTCGCCGCTTTACCGTTTAGAACTCCGCAAACACCGCCCAGGTTTCCGACCCTTCTTGTATATTTGTCCCGGAGCAATGATTCTTCATTGCCTTGTGTTCCGATAACGCGAGAGCACGCGTGACTTGCCGCTCGTGACAGGTTCAGCCCTTCGTGCTATCGGTTTACTAGCACTACTACGGCGTCTGCTGACTTCTGATATCCCATCCCTACACCTCACGATGCGGGTAGCTCTTTAGCAAAATATCAGACCTCCCGGGGTAATTCGCGCGACCTTCCTGCTTATGCCTGTCGGCTCTACGTTGCTGCATTCCGTGCAAGTACCGGGCTTTAGCGATAATGGCCACCTCACCCTGCAACAACGCCTAAACCGCTTCCTGTTCGTCAGGCCAGCATTTTGCCTTCGGCTTCCTT
>NZ_BAAJLP010000082.1:0-495 GCF_057547795.1 Alteromonas sp. 4NH20-0104 | reverse complement strand
GAGTATGACTTTTTACCGCCAGCCGAATCATTAGTGGCTTGTTTATTTATGGCAGACCGGGGCTATTTCAAACTGTCGTATCTGGATAGTATTCATCAGGCGGGAGGCAGTTATCTGGTCAGGGCAAAAACAACGGTTAACCCCTTGGTGTTGCTGGGTGTGAATGCACAGGGTAAGCGTTTAAAACGATTCGACAATGTGAAACTCAAGGACGTTAAACACCATATCCGACGAAGCCAGGTGGTTGATATGGACGTTGAGGGAAGCGTGTCATATCGCCTGATAGCGAGTTGGCCTCCAGGTAAATCAGAGCCAACCTATTGGGCTACGAATTTGCCGCGTGAGCAATACCCGGCAAAAGTGGTGATGCAGCTATACAGCTTGCGCTGGCAGATAGAATTACTGTTCAAGGAATGGAAATCCTACTGCAATTTACGCAAGTTCAATACCCGGAACGCGGGATTGATGGAGGGGCTGATATGGGTCAGTTTGCTG
>NZ_BAAJLP010000081.1:0-506 GCF_057547795.1 Alteromonas sp. 4NH20-0104 | reverse complement strand
CGCATGGCATGGGTTCGTCTTCGTAATAAGTCCCGGATAGCGCGTTTTTCCTTCGGATATACATAAGCCAAGGGAAAATTGCCGCCCCGCATAAGCTTGGCAATTTTATACGCGTCGATCTTATCGTTTTTGGTTTTGCCACCATGAATAGCTTTCATGTACAAGGCGTGGCCAAGAATAAAGTCGATGTTGTGCTGCTCACAAAAATCACTTAGCCAATACCAGCAATGCATACATTCGGCACCGACTACGATATTCCCCAGATAGGGAGAAAGTAGTGTTAAAAGCTGTTCAGGTGAGTCTTTAATCTTCTTGTGAACCAGAATGTCACCACGCTCATCAAGGATGCAAACGTAGAGCATTCGAGCATGAAGATCGATTCCGCAATAAAAAGGATGTAAGTTAGTATAAAATTGCATTGAGTCTTCTCCGTTTTGGGTTTGGTCGCCTTCCAGCTTAGCCAATTTATTGGTTAAGCTGGGGAGAAGGCTCAATAAGTATCAAAC
>NZ_BAAJLP010000080.1:0-545 GCF_057547795.1 Alteromonas sp. 4NH20-0104 | reverse complement strand
ATAGATTCCCCCGGGCATGCCCGGGGTTCTTTCTGCTACAGCTCCATTCGGAGCTGATCTGAATCCTTCCGACCTTGATGCTCAACGTAGTTCCGTATTGTGTGCTCGTCTAAGCCTACGCTGCTTACAAAGTAACCCGGCGACCAAACAATATTTTCATTCCAATAGACCTTTCCCAGCCATTTGAATGTCTTTCTCATGTTTGACGCTGACTGGGCTTTGAGTTTGCCCATCACTTCTGCTATCGAGTATTTCGGAGGGATGACCATCAACATGTGTATATGGTCATTATCAAAGCCCATTCGCTCTATTGTTACGCCGGGCATACTTCGAAGCAGCTTCGGCAACACTTTGCGCAAATACTCCACGACGAAAGGCTTCAGTATCCGACGCCTGTATTTAGTTACCCAGACAACGTGATATTGAAGTCTATATAGACCATGTGATGAGACTCGAACTTCCATCTTCGTAGCATACAGGCCTCGGACTCATTCATCCACGGGTAAACCCGTGGTGTTCTGTCGCTTCGCGACCGGTCACATAAA
>NZ_BAAJLP010000079.1:0-563 GCF_057547795.1 Alteromonas sp. 4NH20-0104 | reverse complement strand
GCATCACGGTCTGCACTGACGGCTATTCGCTCGGGCTGACTGTGTAACATATCCCAGCTTACATGCACCTCGACCGCAGCAGGGCTAATGGTGGTAAAACGTCCTTTAAATTCTTCCTTTAATGCATCGTGGACGGCAAACGAACTACCATCTTGTAACACGACCTGTTTAAACGCTGACAGGTCAGTGTCTGTACCCAGAATATGCTGCTGCCATTTGTGCAATGCAACGCCCACTATGCGTTGAATCAGCTGCTTAAATTTTGGCTTGCTCAGTTGATTGTGAAACGGCTTGTACTGTACATCGGTGTACGTCAATCCGGTAAAATAGCGGTGCAAATCACTGATGCAGTCAATGCTCTTGTCCCCCATGGCCGTCACCAGTGCCATTACTAACTCATAGGGTTTAACTATACGTTCACGATGGCAAAAACCACACCGTTTACCGATATCGTTAATATTAAATTCGTTCAGGACTTCCGTTATCTTGTTTAGCTCGTTATTCTTATCGCGCATGTTCTCAAATTTGTTTTATGACGTTTGTTTGGCGATAAACATCTGATC
>NZ_BAAJLP010000078.1:0-669 GCF_057547795.1 Alteromonas sp. 4NH20-0104 | reverse complement strand
GCCGCTTTCGCGACCTTTTTTTGGATACGGTGTTAATCGTCGATATTAGTCGATGATTTTAGCTACAACACCAGCACCTACTGTACGACCACCTTCACGGATTGCGAAGCGCAGACCTTCGTCCATCGCGATTGGTGCAATCAGTTCTACTTCGAACTTCAGGTTGTCGCCAGGCATTACCATTTCAACGCCTTCTGGCAGTTGAACAGCACCGGTCACGTCAGTTGTACGGAAGTAGAACTGTGGACGGTAACCTTTGAAGAATGGAGTGTGACGACCGCCTTCATCTTTAGACAGTACGTATACTTCCGCTTCAAATTTAGTGTGTGGGTTGATTGAACCAGGCTTAGCCAGTACCTGACCACGCTCTACGTCGTCACGCTTAGTACCACGTAACAGAACACCAACGTTCTCACCTGCACGACCTTCGTCAAGCAGCTTACGGAACATTTCAACACCAGTACAAGTCGTTTTAGTAGTATCTTTGATACCAACGATTTCTACTTCTTCACCTACTTTAACGATACCTTGCTCAACACGACCGGTTACAACAGTACCACGACCTGAGATTGAGAATACGTCTTCGATTGGCAGGATGAACGGCTTATCGATGTCACGCTCTGGCTCTGGGATGTATGAATCCAGGGCTTCACCTAACTCAACAATTTT
>NZ_BAAJLP010000077.1:0-776 GCF_057547795.1 Alteromonas sp. 4NH20-0104 | reverse complement strand
GCCGCAATATAAAGTGTCATGCATAAAATCCAACGCCCATTGGTGGTTTGCCTGTTCAAGCACTTCTAAAGGCTGTGCAATCCGCTTGGGCAGCACCCGCTTAGTTCTGCGCTTCAAGTTCAATCCCATCTGACAATACACGCGGTATACGCGCTTATGGTTGAATGGAAAACCTTTAAAACGCATCCGGCCAAAACACTTCCAGAATCCCGCCCTTGGCGACTTCTTTAACTCTGCATTGATAGCATCAATGACAGCAGCATCGGCTTTGCGCCAGTCTCGCTCTGGACGATAGAACGTGGAGCGGCTAATGCCTACAAACAAACAAGCTTTAGCGATACTCAGTCCAGCCCTGACCAATATGCTGACGCAATCTCGTTTCTCTGCTGTCACCAACCCTTTTTTGCGACAAGCTCCTTAATCGCATTATTTTCTAAGCTAACGTCGGCGAACATCTTTTTGAGCTTGGCATTTTCTTCTTCAAGCTCTTTCAGTCGTTTGACATCAGACGCTTCCATGCCACCGTACTTGGATTTCCAATTGTAATAGGTTGCACTACTGATACCGTGTTGACGGCACACTTCCTCAACTTTTCTACCAGCATCAACTTCTTTCAATACTGCGATGATCTGAGATTCTGTATAGCGTGATTTTTTCATAGTCGTCTCCTGCATTAATCATTACAGAAAACTCCAATTACGTCTGTCTCAGTTTAGGGGAAGTGGACACTACCATGGCTGTTTGCTAAAGACTAAGTGGGATCACCGGACGCTTAC
>NZ_BAAJLP010000076.1:0-863 GCF_057547795.1 Alteromonas sp. 4NH20-0104 | reverse complement strand
ACGAGCATAGGTCGTGGGATTAATACTAAAGCCTTCGAAAAGCATCGAATCAAACGAGCAGACAGACTGCTCTCAAACCCTCACCTACATAGCGAGGCTCCATCAATTTATGCCGCTATTTGTCAGTTATTTTGTGGTAGCACATCACGCCCTGTCATCTCAATCGACTGGTCAGATTTAGACGACCGTAAAGCTCACTTTCTTTTACGCGCGGCAATATCGCTAAAGGGTAGGCCCATCACACTTTATCAAGAAGTACATTGCAGCAAGACCAAAGAGAAACCGGCTGCGCACAGGGCATTCTTGAAGACGTTGCACGCCATATTGCCTTCACACTGTCGACCAATTATCGTGACTGACGCAGGGTATAAATCGCCCTGGTTCAGAGAGGTACTAGCGCTAGGGTGGGACATTGTCGGTCGCATCCGAAAACCGCATATGTACACAATTGACAGCGAGCAAACCTGGCAGTGTATTCGTCACCTTTATGACCAGGCAACCTGTCGACCTAAGCGTTTTGATAATAGCCACATCGTAAGGGGTAACCCATTTGCTTGTACACTTGTTTTGTTTAAACAAAAAGCCAAAGGGCGTCACGCCACCAATCCGGATGGCACACGCAAGGCCTCAAAACGCTCGAAAGTCCATGCACAAGGCGCGAAAGACCCCTGGTTGTTAGCAACATCACTGAAATCTCACCGACATTTATCAAAACAAGTTGTGGCTATTTACCGGCAGCGTATGCAGATTGAAGAAGGTTTTAGGGATATGAAAAGCACTAAGTTCGGACTCGGCTATGAACAGAACAAAAGTGTGAAAAAACAGCGCATAACAATACTGGCATTGCTGACTACGTTAGCATC
>NZ_BAAJLP010000075.1:0-871 GCF_057547795.1 Alteromonas sp. 4NH20-0104 | reverse complement strand
TTTATTCGACCCCAATCGCTGCCACACTTCGATTCGCTATCGTAATAAAACACCAGAAAGATAACCCGGTGGACTGTTCTGACGAACTGTTTTGCCGGGTACAGGATTGTTGTTGTCTGGTTGCTGAATAAGATATCAGAGGGCTCTCAAAATGGCAGAACAATGGCAAGACATCAACGCATTGCGCCGCAAGGTGTTTCTCAACATGTTATTCAGCGCGGTAACAACCGAAGCCCGTGTTTTTACGATGAGAAAGACTTTATTGCGTACACGGGTTGGCTTAAAGAATATTCCAGAAAGTATGAGGTGGATATACACGCCTGGGTTCTTATGACTAATCATGTACATCTGCTCTGTACTCCCCGAATTAATAATCAGGGAGTTAGTAAGATGATGCAATCTGTTGGCCGGGTGTATGTAAGGTTTTTTAATCATAAATATCAGCGTACGGGAACTTTGTGGGAAGGGCGGTTCAGGTCGTCACTGGTTAATTCCGAAGCTTATTTGCTTAGATTACAGCAGTACATCGAATTGAATCCGGTGCGGGCCCATGTGGTGGAGAGCCCCAACCGCTATAAGTGGTCTAGTTTTGCTATGAATGGTTTGGGTAAAAAGTCATCGTTATACACAGCACACCCGGTGTATCTGTCATTAGGTAATACGAAAGATTCGCGACTCTTAGCGTATCAGTCTTTATTTGAGCAACCCCTCGGGGCTGAATTATTAACGGAAATTCGTAACTGTTCACAGCGTGAATTAGTGTTAGGTGATTCAGATTTTATACGTCAGATTGAGTCATTAACTAACATTAAGCTCAAAGCTGCGAAAAAGGGGCGTCCATTTAAAAATGAAAAAGGGGCGTCCAATTAAA
>NZ_BAAJLP010000074.1:0-1128 GCF_057547795.1 Alteromonas sp. 4NH20-0104 | reverse complement strand
TTCTAACCATGCTTTGCAATGCGCATTTGCATGCGTATAATTGGTGGTGAGATTAGTTGGAGTAATAAAAATGCAAGATTTATATGACATCCATGCCCCCAAAAAAGCGACAAATTTAAGCTTAAACAGCGATTTATTGCAAAAAGCTCGAAATTTAAAAGTTAACCTGTCCGCAACATTAGAGCAAGCACTTAAAGACAAGCTAAAAAATGTTGAAGCAGAGAAGTGGAAAAAAGAAAACAAAGCTGCCATAGCTGCATACAACGAGTTTGTTACTGAGAACGGTTGTATAGGTGATGAGTACCGGAACTTCTAATGGCGCAGTTTGATGTTTACAGAAACCCAAGCAAAAAAACGAATAAAGCTTACCCCTTTCTTGTTGATGTTCAAAATTCTGTAATTGAGCAGTTAGCAACAAGGCTGGTTGTACCGTTAACAAATAGCAATACTAGAAACAGTCTTTACATGAAAAAATTGACTCCGGAGATAGGATTCGAGGGCGCAACATACTTATTTTTAGCCCAACAACTTAGTTCTATACCCGAAGACGTGCTCAATGATCGCATTGGTTCATTAGAGCAATCCAGAGAACTGCTGATAGATGCAATAGACTTCGCTATTACTGGAATATAACGCCCTAATTTGGTGGCACAAACGCGTGGGCTATACTGCGAAGCAGAGCCCGCGTGTTTGTGTCTTCAACATTGTTTGTTATGCGTGCGAGACACTTGCCCTTCGCGGCTTTGCCGCCAGCACCTGCAACAACAAACTGTTGATTTAAATAAAAACAATTACCTTAAAACAACCCTGAGCGAAAAGCCAGATGATAAAGCGGTGGCTCGATAAGTGAACTGGCTGAGAAAATTTTGAATTGCAGACTTCTGGTGTTACCTGGCCAAATCGAATAAGCGTTTCTAAAGTAGGGTTTAAAACTGGAAACGGTAGGCACTGATACAACCTATTGAAACTACCTAGCCCTAACCAGCTACCGCAGCACCAAACACATGAGAAATGACAACGGCGCATAACACCCCAAGAAGGGGCAATTGCACGCAGGCTAAAATACGGAACGAAGTGACGCAGCCCATGTGTTAGCGTCCCAGCGAGCTTGCGAGCGATTTAATGCGT
>NZ_BAAJLP010000073.1:0-1193 GCF_057547795.1 Alteromonas sp. 4NH20-0104 | reverse complement strand
AAGTTACTTAGCGAACAGTTTTCACAAGATTACGAAGCACTCGCCTTTTACGCGCTATCACATATAGCTACAGCAAATAAGTCAGATCAGAGTTTTGAGCAAAACCAAGCAGCGGCAAATATTGCACAAAAAATACTAAATGCTAATCCACAACATCCTGGAGCGCATCACTATATGCTTCATGCTTACGACGTTCCGGGCTTGGCGCACATGGCAACCCAAATTGCAGACAGTTATGGCAAAATAACACCTAAAGTGCCTCATGCCGCTCATATGTTATCGCACATTTATACGCGCTTGGGCGATTGGACTCAATCAATTGAATGGAACAAAACATCTTCAGAAACCGCGTGGGAGATGTGTGTATCAAGCGGTGTTATTAACTCGCACTATACTCATGCCCTTGATTACTTGGCATACGCATACTTGCAAAAGGGCGATGATAAGGCAGTGCAAACCATCATTGATGATTTTGCTAATATAAAGGCGCCTTATAATAAGACTAACCACGCGTCTGCCTATGCGTTTTCTGCTATCCCTGCTCGATTTGCCGCTGAAAGGCAAGACTGGGAGGCTGCCACCAGACTACAGACCAAAATACCTACAGATTTTCCTTGGGATGATTCACACCGACCGTATGTTGCAATTACACATTTTGTAAAAGCAATTGGCTTTGCACGAACTGGTCAAGTACAAAGCGCGCAACAAGAAATAGCACAACTTAAGAAGCTACAAACACAGATTGCAAATAATAGCGATTACTGGTCATTACAAGTTACCATTCAATTGCGTTCTGCGCAGGCGTGGACTCTATATGCTGAAGGAAATACGGAACAAAGTTTAATTATAATGTCAGAGGCGGCAGCCCTAGAGCTTTCAACACAAAAACACCCAATCACGCCGGGGGCGATAATCCCTGCCAATGAACTTTTTGGGGATATGTTAATGCAAGAAGGCTTATTTATTAAAGCCATTGAGTCATATGAAACATCGTTAAGTCGCAATCCTAATCGTTTGAATACAATGTTAGGTTTAATTAACGCGCATAAAGCAATTGGCAATGCAGATGCGGTTAAAACCTACTATGAAGATATTAAGAATCAAATCAATGATTCAGCTTATGAGCGAAAATCACTTATAAAATTACTCTCTACATAAGCTCAAATGAGTTGAAGTACGCGAACTTTGTATTC
>NZ_BAAJLP010000072.1:0-1196 GCF_057547795.1 Alteromonas sp. 4NH20-0104 | reverse complement strand
TACATACTCGTTTATACAAGCTTTGAATTGCTCTATAGACCCAGATGATGCAAAGGCACTACGCGGTATTATGAGAGCATACATTTTATCGAGAAAGATATAATAGTCACCGTTGTTTACCGAGATCTCTTCAACGCAAGCCCATGAATACTGACATTTCGAAACGCTACTGACCTCGAAAAGTCCATCTGAAGTAAGTTCAATAGTCTTTGTGCCAAGTATAATTCCGTTGCTATTCGGGATACTGAATTTTTTTACTTTGTAATTTGCATGCAGAGAATAGCCAATAATTATGCAAAATGGTAAAGCGCCAATGAACGCAGACGCCCAATCAATATTTGAGCTTTTGGAGTTCGCAGATTGAAAGATAAACATGAAGAAGACGGTAATTAAAAGCCAAGCAATAAAATTTGTTATAAAGGCATAAAACTGGTTTTTAGTTTTAAAAGCTCTCTTTACTGCGAATTTTACAAAGTTTTGATAAGTGTCTCTTTCAACTTCAAAAGACATGATAAATTTCATATTACATCCTTGTATCTATAACTTCCGCACAACGGAAAAAAACATAGCTACAATACCAAGCGATGCGCAGGGAGCCTACATGTTTTTGTCCCTAGCGAGCGCAGCGAATGGTTAATGCGTTTGTTATGTGCGACTAGCCAAAACCTAGATCTTGGACAAACCGACTATCAAAAGTAACTTTATGCCTTGGCACGCTATAATCAGACTCTAGCACATCAAGTAAATCAGGCATCACTTCCTTAAAGCTGATATTAGTGCCCTTCTCTGCATTAACTTTACTGGCGATGTAATTAGCAAACTCTCCGACAGTGTAGATATTAGTAACTTCTTCATCGGGCATTTCTACACCAAATTTCTCTTCAGCCCACAATACAATTTCTACAGTATCCAAGCCCATGCTGAATTCCTTCTTAGCACATAACTTCCAAATATGGGGCGCAAACGCGTGGTGCATAATAGCGAAGCGCCCCGCGTGTTTGTGTCCCAGCGAGCGACAGCGAGTGCCATAATCGTTTGTTAGTTGCCGTAAACTCAAACTACGTGCTAACATTTGTGTACACGCATGTACGGAGTTGAAAATGGATACCCGCATACAATTCAGAGTTGACGAAGAAACGAAACGCCTAGCCCAATTAATGGCAGAAAGCCAAGGGCGTACATTAAGTGATGCATGT
>NZ_BAAJLP010000071.1:0-1261 GCF_057547795.1 Alteromonas sp. 4NH20-0104 | reverse complement strand
TGACGTGGTCAACCAAATTCACACAACCCAGTTAAGCCGCTTTTCCTAAATTAGCCATATCAGCCTCATATTGGTTTGGACTTTTGTAATCCAGATATGAGTGCATTCTTTGGCTGTTATAAAACATAGTTATGTATTGCAGGATATCCTGCTGAGCAGCATAACGGCTTTGGTAGTGACGCCATTGCACTCGCTCTTGTTTTAATGTGCCGAAGAAGCTCTCCACAACGGCATTATCCCAACAATCACCTTTCCTGCTCATGCTGCCTGTTACCTTGTACTGCGTCAGTAATTGTCTAAACTGTCGGCTTGCGTATTGTGAACCACGGTCTGAATGATGTATCAGACCTACTTTGGGTTTACGTTGCCATAAAGCCATTGTTAACGCATCACACACAAGCTGAGCATTCATCCGTGAAGACATACTCCAGCCCACGACTTTGCGTGAGAACAGATCAATTACAACAGCCAGATACAGCCAGCCTTCTTGCGTCCAGATATAAGTAATGTCAGAGACATACGCCTGATCTGATTTTTGCGCATCAAAGTCACGTGACAGCACGTTATCGAATACAGGTTGTTGATGGTCACTGTTAGTCGTTACTTTGTATTTTCTACGCCGTTTTACGCTCACTCCGGCTTCTTTCATCAAGGCTCTCGTACGCTGTTTTCCAACCGGATAACCGAGCGAATTCAGTGCACGTTTCATTCGCCTTACGCCATAAGTAAAGTCACTGGCATCTGCTATTTTCTGTACCCACTCAATTAGCTCATCATGTTGTGGATCGGGTTCAAGTTGTTCGTTTCGTCGCACGGCACTGTAATAGTTATGGCGACTGACTCCCAGAACCTGACACATCAGACTAATCGGCCAGGTCTTCTTATGTTGGGTAATGAAACCGTATTTTACTTGGTTTCTTTGGCAAAGAAGACCGTCGCCTTTTTTAGTATCTCTTTCTCCATTTTCAGGCGTTTATTTTCTTCTCGCAACCGACGGATTTCTTCCTGTTCCGGCGTCAACTTACCGTTGCCACGAAATGCATGAGCACCTTCCGATTCCTGCTCTTTAAGCCAGCGGCCTAACATATTGGCGCTAATACCAAGGCTACGAGCTGCCTCGGCGATCTTGTAATTTTGTTCCGTAACCAGACTTACAGCGTCCAGTTTGAATTCTTTTGAGTAGCTTTTTCGCATTTTCATATACACTCCAGTTGAGATAATTATCTCTTAACTGGCTGTGTGAATCTATTGGAGCACGTCA
>NZ_BAAJLP010000070.1:0-1316 GCF_057547795.1 Alteromonas sp. 4NH20-0104 | reverse complement strand
GAGCCTGTAACAGATTCTGTGTAACTGCCATTTAGTTAATGTGTCTTTCGAGGCGTTCCTCGAACTCGATAATAAAACGACTCATAGCCTGACGCCAGTTTTGAATGGGCATCGTCCATTTTTTGCTGGCATCTTTAATCGCTAAGTAAACCATCTTTCTTGCTGCATCGTCACTGGGGAAGATTTTCCGCTTTTTGATAGCCTTTCTGATAACACTGTTGAGCGACTCAATGGCATTGGTGGTGTAAATCGCTTTACGGATATCCTCGGGGTAACTGAACAACGTATTGAGGTTTTGCCAGTGGTTACGCCATGATTTTGAGATTTGTGGGTACTGGCCATCCCAGATTTCACTGAAGCGTTCCAGTTCAAGCAAGGCTTCATCTTCAGTCGCTGACCGGTAAACCCGCTTTAAGTCCGTCGTGACAGCCTTGTAGTCTTTCCACGATACGAACTTCAATGAATTGCGCACCATGTGCACGATACATAGCTGGATGTGTGTCTGAGGAAAAACGGTGTTGATAGCATCAGGGAAGCCTTTCAGGCCATCCACACAGGCGATGAGAATATCTTCGACGCCACGCTGCTGAAGCTCAGTCAGCACGCTCAACCAGAACTTAGCGCCTTCATTTTCAGCAATCCACATCCCCATCAGCTCTTTGTGACCTTCGGTGTTGATACCCAGAGCCAGGAAGATGGACTTGTTGATGACCCGCTTATCCTGGCGAATTTTCACTACGATGCAGTCCAGGTAAACAATCGGGTAGACAGCATCTAAAGGACGAGATTGCCATTCAATCACCTGCTCAATAACAGCATTAGTGACACGAGAAACGAGCGTGGGCGATATCTCTGCGCCATACCATTCCTCAAAGGCATTGACGATGTCACGGGTGCTCATGCCCTGTGAATACAGCCAGAGAATTTTATCGTCCATGGAGGTAAAACGGGTTTGGTGCTTTTTGACAAGTTTGGGTTCAAAGGAGCCTTCGCGGTCGCGAGGCGTATCGAGTTTAAACTCGCCGTCTTCGGTTTTGACCCGTTTACTGCTTTTGCCATTGCGGGTATTGGTCGACGTGGACTGTTGGTGTTTCTCGTAGCCAAGATGCTCATCCATCTCTGCGTTCAAAGCCGCTTCAACAGTGATTTTCTTCAACATCTGGCTAAACTCGTTCAAGTCCTCAGGTGTTTTAATCCCTTTGGCTGCTTCCTTTGCGAAAGCCTCAAGTTCTTTCTTATTCATGTTCATCTGCCTATCCTTAACTCTTCATAGAGTATGTTGAGATAGGCAGTTACACAAAATTAGTTACAGTCTC
>NZ_BAAJLP010000069.1:0-1349 GCF_057547795.1 Alteromonas sp. 4NH20-0104 | reverse complement strand
TCGTCATCCCGTATATGGACTCCTCTTGTCATGCAATACCTATTTTGCGATGCTGTCAGGTGTGAGATGCGTGCGTATATTCGGACTCTTAACAGGTAGCTAGCCTTGTCCACTGATGTGCTCGCTCCCCCATGCCTTTTACGGCTTTAAGGTTTTTCCAACCGCCGGGATGAACAGGCGCTTGGGGGACGGTCTGACCTGATTAACGTCGCATTACTGGTATTGCAGAACCTGGTTAAATGGTGACAGACTCAGGGGCTTGATAGGGCTGTTGGTAGTGCACCATGGCCCAGGCCATCCTGACGGTTTTATTGGCTAAAGCCACGGCAGCTCGTCGTAATCCTCGTCGCTCTATTAATTGCTTCATCCAGACTTCGCGGGTATTTTTCGGTGGACGTTTAGCGACGATTTTTATTTTCGCCAGCGCGCCCTGGATAAGGTTGGCCCTGAGTTGCTTTTTGGCAATGCGCTGACTGATACCCAGCATCACGACTTTCCCCCCGCTGCTGTGCTGTTTGGGTGTCAGGCCAATACAGGCTGCTGCCTCCCGGCCGTTCTTAAAGGCTTCGCCGCGCGTCCCGAGTGCGAGATAGAGGTTCAGGGCATTGACCGGCCCTACGCCATCGAGCTTCTGTAATTCATTACATTGCTCATGTGTTTTCAGTTGAACGCGGAGCTGCTTTTCGGCCTCCCTGACTTGTTGCTTTAAACTTATCCAGAACTGATATTGTTGATGCAGCGGTGCCCGAAGCATCATCGGTAAACCATTCTCAGCATCTTCCAGGATATCGGGGAGACGTTCCCGGAAGGCTTTCTCTCCTTGTGGTATCACAAGGCCGAACTCAAACACGATAGCACGAACCATGTTACTGGTAGCTATCGCCGTATCCTGGTAGTGCTGACGCATTTTCTCGAGTGCTTGCAATGCTAACTGGTCATCATTTTTAATGCCCACTGGTTTTAAGTTAGGTTGACGCACCGCAATACCAATCGCTACCGCATCATTTTTATCCGTTTTATGGCCTTCTACGAACTTCTTCACGAAGCGGGCTGAAATGAGTACGGGCCGATGGCCCAATGCTCGCGCTTGCTTCGCCCAGTAATGGGCACTGCCACAGGCTTCCATGGCAACAACAGAAGGGGATTGTTTGGCTAACCAGCCAAGCACCTGCTGACGGCGTAACTCTCGATTGGTTTTAATCTGGTTTTGCTTATCTAAAATACAAACCTGAATAACATTCTTTGCTAAATCCAGGGCAATTACGTTATCTTGATACATGTATGGACTCCTGTTTATTTGTGCAAGAAATAACCTACCTCCTTCGGGGGGAGGAGTCCATACATCGGCC
>NZ_BAAJLP010000067.1:0-1414 GCF_057547795.1 Alteromonas sp. 4NH20-0104 | reverse complement strand
TACGCAATTTGCCACACCTGTAGCGTATTGCTAAAATGTAATGGCGAACTATTAGGAGACATATTATGGCAACCGCGAGCGTAAGACTAGACCAAGATCTAGTTGAGAAAGCTACAATTATGGGCAAAGCACTAAACCGAACTATGCCAAAACAGATTGAGCATTGGGCAAAGATAGGTGAAATGATGGAAGATAATCCTGATTTGCCATACGAATTCGTGAAACAGGCAATTATTTCCAAAGCTGAAAAAGAGGCTGGAAAATTGGAGCCTTACGATTTTGGCTAAGATCACCAGTGTTTTACAGACAGCTAATTTTAAGAGAACAGTAAAGAAGTTACATCAGAATCAGAAAAAAGACTTGGATAAAGCTGTTAAGGAACTAATGGGCGATCCTCTACTAGGAGAACAGAAAAAAGGCGACCTAGCCTTTCTTCGCGTGTACAAATTCAAGATGGTCAAGCAGTTAACTTTACTTGGTTACAGCTATGAGGATGGAACTGTAATACTTGAATTGATAGCACTTGGCTCTCATGAAAACTTTTATCGCGATGTTAAAAAGTTATTCTGACTAATTGCGTATAACGCTAAGCTTTGGGGCGCTAGCACGTGGGCTAAAATCCGAACGAAGTGAGTCAGCCCACGTGTTAGCGTCCCAGCGACCGAAGGGAGTGCCAACAGCGTTTTGTTATACACACATTAACCGTGATGCCTGCGAATATGCGTAATCAACTTATCATCATTGAATTCTAAGGTTACTATATTTACTGAGTTGTAGGTTATATCTTTGTCTAAATTATTTGGTCTGACTTTTCCTGACTCAGTCATCTTAATAATGGCAGCATTGCTTCCAGTCATCATTTCGTTTATGACTATTGAACTGTAGTAAATCTTGTCACTCATTTTGGCAATTAGACCTTCACGTAAAGCGGACTTTTCCGTAATCGTTACTTTAAACTTCACATGTTCATCGACGAATTCATCTGCAATTAAATTAATAAAGGCATCAATATCCTGAATTGTAGTATCAGGTTGCTGTCGAGCATTTTTGGCTTCCACAAACTTTGTCGCTAGTTGCTCCAGTTCTCCCTCAGAAAGAGCAGCATTGGCAGCAAACGATAAAGGCATAAAGACAAATAAAAGTAAGAGCTTATACATAATGTTCCTTGTGTGTATAACGCCCTAATTTGGCTTCACAAACGCGTGGGCTATACTGCGAAGCAGAGCCCGCGTGTTTGTGTCCCCAACATTTGATTGTTAGTTGCCGTGAACTCAAACTACGTGCTAACATTTGTGCACACGCATGTACGGAGTTGAAAATGGATACCCGCATACAATTCAGAGTTGACGAAGAAACGAAACGCCTAGCCCAATTAATGGCAGAAAGCCAAGGGCGTACATTAAGTGATGCATGC
>NZ_BAAJLP010000066.1:0-1432 GCF_057547795.1 Alteromonas sp. 4NH20-0104 | reverse complement strand
TAATGCCAGTCAGTTAAGCTGATTGGCATTTTTCTTTGAGGGGTATTTAGCCGGTCTCTTCCTTACCACTCGTGGATAATACCTGTCAGGTCGTTTGTCCGGTAACCTCATCATCCTTAACGATTCCATCAGGTATTCATAGTGAACTGGCAGTTTGGTCACTGTGTCTGGGATAGTGGTCAGGAAGAACACGATAATATGCCTCATACAGAGTCCGAAGCTAAGCCTGGAGGGAGATAAGTCAGGTATGTCTTTTACTGCATCTAGCATCATCATTCTAATCAGGTTGTAGGCGAGCAATAGTCCCCACAGTTCCTGACGCACCATCTCAGGTTTCTTACTACGAAGCGTCAGTTTTGCCTGATGCAGAGTCTGTTTCATTTCCCTGAAGCCCAACTCTATTTCCCAGCGCTGAACATACACATCAACAACTTCTTCGTAGGGAAACTGCATCGCATCAACCATTGAACTAAGTACGCGGTAGGTCTTCCCGTCGACTTCGTAGCGGGTCAGTCTCGCTTCAATAGTTTCAGGTAAACCATCAAACTTCTTTCGTGCCTGAGGCGATGTCGCTAGGGTCACTAAAGCATCATGTTCGCTTAGTTGATGTTTCACTGTGTACTGTAAATCTTTACGGGCGGGAAGCATCCAGTGCGTGTTAACCCCTTTAGTCATCCACAAGTAGAGTAGCCCTAGCGAGTAATAGCCTCTGTCGAACAGGGTCAGAGAGTTATCAGGAACAGAAGGGATAAGCCGCTCTGCAAGAGACATCTCTCCCACATTCCGGCTGTCAAATTCACTGGCCAGAAGAAGGTGACTGGACGTTTCCATCAGGCTGCACATGCGTACCTGCGGGTACGGATTATCCCCCCTGGCATTCCGGTCGCAACCAAATGCATCAAGATTCTCAGTAGTATCCTGAGTACGAAACATCACGCCATCAACCGCCAGTACATTTAAACCACACCACTGCTCAAAAGCGTACTCACCAAATGCCCTCTGTGCCATCAGTTTAAAGGTGTGTCCGACGGCATCGGCCCCCAATCGTTGGCGGGCTTGTACCACTGCACTAGGGGCAACAAAACGCTTTTTACCCGGTAGCAAAACATCGAGTTTATTCGCAATGTCCCAGACAGGATCGTTACGGAAAAGACTCATACCAACAATGGTAAAAACAACCGAATCCAGAGGTAATCGACGACGTCTGACGGTCGCTACACCTGATAATTCATAAGCTTGCTGGAGAAGTTCAGGGTCAACGAAGGACATCAGTTTATCGATAGCATTCAAGTCTTGTGCATGACCAAATGTATCATCGAGGTGTGTAAGTAAAGACATAAAAAAATCCGATACCAGAGACTGATATCGGATTGTGAACCCGTAGAAAGATCGGTCAACCGATCAGTATAAATTTCTTAACTGATCGGCATTA
>NZ_BAAJLP010000065.1:0-1583 GCF_057547795.1 Alteromonas sp. 4NH20-0104 | reverse complement strand
TAACACATATGAGCCTCCGGGCTGTCAATGAAAAAAGATAGCCCCTTGACCACTATTTCAAGATCAATATTTAGCCCTTTGTAGAACCCGTTTACTTCGTCTGTCATGGTCGATGTTAGGCGTATTGCCTACGTCAAACACATATAGAGGCTCTTAATGTTGCACTTATCAATTCCATCTGATTGGCAACGGCACTAGACATTCATCGGTTAACCTTCCTCTGTCCTATTCAAAGCTAAGTGGCTGGTTTACGCCAGTTAGTACCGGGCTCAGTGAAGGTGTAAGCAAATTCTGAAAAAGGGAATAATGCGCAACAGTGGCATGTCTAATCAAACGCAACGGGTTATGAGCTGTTGGTATACTTATCGAAACTGCTGATTGCAGAGTATTGTGCGATAAGACGATACTCGTCGTTTAACCAGTTAGACGCTAAAGCTCATGCCACTGTGCGACTTACCCGTTTAAAAAGCGTTCTTCATCAAACACCTGTTGATTTTTCAGCATAAAATAAATACATCGCCCGATTTTATGGGCTAAAGCCGATAAGGCTTTAGCTTTGCTCATGCGTTTTTGCAGATTAGCAAGATAGCGTTTAGCGTTGTCATTGCCTTTCAGGTACAACACAGCCGCTTCACTGAAGGCCCATTTCAAATGTGCATTGCCGATTTTATTCCCTTGGGTGCCGTATGATTTGCCGGCGGACTCCGCTTTGCATTTTACTAACCGCGAATAGGATGCGAATTTCTGAACAGAGGGAAAGCGTTGAATATCGCCAACCTCGTATAAAATGGTCAGGGCAAGGATTTTACCAATACCTGGAAACGACTTAAGAATATGAAGGTCACGAGCGTTATGCGTTTGCGCCTGGATTTTTACATAGTGCTCAATTTTATACAGCTCATGCACCATGGTGCTAATGATATTGAGGTTTAAATCCATACTTTTCTGCACAGCTTCGTCAGGGAAAAAGTGATGCATTTTCTGGCGGTCCGGTGAGTTTTGCAGATTTAACCGGGTTTCCAGGGCGGGTAGGTTATATTGACTAATTGTACTGGCCACATGAGCTTTCAGCTGTGCACTCATTCTCATAATGTGCGTTCGACGACGCAGCGCATCACGAATAGAACGGTGCTCTTTTGAATAGGCGTGAGCTAACGGGAAGTTGCCGCCGCGAATGAGCTTGGCAATCTTCAGTGCATCAATTTTATCGTTTTTGGTTTTCCCGGCATGAATAGCTTTCATGTACAGTGCATGGCCGAGAATAAAATCAATATTGTGCTGTTCACAGAAATCAGACACCCAATACCAGCAGTGCATACATTCCACACCAACTACGATATTGCCTAAATAGGGCGTTAGCAGTGCCAATAATTTCTCTGGTGAATCGTCGATTTTCTCGTGGACTAAGATATTGTTTTCATTATCGATGATACAGACATACAGTAATCGTGTATGAAGATCGATTCCACAATAGTAAGGATGTGTATTAGTATAAAAGTTCATTGAGTTTTCTCCCTCGGTTTGGTCACCTATTAGGATAAACTCTGTTTATGCTGATAGGGAGGAGGCTCAATGAGTATCAA
>NZ_BAAJLP010000064.1:0-2333 GCF_057547795.1 Alteromonas sp. 4NH20-0104 | reverse complement strand
AATACCTGGACGGCTTTTGATTATTCCAGAGGTATCAATGATTGTTTCGTACTTCGTAAGAGAAGACGTAATTCATGTTCTCAGGGTTTTACACCAGAAGCAAAAATTTCCTGTAGGCAACTAACGCCCTAATTTGGCGGCACAAACGCGTGGGCTATACTGCGAAGCAGAGCCCGCGCGTTTGTGTCCCCAACATTTGTTTGTTAGCTGCCACTGTCAAATTGAAAAGTGATAGCATATACGCTAGCATATAAAGTATGAATAAAGTAGTTATTGACACCAGTGTACTTATTAGCGCCCTGATTGGCAAAACGGGCCCAGCACGAGAAGTGGTGCGGCAATGCTTGCTAGGTCAGTTGAAACCACTGATTAGCACAACCTTATTTTTGGAATATGAAGCCGTCAGTAAGCGAGACAAAATTAAAGAGTTGTGCCCGCTTACACAAGACGAAGTAAACGAATTACTTGCAGCATTTTTTAGTGTTTGTGAATGGGTGCAGATACATTATTTGTGGCGGCCAAATTTAAAAGATGAAGGCGATAACTTTCTTATTGAACTTGCAGTAGCCGGTAATGCCGAGAGCATTATTACGAATAACCTAAAAGACCTGCGAAATGCGGAATTACGATTTGATGGTTTGAGAGTGTTAGCGCCTGAAGAATATTTGAGAGGAGTTTGATATGTCCACTTTAACCGTACGTTTACCAGACGATAAGCATAATCGACTGAAGGCTTTGGCTGCGCATAAAAAGTTGAGCTTAAACAAGTTGATAGAAGAATTGACTACACAAGCGATAGCTGAATTTGATACTGAGGTAAGATTTAAGGCGATTGCTGCTACTGGAGATAAAAAGAGAGGTTTAGAAATTCTAGATAAGCTCGATTCACATTTTGGCAGCTAACACCCGCATCTAACGAATCCCCTCATAAATTAAAGCAGATTCAATGATATAGACACGCATGGCGCAATTTTATCTAATTCATTTCGCCAAAAACATACCAGAACAACACACCATGCGTGATATCTCTATCTTACATGATTTACTTAAAAATCAATGCGCCAATATACATCAAAAACGTCTCTCTTCTCTAATGGTTGCTGTGCAATCATTGCTGGATGGACAGCAACTGTCGCTTACCGAATTGGGGCGGAATATCACCGGGGCCGTTGCCGCTAAGCACAACATTAAACGTATTGACCGTTTGCTTGGTAATCATGCTTTATACAACGAGAGACTGGATGTTTACCGCTGGCATGCACGACTCCTTTGTGGGGCAAACCCAATGCCGATAATTCTCATTGATTGGTCTGATGTAAGAGAACAAATGCGTCATCAAACTCTACGTGCCTCGGTGAGTTTTGAAGGGCGCTCAGTCATCCTCTATGAGCGAGTATTTCCATTTTCCCAATATAACTCACCGGTCAGCCACAATCCCTTTCTACGAGAACTGGCATCCATACTGCCAGAGCGCTGTTGTCCTCTTATCGTCACCGATGCGGGTTATCGCAACACCTGGTTCAGGGAAGTTGAAAAGCTGGGATGGTTCTGGCTTGGGCGTGTACGCGGTGAAGTCGGCTTTCGTGAACATGGCCAATCTAAATGGCGTAGTAACAAGTCATTTTATCCCTCGACTAACGCTAAAGCGCGTTACCTGGGCTGCGGCGCATTAGGGCGTAAAAGGCCTATTGATGCCTATCTACATTTGTATAAAGCTAAATCCAGAGGGCGTAAAGACCAACGTTCTTCTAAAGCGGGTCGTCATCACAATGCACAACAAAATTATCGTGATAGCAGCAAAGAGCCCTGGCTACTGGCAACGAATATTCCTGCCGAATCGCTGACCTCAAAGAAGCTCGTCAACCTCTATGCTAAGCGAATGCAAATAGAAGAAAGTTTCCGCGATATCAAAAGCCCTCAATACGGCTTAGGGCTGCGTCATAGCAGAACACGTTGTCCTAAACGCTTCGACATACTGTTGCTCATTGCTATGCTTGCCGAGTGGCTGTTACGACTGCTCGGTATCATTGCAAGAAAGCATCAATGGCAGCGGGCCTTCCAAGCCAATACTATCCGACATCGCCCTGTGCTATCACTGATAAGATTGGGGCGGGAAGTACGAAAACGGCGGCAAGACTATCCCGTTTCAATGACGGAAATTCGCTGGGCAATAGCCCAATATATTCAGCGGGTTCACGTTACCGGTATGCCTGAATTATGAGGGGATCCCCCAGCACCCACATAAGGGGCAGTAACACGTGGGCTAAAATTCGAGCGAAGCGACAGAGCCCACGTGTTACTGTCCCAGCGAGCCTGCGAGCGGCTTAATGTGA
>NZ_BAAJLP010000063.1:0-2740 GCF_057547795.1 Alteromonas sp. 4NH20-0104 | reverse complement strand
ATTCAAAAACAAAGAACCCAGCGAAAGCTGGGTTTTTTGCTTTTAGGACTGGCACTGGAGTGCCACTCCCATGAAGACCCAACCATCGAGGGTCATATCCATTAAAGTTCTTCGTATCCGTCCGGTGATCCCCACATTCAAATTCTGAAATAGCTACGGCATGGTGTCCTTTTTAAAAGGAGTACGTCATGCGAAACCCTCAGCGCAGCCAGCAAGAATGGCGACAATTATTCAAACAGCAACAACACAGTGGCCTCTCGGCTGTCGAATTCTGCCGACAACAACATATCAATATCCAAACCTTTTACGCCAGGCGCAGTGATATACGTTTGCTACAAACTCAAGGCAAGTTTGTTCAGGTTAAACGAGAAGTCACCACGGTTGAATCTCAGGAGTTTACTGCTGCGACTGAACAGATTACGTTGGCTTATGGCTCCGGCCAACTCAGTTTACCCATTACAGTACCACCGCATTGGTTAGCGGCGTTGATGAAGGCACTTAACGAATGAAGATGTTCGTCGAACCTGCCGACATTTACCTGTACATGGATATCGTCGATTTCCGTAAGTCCATCAACGGTCTGATTGTGGTGGTTGAGCAACAGATGCAGCTTAGTCCGTTCCGGGATGCCCTGTTTGTCTTCTGTAATAAAAAGCGCGATAAACTCAAAATCCTCTACTGGGATAAAACCGGCTTCGCGCTGTGGTATAAACGCCTTGAGAAGCACCGCTTTAAATGGCCGAATGATGCTGAGTTACAACACATGCACCTGAGCGAACAACAGTTGCAATGGTTGTTATCGGGCTTTGATGTGATAGGCCATCAGCCTTTGCATTACACTGCCTCCGGCTTATAACGGATGATCATAAACAGCGATTATCGATCACGAAATAGTCTGAATAATGTAGGGTAATCAGTGCCTTAATCGGCGATACTAACCCTATGAACGAAAAAGATTATCAACGTCGCATCGCTGAGCTGGAGCAGCAGCTTGAGGAACTGAATAACCGGTATCAGTATCTCGAAGAGCAGTTCCGCATTGCCCAACATAAACAGTTCGGTAAAAGTACCGAAGGTCACCCTGGTCAGGGTGAACTGTTTAATGAGGCCGAAGAACTAGTTGCTGAGGTCGAAACGCCAGAGCAGGAAGCGATTAGTTATACGCGCAATAAACCCAAGCGCAAGCCACTGCCCAAGGATTTACCCCGTGAGGTTATCATTCACGATATCCCTGAAGACGAGAAAATCTGTAACTGCTGCGCCAACGAATTACACCGCATCGGCGAAGATAAATCTGAGAAGCTTCAGTTTATTCCTGCTCAGGTGAAAGTGATTGAGCATGTTCGCCCGAAGTATGCGTGCCGCACCTGCGACAAAGACGGCATTAGTAACACTATCAAACAAGCGCCGGTGCCACATAGTGTTATCCCCAAAGGCTATGCGACGCCCAGCCTGCTAAGCCAGATAATCACCAGCAAATACCAGTATGGCCTGCCACTGTACCGGCAGGAAGCCATGTTTAAACAACATGGTATCGAGATAAGCCGCAAGACCATGGCAGACTGGATAATCCGCTGTGCTGAGTTGTTTAAGCCCCTCTACGACCAGCTCCATCAGCATCTGTTAAAACAACCGGTTATCCAGGCGGATGAAACCACGCTGAAAGTTGTCGATTCCGATAAATCGACGAGCTACATGTGGCTGTATGCCACCGGTACAGATTCACCGCAAGCGACAATTACCGGCTCAGCGATACCCAACATCGTGCTGTACGATTATCACAATGGTCGAGCCGGGCAATGTGCAGTGGACTTCCTTGCCGGTTATAACGGCTATCTACAAGTCGACGGTTATGTTGGCTATGAACAAACGCAAGCCACCTTAGTTGGCTGCTGGGCCCATGCCCGCCGTAAGTTTATGGAGGCCAAAAAAGGTGCCGGTAATAAAAGCAGCGGCAAAGCAGACTGGGCACTAAACCATATCCAGAAACTCTATCGTATCGAAACACAGTTAAAACAACACACAGCAGAAGAGCGCTATACCCTCCGGCAAGAGAAAAGTCTGCCGCTACTCAACCAACTGCATACCTGGCTGAACAAATCTGCACAACAAGTGCTGCCCAAAACCAAACTGGGCGAAGCGATACAATACTGTCTGAATCAATGGCATAAACTGGAACGCTACACACTAGATGGGCAACTGAACATCGATAACAACCGTGCAGAGCGAGCAATAAAACCGTTCGTCATTGGCCGGAAAAACTGGTTGTTCAGCCAGACAGCAACCGGCGCTAACGCAAGTGCTATCCTCTACAGCATCATCGAAACGGCCAAAGCCAACGACCTTAATGTGTTCGAATACGTAATGAAAAGCCTTGAAATGCTCAGCCAACCTGAAGCCGATATCGAGCTACTGCTACTGTCCACTTCCCCTTTAATGGGACACTTCTAAATTAGAGTTTTCCAGTTTTGCTCGGTAAGCTGCCGGAGGCAGGTTACCCAGACTTTCATGTGTTCTTTCTTCGTTATAATCCAGTCGCCAGAACCAAGCCATTTCTCTTACCTGATTGAGATTTTCAAACAAGTAGGCATCCAGAAACTCTCTGCGGAATGAACCGTTAAAGCGTTCAACAAAACCATTTTGCTGTGGCTTACCTGGCTGGATATAAACCAGTTCAATATTATGGGTATCGCACCAATCTGTCAGTGTCGCCGAAATTAGCTCCGGGCCATTATCCATA
>NZ_BAAJLP010000062.1:0-2911 GCF_057547795.1 Alteromonas sp. 4NH20-0104 | reverse complement strand
AAAGCCATTTAGGCGTTGTATGGTTAAGCCTCTCGGGCAATTAGTACAGGTTAGCTTAACGCCTTGCAACGCTTCCACACCCTGCCTATCAACGTCATAGTCTATAACAACCCTTCCAGCACTTACGTGCAGGGATGACTCATCTTGGGGCTCGCTTCCCGCTTAGATGCTTTCAGCGGTTATCGATTCCGAACTTGGCTACCGGGCAATGCCTTTGGCAAAACAACCCGAACACCAGCGGTTCGTCCACTCCGGTCCTCTCGTACTAGGAGCAGCTCCCCTCAATCATCCAACGCCCACACCAGATAGGGACCGAACTGTCTCACGACGTTCTAAACCCAGCTCGCGTACCACTTTAAATGGCGAACAGCCATACCCTTGGGACCGACTTCAGCCCCAGGATGTGATGAGCCGACATCGAGGTGCCAAACACCGCCGTCGATATGAACTCTTGGGCGGTATCAGCCTGTTATCCCCGGAGTACCTTTTATCCGTTGAGCGATGGCCCTTCCATACAGAACCACCGGATCACTATGACCTACTTTCGTACCTGCTCGACGTGTCTGTCTCGCAGTTAAGCTAGCTTATGCCATTGCACTAACCTCACGATGTCCGACCGTGATTAGCTAACCTTCGTGCTCCTCCGTTACTATTTGGGAGGAGACCGCCCCAGTCAAACTACCCACCAGACACTGTCCGCAACCCCGATAAGGGGCCAACGTTAGAACATCAAACATACCAGGGTGGTATTTCAAGGACGGCTCCACATAAACTAGCGTCTATGCTTCGAAGCCTCCCACCTATCCTACACAAGTAGGTTCAATGTTCAGTGCCAAGCTGTAGTAAAGGTTCACGGGGTCTTTCCGTCTAGGTGCGGGTACACAGCATCTTCACTGCGATTTCAATTTCACTGAGTCTCGGGTAGAGACAGCGTGGCCATGGTTACACCATTCGTGCAGGTCGGAACTTACCCGACAAGGAATTTCGCTACCTTAGGACCGTTATAGTTACGGCCGCCGTTTACCGGGGCTTCGATCAAGAGCTTCGCTTACGCTAACCCCATCAATTAACCTTCCGGCACCGGGCAGGTGTCACACCCTATACGTCCTCTTTCGAGTTAGCAGAGTGCTGTGTTTTTAATAAACAGTCCCAGCCACCTGGTCACTGCGGCCCCCGACAGCTCAAAGAGCAAGTCTTATCACCATCAGGGGCGTACCTTCTCCCGAAGTTACGGTACAATTTTGCCGAGTTCCTTTACCCGAGTTCTCTCAAGCGCCTTAGTATTCTCTACCTGACCACCTGTGTCGGTTTGGGGTACGGTTTACATAATCATAAGTTTAGAAGATTTTCCTGGAAGCAGGGCATCAACAACTTCACCACCTTGGTGGCTCGTCTCGTGTCTCAGGATTGTGTGACCGGATTTACCTAATCTCACTCCCTACGCACTTTCACTTGGACAACCAACGCCAAGCTTGCTTAGCCTTCTCCGTCCCTCCATCACTGATTATATAAGTACGGGAATATTAACCCGTTTCCCATCGACTACGCATTTCTGCCTCGCCTTAGGGGCCGACTTACCCTGCCCTGATTAGCATGGGACAGGAAACCTTGGTCTTCCGGCGTGCGGGTTTTTCACCCGCATTATCGTTACTCATGTCAGCATTCGCACTTCTGATACCTCCAGCAAACTTCACAGTTCACCTTCAACGGCTTACAGAACGCTCCCCTACCCAGCATACAAGTATGCTGCCGCAGCTTCGGTATATTGCTTAGCCCCGTTACATCTTCCGCGCAGGCCGACTCGACTAGTGAGCTATTACGCTTTCTTTAAAGGGTGGCTGCTTCTAAGCCAACCTCCTAGCTGTCTGGGCCTTCCCACATCGTTTCCCACTTAGCAATATTTTGGGACCTTAGCTGGCGGTCTGGGTTGTTTCCCTCTTCACGACGGACGTTAGCACCCGCCGTGTGTCTCCCGGATAGTTCTCTTTGGTATTCGGAGTTTGCAAAGGGTTGGTAAGTCGGGATGACCCCCTAGCCTTAACAGTGCTCTACCCCCAAAGGAATTCGTCCGAGGCTCTACCTAAATAGATTTCGGGGAGAACCAGCTATCTCCCGGTTTGATTGGCCTTTCACCCCCAGCCACAAGTCATCTCCTAACTTTTCAACGTTAGTGAGTTCGGTCCTCCAGTTGATGTTACTCAACCTTCAACCTGCCCATGGCTAGATCACCGGGTTTCGGGTCTATACCTAGCAACTAGACGCGCAGTTAACACTCGCTTTCGCTACGGCTCCCCTACATGGTTAACCTTGCTACTAAATATAAGTCGCTGACCCATTATACAAAAGGTACGCAGTCACCCCTAAAGGCTCCCACTGCTTGTACGTATACGGTTTCAGGTTCTATTTCACTCCCCTCACAGGGGTTCTTTTCGCCTTTCCCTCACGGTACTGGTTCACTATCGGTCAAATAGGAGTATTTAGCCTTGGAGGATGGTCCCCCCATCTTCAGTCAGGATAACACGTGTCCCGACCTACTTAATATGTAAACAAAGCATCTTCATGTACGGGGCTATCACCCGGTATCGCTCAACTTTCCAGAAGATTCCACTAATACTTTGCTTATCGGCTGCTCCCCTTTCGCTCGCCGCTACTCAGGGAATCTCGGTTGATTTCTTTTCCTAAGGGTACTTAGATGTTTCAGTTCCCCTCGTTCGCCTCGTTAACCTATGAATTCAGTTAACGATACACATAAATGTGTGGGTTCCCCCATTCGGACATCTGTGGCTCAAATGCGTTTTGTCAGCTCACCACAGCTTTTCGCAGACTTACACGTCCTTCATCGCCTCTATTTGCCAAGGCATCCACCGTATACGCTTAGTCACTTAACCATACAACCCTAAATAGCTTCCAT
>NZ_BAAJLP010000061.1:0-4685 GCF_057547795.1 Alteromonas sp. 4NH20-0104 | reverse complement strand
CACTGTAGTCGCCCGCGAGCGGGCTGGGACAAATACACGTAGGCTCAGTCGCTTCGCTCCAATTTTAGCCTGCGTGTATTTGCCCCTAAGTGGGGCGTTAGGTGCTCTGGAGATAAATGGAATTTTCTATAGATTCATCGATATCGAACAACTCACTCAGATTCTCTAAGCCTGAGTCAGAGTACGTTACGGTTCATTTGTCTGGTGTTCTGTCAGCATCGGTGCGAGTGTGCACCTATACTGATGAATCCGGCATTTCTAATTGGTTAAATAAACTCGCTTCATTTTCCAAACCATGGATATCAGTAATCGAGTGGCAGTCTTTAGAAAACCAATTTAGTATTTCTGCTACTTGCTCATCGTTAGGAGAGGTTCGTATTTCTTTTCAGCTAAGTGACCTGCATGGACATCCCGAGGAATGGCAGGTAAGTTCAAGTATCGTAACTGATTTTGGTCAGTTGCCAGTTTTGGCAAAGCAAGCGGAGCATTTTTTTAATCATGCACGCACCTAACAAAAAAATTATGACGCCCGCCGGGGCGGGCTGGGACACAAACACGCAGGCTCTGCTTCGCAGTTTAGCCTACGTGTTTGTGCCCCATATTTAGAAGTTAGGTATGCAAGGAAGTGTCATGGAAGTTAGGTACACCAATACAAAAGATGATTTAGTCGCGTTCAATGATCATCATCTCGCGAATTGTAAACCATATCAGCGGCGTAAAATCATAAATCTGTATGTAACTCCTGTTGTCTTATTATTAGCCTTTTCAGTATTTGCGTTAAGTACTGGCAAAATTAGCTTCTATATTGGAGGAGTTCTCGGGGCTTTGGCTTCTTACTTATGGACGTTTTTTGCATACAAACGTTACGCTAGGAAGTGTGCTGAGGTATTTCAAAAGGAAGTTTTTTGCGAGCATAAAGTTGTTATTTCTGATGTTGGAGTAAGTGAGTCAACGGCTAATAGCAGCAGCCAGTTTACTTGGGACGCGCTGGAGAAAATAGAAAGTAATGAAGACTATATTTTCATTTATAACACTCCCGCAACGGCGTTTGTGATTCCAAAACGGGAAGTAGGTAAAGACTCTTTTGAAGCAGTGAAATTAGCACTGAATCATGCGCAGTAGTGCATACCTAACAAACGACTATGGCGTCAACCCTGAATTTAAAAGTTTTTTTCTTCCCACATGACGCCATCTCTAACCATCGAATTGAGGATGACAATCATCTTTCTAACGCAGGCAATAATCGCTACTTTTTTAGGTTTGCCTGCTGCGACTAAGCGTTCATAAGTGGATTTGAATTTGGCGTTGCATTGCATCGCCGACATCATCGCCATGAACAAGACAGTGCGAACCTGGTGACGTCCGCCCTGAGTAACCTGCTTGCCTTTATATTTGCCACTTTCTTTGTTCATAGGCGCTACACCAACCAATGCTGCGACTTCTTTATTGTTCATTAATCCTAATTCTGGCAGGTAGCTAATAAGTGCAGCCGCGGAGACTTTGCCTATTCCCGGCATACTTTGAACAAGCTCACTTTTCGCTTTAAATTCCGGACAGCTTTCAATGAGATGAGCCAGTTCATCGTCCATTTTTTGAATTTGCTTTTTCAACACTAAGAGCAAAGCTTTGATGCTGGGATGAACGTTTGTGGGCATAATTTGAAGTCGGTTTTTCTCCCGAGTTTGCATCTCAAGAAGCTGACTCCTGCGTGCCACGATATCAGCCATTTTCTTCATGTTATCTGGCTTCGACGTGGACAGGGGAGGCTGTATTAGTTCACTAAAATGAGCAATCAATGCTGCATCTAGTTTATCTGTTTTGGCTTTACGGCCAATGGCACCCGCAAAGCGTTTTATATGTACAGGATTCACCACGCTAAAAGGTATATCGGCTTTTGCACAAGCGGTAATAAAAGCCACTTCATATCGTCCTGTTGCCTCAATGACTACACGTTTAAGATCCAATTTTTTCAATCGCTTGATAGCTTCTGAAATACCTCTTTTATCGTTGGTAACTTTAAAATATTCATTGAAAGGACGAATATGGATATCAAGGAAATCTTTACCGGTATCAACGCCGGCGTTAATGTTTTGCGCTTCGGTTTTATTCATAATAAGCTAACTCTGGTTTGCTAAATGCGAGCTCGGGGCCCAGTCGACTATTCGAGTATGTTGCTTGGAGCACTGCGTGGCGTTCATGTTTGTTATCGGTCTCTCAATTGAGGAGCCTGCAAGTCATCGAACTACCACACAGCCAACTTTGGTTGCAGCCAAAGTCTGGGCCTCACTTTACCCATCTTTGAAAAAGTTGTGGGGAATTTAGGGAAGAATTATCCATACAAACCAAGTCAGCGGGACAATTACATGCAGGCTCCCGTCACTTCGTTCCGTATTTTAGCCTGCATGTACTTGCCCCTGCTTGGGGCGTTAGGCGCCAAGGAGGGAAGAATGAATATCTACCTACAATACGCACACCATACCCATGATGAGTTTGAAGAAATATTATCCGCTGGCTCTCGTGAAGTGTTGGAACAATTCGAAAGTTTCGATTGGGCTGGAGAGATAGAAAGAGCCGAACAGCTTCAAAAAGTGGCTCCAACATTATCCGTAGAAAGTAATGACAAGACATTGCTGATATGGGTATCAGGAGTCAAAACTAGCGCGAAACTACAGTTTATATCTGAATGTAATTACCCCGGAGAAGTATCTTCTTTATTCGGTCTTATTAAAAAGCAGGGAATAGTCTCATTAGATACCCAGAGTTTTTCGATAGACCAAGCGAAACAAGCTTTAACTCTATTTATGAATAAAGATTTTGAGACATTGAAAGGCCTATACAGTGGTGCCTAACAAAAAAATTATGTCGCCCGTTGGCGGGCTGGAACACAAACACGCAGGCGGCTTCGCCATTATAGCCTGCCTATTTGTGCCCCATATTTAGGCGTTAGGTGCATCTTGAGTTCAGCTAAAAGCTTCATGGATAGGATGTTTTCTTTGACCAGAGTAATCTCCTACAGCTTACTCGCTTTAATCGTCATTATTATAATAGAACTGATTTTTGAACCGTCGATTGCATGCAGTACAGACTATGAATATCAAAAATCTAGAGTTGTTGAACATATTGAAAGAAAGGGCTGGGATTTGGAGTACCTTACTCCCATACCTAATCCCGAAGATGGTTGCGAAGCAATGTTTCTATACAAAAGCGAGCAGCAGCACATTAAATTTACAGTAGCAGCTGGTTATAAAGTAACCTGGTGGGACTTTAACGAGCGAAGTCAGTAATGCACCTAACAAACAAATGTTGGGGACACAAACACGCGGGCTCTGCTTCGCAGTATAGCCCACGCGTTTGCGCCGCCAAATTAGGGCGTTATGTTTCAAGGAGAGATGGTGCGTAGGCATCTGATATTTACACTTTTACTTCTGCCAACTGCTGCTTACGCAAATGTTGTTTGGCCGGCACTTTATTTAGAAACACGCCTTTTTTCATGGTGGGCCATTTGTATTGGGCTGTTAGTTGAATTTTTCTTTATAAGATGGCTTTTTACTCTTCCGACCAAAAAGGCTTCAATCGCTACAGTATCTGCAAATGCTGTTTCTGCTATTGCGGGTATAATTTTAATACCTTTAGCTGGCATAGGCTGGGAGCTATTTCCAGGCTCAGTCATAAACTGGGCTTTTAGCTGGGGCACGTTTAATCCAATTACATGGGGTGCAACTTTTGTTCTTGGCTGTTTGGTAAATGGCCTGCTCGAGGGTGCTGTCTATAAAAAATGGTTTTCTCCAGAGTTCAGGTTTAAAAGTAAGGCATTTCTCTGGTTGTTAGTGGCTAATTCTCTCAGTGTAGGTGCTGCGTTCATTAGCCTGTGGTTAAAGCCGGTGCAGCTATGAAACATAACAAGTCCATTAACTATGCGCCTGCGGCGCCGGACGCAGCAAAGCTGCGCCGGTTATTGAGGCGTTATGCCCAAGGAGAAAATTTGCGAGTAATTATTTTCACATTGCTTTCTTTAGTCTGCGTTAACTCTTGGGCTCTTGATATAAGTAATTTTAAGTCAGGCCTTGCTTGTACCGATGGGAAATCTTTTGGTTGGGTTTGTCACACCACCGAAGATGTTTACATAACAGGCCAAGGGCAGTGTAATAGAAGTGGCCAAAATAAACCTTGTACTTGGTACGGATTTCAATTTGACTATATAAATAATGACGATAAAAAGCCTTTAAATTGTAAGTATGAAATTTCTCAAAAGGTTGCGCTAGGAAACCCGATGGAAGTCGCTAACGAAGGAAGAGAAACTGGCTCTTTTTCTTTTTCGTTAAAAGGTTCCGAGGGGCACTTTTTCAATCCTCAATACTACATTCTCACAACAAAGCCTGAAAAGGACTCTTTGCTATCAATGACAACAACGTGCTCAGTCGAAAATAAGGAAGTCTTTAAATATAAAATAAATGCACATTTTCCAACTTCAGGAAATTAAGCATAACAAAGCGCTCAAGAGGGACACAAACACGGCGCTCCTTCGGAGTATAGCGCCATGTCTGCGCCCCAAAGCTTAAAGTTAGTTGCCTACAGGAAATTTTTGCTTCTGGTGTAAAACCCTGAGAACATGAATTACGTCTTCTCTAACGAAGTACGAAACAATCATTGATACCTCTGGAATAATCAAAAACCGTCCAGGTATA
>NZ_BAAJLP010000060.1:0-5219 GCF_057547795.1 Alteromonas sp. 4NH20-0104 | reverse complement strand
AGGCGGCTTCGCCATTGTAGCCTGCCTGTTTGTGCCCCATATTTAGAAGTTAGCTGCCTGGAGGAAGCATGGACATTACTTGGACTTCGATATTTAAAGTTCTGGCAGCAGGGTTAGCGACATATATTATCATGCCAGCAATCCTTGTTTTTAGAGACCTATTGCTCTGGAAGCTAGTTAAACTATTTATTCTCAATAACTCTTTGCGAAAAGCTGTAAGAGAAGAAGCAATTTTAGTAGATAAATGGAATTCAGAGTTTGCTTCCGAAAGTTTCACTCCAGAAACGAATGAGGAGTTACGTGATTATATGGCTCGAAGGGACAGTTTACTGGGAAAAGTTCAAGATAAAACGCTTTCGATCGATAGAAAAAATAGACTGCTTGGCTCAATGTTAAAGCAATATAAGCATCCAGCACCGAACCCAATCCAAGATTGGCGAAAGGATGCAAAAAAGGAAGTAGAACAAAGGAAGGCAGCTAACAAACCAAGGCAGCGGGACACTAACACGTAGGCTCCCGTCACTTCGTTCCGAATTATAGCCTACGTGTTATTGCCCCTGCTTGGGGCGTTAGCTACCGGTCAAATATTAGTTCTTCGAAAAGGGAGTCAAGGATGCTTTCTCTGTTTTATTGTCTAATAGTATTAATCATATCTGCGTCAATCGGGTTCTTTCTTGTGGGCCCATTTATTTCATCACCAGCTTATGACTGGATTTCAGCCTTAACCACCCAGTATCCAATTTTGGGAGATATTGTTGGCATAGACGATATGCTTGCAAGCAAACTGGTATCATCAACCACCCCCGTGTTCATCGTTTGGTCTCTAATTATGTTTATCTATTCAGCAGACAAAGAGAAGCTCGAAACTATAAACAATATTTCAAAGCATCTTTCGTACTTTACAGGTGCTACTGGGACTTATGTTATTTTTATTGGTGGAGTTATTTTAGGAATAACTATTTATGGTTTTTTCTTAGAGGGTTTTTCTGCGCCGATAAAGGGGCTTTCATTTTTCACCGTAGTATTAATCTCTGTGGGGATAATAATGCGATCATCTGTCAAGCCATATTTAAAGCCCTATAGCTGGGTTCACAAATATTCGATTTATTTTGCGTGGGTCTACGCTATCCTAGCAGTGGTTTCATACTCATTTAGTATTTTATACGAACCTATCCAATTGTTACTCTTGTTGGAGGACGCCTACGAGCAGTATGGTAGCTAACAATCACATAAAGTCGGTCGCAAGCTCCCTGGGACAGTAACACGTGGGCTCTGTCGCTTCGCTCGGATTTTAGCCCACGTATTACTGCCCCTTATGTGGGTGTTAGATGCTCATAAACTTAGAGGAAAATTCAAAATGGCAATTGAAAAGAAAACTTATCGAAGTGGCCCATTCAAGGATTTCATTGCACAAGGTACTCGAGTTGGAAATATTCTTTACATGGCAGGACAAGTAGGAATCGATAGCAACGGTTCGGTTCCATTAGATATTGCCGAACAAACAGCTATTGCTTATTCAAATATGAAGGATGTCTTGTCACAGTTCGGGGCGGATATGAGTAATATCGTAGATGAAACCTTCTTTGTTACTAATATGAACGAATTGATGGGAAACGTTGAAACTGTTTATGGACAAAGGGAATCTGCATATGGCGGTATGCCTGAAGTTAGTCAAACAGTTGTACAAGTAGCGGCACTTGTTCAGCCTGAACTCAAAATTGAAATTAAATGTATTGCTCATCTTTAGAGATGGCATCTAATCGGGTAGCCGGAGGTATCTAGCCTCCAGCCCCCACAACACCCTGCATGCGGCTCCGCACAGGGCGTTTCATTTAGGATAGTGAAGGGCAACCCATCCATCGCGTAGTGAATAAAGCCCTTCGGATTTTAGGTAATCAAGTGATAGTGCCTGATTGATCCCCGGAGATTTTGCACTTCGCCATGGCCCTTTGCTGGTGATACCACATGCAACCGCAGCTTGAACATGCACGTCCAGTTTCATTAAGTTTCGTACCTTGGTACGCGGTTTTCGCCACTGACGCCAGTAAGCCATTCGCACTCTGCGCCGGATCCAATGATCCAGTTCTACGCATCGCTGATACCCACTGGCGATACCAAAGTAATTTATCCAGCCTCGTAAATACTGGCTGAGCTTAAAGAGTTGGTAATGCATCGACACGCCCCAGTTACGGTTCGTTAACCGGCTGACCTGTTGCTTAAACTTCAACAGGGTCTTTGGATGCCATTGAATGCGGCCTGCCTTGAAGGTAAATCCAAGGAATTTGCTTTCACTGGTTTTAACGACGTGGCTTTTGGTTGTATTAACAACCAATTTCAAACGGTGACTCAAGAATCTGCTGATACTATTGAGCACGCGCTCACCCGAACGGGGCGTCTTTACCAATATGGTAAAATCGTCCGCATATCGGGCAAATTTGTGACCCCGTTTCTCAAGCTCTTTGTCCAACGGGTCGAGCATGATGTTTGCCAGTAGAGGCGATAATGGCCCGCCCTGAGGTACACCTTCTCGACTCTCACTATAAAACTGGTTATCGATAACCCCAGCTCGTAAGTAGCGTTTAATCAGTTTAAGCAATCGCTTATCCTTCACTTTATAGCCAAGGTAGGTCATGAGTAAATCGTGATTAACTCGGTCAAAGAACTTAGACAGATCAACATCCACGGCAAAACGGCGTCCCGTTTTGATAATACTGTTTACCTGCTTCACTGCTTGCTGCCCATTTCGATGTGGCCTGAACCCAAAGCTATTATCTGAGAAGGTTGGGTCGAAAATAGGCGTAAGGACTTGGGCAATCGCTTGTTGGATCACACGATCAACGATAGTTGGGATCCCTAATTGACGTTTTCCGCCATCAGGTTTGTCAATCTCAACGCGTTTCACCGGTGAAGGTTGGTATTGGCCTGAGCGAAGCTCAGTCATAATACGTTTCCAGTTTCCGGCGTTTGCCCAAGCGGGGAAGTCATCAATGGTCATTCCATCAATGCCAGCTGCCCCTTTATTGGCTCGAACCTGTTTCCAAGCCGCCACAATATTGGAAGGCTGGAGAATAAGTTCGAGTAGATCTGCACTAACGGCTGGCTGCTCATCAGTACGCTGAGTCACGTCATTACCGGACGGCATTCGTGTGTTCAAGTCTGACAAGGCTCCTCCTTTGTTCTAAATGTTCCGGCCTTCACCGTGTCCCAGCCATTACACTGGGCATTTGGCTACTATGCCGTCTGCTGACTTCTGCTTTATCACCGCCATAGTTACCTTTGACAGCGCTATCGGTTTGCATCGAATTCGCTCGCAGTGGATGATGCCTTTCCTCTGCGCCAAGGCACTTGTAAACCAGAGCCTCACTGGTAGTGACCGACCGCTCGTAAAGCAGATCTCCCCAGATAAGAGCATACACTGTCTCTGCACTGCTGCATCATTTACGGTGGCCGTTAGATCACATGGTTTCGTCGTCTTGTGCCAACTCACCTTCAGCCTACGCCTCATATGATGTTCTTGTTCATCAGCTCGCAGATTTGCTAGCGGCTTCCTCCAGACTATCTCTCGCGATTTAGCCCTTGCCATTCGCTAGTAGTTAGCGTTGAATAACAAAGTGTTAAACAACGGTGATCTTCCTACAGAGGACTTTCACCTCATTAGTTCATGCCCATGCTGGGCGTACACAAACGCATTAACTCGCTCGCAGGCTCGCTGGGACAATAACACGTAGGCTCAGTCGCTTCGCTCCAATTTTAGCCTACGTGTTATTGCCCGTTATGCGGGCGTTATAGCTCTTGTTTTCTCCGCACCTCAAATATCTGTACGCTAAATGCGTATAGTTAATTGCCTTTTATACGCAGTTCGCGTAGACTTTTTGTATGAAAAGTGTATTTATTGAATCATCAATTTTTGAAAAATTTCGGGACACTTATATCAATGAGGAGGAATTTAGACTCTTTCAAGCTGATCTAATGGCCAACCCTAAACAAGGAGATGTAATCCAAGGAACTGGCGGATTGCGTAAAGTTCGTATAGCGGGCAGAGGTAAGGGAAAGCGTGGAGGCTCGCGTGTAATTTACTATTACTTTGATGAGAAGAGGCGTTTCTATCTGCTAACTATTTATGGCAAAAATGAAATGTCTGATCTAAATGCAGAACAAAAGAAACAGCTAAAAGCTTTTATGGAGGCATGGCGTAATGAGCAACCGTGATCTTTTCTCTGAGTTAAGTTCAGCTTTGGCTGAAGCCAAAAAGCATTCAGAGGGCAAATTAACACTAAAAACCCATCAAATTAGCGATATAACTGAATTGAATATCTCTCCAGATGAAATCGTAAACATTAGAGAGCAATTCAATATGTCGCGTGGTGTTTTCGCTCGTTTACTTCACACTTCGTCTCGTACTCTTGAAAATTGGGAGCAGGGTAGAAGTGCTCCTAATGGACAGGCAATTACGCTACTCAAACTTGTACAGCGACACCCAGAAACGTTGTCGCACATTGCCGAGCTATAACAATCACATTAAGCCGCTCGCAGGCTCGCTGGGACAGTAACACGTGGGCTCTGTCGCTTCGCTCGGATTTTAGCCCACGTGTTACTGCCCCTTATGTGGGTGTTATGCGCCAAAGCGTACAGGATTTACATCCATACTTTTATGAAGGATTCTTATGATCAGAATTTCCTGACTGCCCGTTTGTTTGTAGAAAATAACATGGCTACCTTGAGGAAACTTTCTGTATCCATCTCTTATTTCGTCGCAGCTTTTGCCAATATCGGGATTTTCAGACAACATCCAAAATGAATCGTCGAATTGTTTAAGATAAACATTACGCTGTTCTCGGCCCCATTTTCGTTGTGTGAACAATGCGATATCTTTTAGATCTGATTTTGCTAGTACGGTTAACGTAAACGGTTTCACTCTTTTAATTCACCGTCTAGTTCTGATATCAGATGCTCAAGGTCGTATTCAGCATCGCCGCTTTCTTCACCTGCTACAAGTAATTGACGCAGAGTGTTTAATTTGGTTTCCTGTGTTTCTAGCAAGCGAAGAGCTGTACGAATTACCTCGCTTGCTGAACCGTACCGACCAGTTTGAATTTGGCTAGCAATAAAGCCATCAAAATGGTCTCCAAGGGTAATGCTGGTGTTTTTAGCCATCTGGTTTCTCCAAGTACCAATATATACCTAATTATGGTACCTGCGCGTTGTAAGTCAATAGCGCA
>NZ_BAAJLP010000059.1:0-6756 GCF_057547795.1 Alteromonas sp. 4NH20-0104 | reverse complement strand
CGAACAGTTTTACTCACCCAAAAGAACATCAGCAGGTAGACAGGTGACAAGGAGATACCGGCTCGGTGGCCGGGATGACATAAAGATTTGGGCCGGCATGACTGGATAATCTTGGCTGGTATGACATAAATTTTTTGCAGTACACAAATTCCACAAATAACAGCCGCAAAAAAGGCGGCACTGAGGCCGCCTTACATCAATGCTAAACCTTAATTACTGGCGAATAACTACGTACAGTGAGGCATTACCACGACGGACGTTCATAGCGATAACACCTTTGGTGTTTTCGATGGCGTCACGGAATTCCATCACGTTAGTTACCCGCTGACGGCCTACTTGCAACACTACGTCTTCTTCACGCAGGCCAATACGCAGCGCCGGTGAACCTTCAGCAATCTCGCTAACCAGTACGCCTGCGTTACCGTCGGCATCTTCACCGTTAATCAGTGTTGCGCCTTGCAGAGCCGGGTGGATTTGCTCAGCAACCACTTCGTTTTGGGTTGCGTCATCCAGGATAACATCCAGCGTCAGCTTCTCGCCTTTACGCACAACCGTAAGCTCGACCTCAGCACCAGCGCCCATGCTGGCGATTTTGGCACGCAGTTCGGCAAAGCTACGAAGCTCTTTGTCGTTTACTGCAATGATAATGTCACCAGCTTTAATACCGCCTTTATCGGCCGCTGAATCAGGTTGAACCTCGCTGACAAAAGCTCCTTTGTTCACCTCGGAGTTCATGGCTTCGGCCAGGCCCTGGTCGACATTGCTACCCAGAATACCTAACAAGCCGCGGCGAACTTCACCGAATTCTGCGATCTGATCCACCAGGCTTTTCATCATGTTAGCCGGGATCGCAAAGCCGATACCCACGTTGCCACCATTGGGGCCAAAGATTGCGGTGTTAATACCGACCAGTTCACCGTGCAGGTTAACCAGTGCGCCACCCGAGTTACCTCGGTTGATAGCAGCGTCGGTTTGAATGAAGTCTTCATAACCACCAATGTTCAGGCCGGAACGTCCCAGCGCACTTACAATACCTGACGTTACTGTTTGCGACAGGCCAAACGGGTTACCAATGGCCACCACAAAATCCCCCACGCGGGCTTTATCTGAATCAGCGAGCGGCAGTGCGGTGAGGTCGTCAGATTCAATTTTTAACAGCGCCACGTCACTTTGTTCGTCGGCACCCAGTTTCTTAGCCGTAAACTCACGGCCGTCGGTGAGCTTAACGGTGATCTCATCCGCATTAGCTACCACGTGGGCGTTAGTAACGATATAACCTTTGTCGGCATCAATAATGACACCAGACCCTAGACCGCGGAACGGGCGTTCCTGAGCTTGCTCTGAAGGTCCGCCAAAGAAGTAACGGAACATTTCAGGTACTTGCTGGCGAGAAGTTTGGGTACCTTCCACCGCAATGCTAACCACCGCCGGCATCGCTTCCTCCAGCATGGGAGCCAGCGTAGGCACTTCTTTCTTGCTGTCACTAAAAAAGGGAAGAGCAGCTTGCGTGGATACAGACATCCCCAGAGTACTGGTAACAACGGCTGATACCAACACAAGCTTTCGAAAAGACTTATTCATAGACACATACACTCCTAGTCTCATTGCGAATCGCAATTACTTACCCACAGACTATATGTTTGCCTTAAAAGTTCCGTCGGTTATTTTTTCTCTGCGGCAGGTGGTACAGTATTGCCGACAAATAACCCAGAACTTTGGTTAGCAAAATCCAGAGGTTGGGTATCGCTGTTCGCGTTCTGTTTATTCTTTTCTGCACCTTTTATATTGTTCCGTAGATAGGCGGTAGTATGTTCGCCGAAAAACGGTACGGCCGGTGCAGCGTCTGAATCCGTGGTTTCAAGCAGGTCTTCGTATTCAGATAAACTCTGTTTAAGGCCATTACATTGTTTTTCAATAGCCTCGATAGATTGTTTTACCTGAAAAACGTGATGCTGAGACTGTTGAGCGAGCAATTCCTTAATCGCCTTTTCGGCGGCCTCGTTGGCTTTAACGGCCCCTTCTTTGGTGTACATAAACCGGGCAACAAAAAAACCAATTATTAAGCCAATTGCCAGCATTGCTAAGGGGATAACCACTTCCATTATTTTCTCCAATGTAACTGTTTACCGGGAACAAACCACAGGGCTTCAGGGTTTTTCCCGCTGCCAAACTTCGACAGTAATTGCTTAGTATGCTGCATACTATGCATAACTGAGACTATAGCAAGAGCTAACGCATTTTGCGCTGACTTATTGTGGCAAAATGTGTCGTTAATGGCCCTTTTCAGGTAGTCATGCTGGTCTGGTTTGGTCGAACCGGTGCACTATCCGCTGCTTTATACGGTGTTGCGTTGGTGTTAGTGCAAATTTAAGGCATAATAGCACTCCATTCAGGGCTGAGACGCCCAACCAGTCAGTGTGGCAATACACTGAGTTGTGCTGGCAAGTTAACATCAATCATGTGTTTATTCCTGTCAGCTTAACGTCGATGGTCTGCTACCGGGCCTTATGTGAAGAAATCAGTCTCTACAGGAGAACAGCAGGCGATGACGCCTTGGGAAAAATATCAGCAAGACCTGACCCGTGAGGACTTTAAGCACGATCCGGCGCAGGAGACTGCCGTTCGCGAGTTGCAGCGATTATACGAAGATTTACTTCATCAGCCTGCTTCGCAAGGCGGTTTTGCCAACAAGCTGAAATCACTGTTTGGCAGTAAGCCTGCCGCAGCGCCGGTACAGGGCATTTATTTTTACGGCGGGGTTGGCCGCGGCAAAACGTATCTGGTTGACACCTTTTTTCAGTGTTTGCCCTTCGAAAATAAAATGCGCGTGCATTTTCACCGCTTTATGCACCGCGTGCATGAAGAGCTTAAACTGCTCGGCGGTAAGCAGGATCCTCTGGAAATTATTGCCACTAAGCTGGCGGGTGAGACCCGGATTATCTGCTTTGATGAATTTTTCGTCTCTGATATTACGGATGCCATGATCCTCGGCACCCTGATGGAAGCATTATTTGCCCAGGGTATAGTGCTGGTGGCTACGTCTAATATCGTACCCGATGAGCTGTATCGCAATGGTTTGCAGCGTGCACGTTTCTTACCGGCCATCGCGCTGATCAACAAACACTGTAATGTGGTGAATGTCGACAGCGGAGTGGATTATCGCCTGCGTACGCTTAAACAAGCGGAGATCTTCCATTATCCATTGGACGAACAGGCGTTGGTTAACCTGAATAACTATTTTGTACAACTGGCCCACGGTGAAGGCGATCAAGACGCCACTATCGAAATTAATCACCGCACCCTGCAAACCCTGCGCGACTCCGACAGCGTATTAATGATCGACTTTAAAGTGTTGTGCGAAGGTCCTCGCAGTCAGTCAGACTACATTGAACTGAGTCGTTGCTACCATACGGTACTGCTGGCTAACGTCAAGCAGATGGGGCAGGGTAATGACGACGTAGCACGGCGTTTTATTGCCATGGTGGATGAGTTTTACGAACGCCATGTTAAGCTCATTATGTCGGCCGAAGTGGCCCTGGAAGCACTCTACACCGAAGGCATGCTCAATTTTGAGTTTAAACGGTGTCTGAGCCGGCTCCAGGAAATGCAGTCCCATGAATATTTGGGCAGAGAACACTTACCTTAAATAATAAAAGTCGTTAAAATCGGGGCATGAGCCCTGCATAAACGCAGTTGTCTGCCTGGATGATGTGCGTAGCGACCAAGCTGGAAACAACAAGAGATACCTAAGATGGGAAGAGCATTCGAAGTAAGAAAAAACGCCATGGCCAAAACGGCTGGCGCCAAAACTAAAGTTTATTCTAAATACGGTAAAGAAATTTACGTGTGCGCCAAAAACGGTGGCCCGGACCCGGATACCAACCTGTCGCTCAAACGCCTGATGGAAAAAGCCAAGAAAGATCAGGTGCCCAGCCATGTTATCGATAAAGCTATCGATAAAGCCGCTGGCGGCGCTGGCGAAGATTTCGTACCCGCGCGTTACGAAGGGTTTGGCCCGGGTAACTGTATGGTGATTGTTGACTGCCTGACCGACAACAACAACCGTACCATTACTGATGTGCGTAACTGTTTTACTAAAACCGGTGCGAAAATTGGCGCACAGGGCGCGGTATCACACATGTTCGAACATCAGGCAATATTCATTTTTGCCGGTGACGACGAAGACGAAATTCTCGAAATCCTGATGGAAGCCGACGTAGACGTGACCGACGTAGAAAGTGAAGACGGCAAAATTTCAGTCTACGCGCCACATACAGAATTTTACAAAGTCAAAACCGCGCTGACCGACGCCAAACCGGATCTGGAGTTTGAAGCCGAAGAAATCAGCTTTATTCCACAAACCGAAGTCGAAATCAGCGAAGATGACATGCCCATGTTCGAGAAGTTCATGGAAATGCTCAACGACTGTGACGACGTACAGGACGTTTATCACAACGCGATAACGCCAAATTAATCGGCTTTCAGGCAGGCTCCCAGCCTGCCCGAGCATGACTAAGGCACACTCAGGCGAAAGCCAACGGGGTGCCTTTTTATTTATGGTCAGCGGTTTACTTAATTTAACCTTCCAGCAAAAATTCAGCGCTTTCAAAGGCCGCCTGAATATACTTAACAAAAACACTTAAACGCATGGCCATATGACGATTCGGCGCATACAGTAACGAAATCAACAGCGGCGACGGTTGCCAGGCTGGCAGTACCGGTACCAGTTGTCCTTGTTTGATGGCTTTACCAACAATAAAGGTGGGTAGCAGCGCCAGCCCCATTCCCTGAATAGCCGCTTGTTTTAGCACATCGCCGTTATTAGAGCTTAATACCCCATTAATACGCACCCTCTGCGATTTGTTCTGATGCAACAGATCCCAGTAGTTGCCATGCACCAGATTGCCGTATTGCAGGCAAGGCAAATCTTTTAGCTCATCCGGTGAGCTTGGTGTACCGAATCGCTGCAATAATGCCGGTGCGGCGCAGATGCAGCGGGAAGTATAGGTAATGTCGTGCTCAATCAATGCGGGATTGGTTTCTGGCGGGCCAATGCGCAGTGTCATGTCAAACTGGTTCGACAGCGGATCGCGCTTCTCGTCTGATAAATCCAGTTGTACCTGAATGTGTGGATACGCCTGCATAAAATCCAGCACCACCGGCGTGAGGTGAGTCAGCCCAAACGACATGGGTGCGTTAATTTTAATCGTACCAGAGAGGGTTTGCTGGTCTTCCTGTAGTTGTAATTCAGCATCATCGAGGTTTTCCAGTACTGGCAGAATATTGGCCAGATAGGCCTGACCAGCATGGGTTAAATCCACTTTACGGGTGGTGCGATTAAATAAACTCACCCCAAGGCAGTCTTCCAGCCACAGTACCTGACGGTTAATTTGTGACCTAGACTGCCCCATGTGCCGGGCCGCACCGGCGAAGCTGCCCTGACGTGCCACACTAATAAACGCGCGCATGGCGGTCAGTTTATCCATTACGGTCCCCTTTCATCAGTGTATTTTATTGTTGCTAAATACGCGACAGTGTATCTTTATTTGTGGTTATTGTCCTTATTTGTGCTGCTGTTAAACTCTTCCTATCACAAATAAGGAGCCTGTTATGAATATTCGTAAAGCGGCCGAAAGAGGCCAGGTTAATTTAGGTTGGCTACAGTCACAGCATTCATTTTCGTTTGGGCACTACTATGATGAGCGTTATATGGGCCATGGCCCGCTGCGCGTGATCAATCAGGATGTAGTGCAACCCGGTGGCGGGTTTAGCGAACATGGCCACGCTAATATGGAAATCATTTCCTATGTATTGAGCGGTGAGCTGGCGCATAAAGACAGCGAAGGCAATGAATCGGTTATCCGCCCCGGCGATGTGCAAAAAATGACGGCGGGCACCGGCATTCGTCACAGCGAGTTTAACCACAGTAATCAGGCGCCGGTCCAGTTTTTGCAAATCTGGGTGGTGCCCAACCAGGCCAATGTGGCGCCCGGTTATGTACAAAAGCACTTTGCCGGCTTACTTGAACCGGCTACAGCGCCAGCACTGATATTCTCACAACACGGCGAGGGTGATTCACTACCGATTTATCAGGATGTCAGCGTGCTGGCCGGAAAACTGATTAATGACAGCAACTGGCAGTATGCGGGCAATGCAAATCGTATCGGCTGGCTGCAAGTGGTGGAAGGCAGTGCAGTGGTCAATGGTGAAACTGTATCAGCCGGCGATGGCGTTGCCTTTGCCCGCGGCGAAAATGTTGAGCTGAGTCACACTGAAGAATTACACATCCTCTATTTTGATCTACCGGCAAAATAAGCCATGGCGCGCGGCGGCGAACTTAGCTACAATGCGCGCCGGAGTTGGCCAGGCAATCGCCGCTTTCGTAAGAAAGGGGAGGAAAGTCCGGGCTCCAGAGGGCAGGGTGCCAGATAACGTCTGGGCGGCGTGAGCCGACGACCAGTGCAGCAGAGAGTAAACCGCCTAAGCGCTTCGGCGCCGGTAAGGGTGAAAGGGTGCGGTAAGAGCGCACCGCGCAACTGGCAACAGTTTGTGGCACGGTAAACTCCACCCGGAGCAAGACCAAATAGGCCTCTAATACGTGCGGCCCGCACGGGAGGCGGGTAGGTTGCTTGAGCCAGTGAGCGATTGCTGGCCTAGAGGAATGATTGCCACTCGCAAGAGAACAGAACCCGGCTTATAGGCCACACTCCACCTCCTACAATAAAGGGGTCAGAGTACATTAATCAGTCGCTTAAT
>NZ_BAAJLP010000058.1:0-7080 GCF_057547795.1 Alteromonas sp. 4NH20-0104 | reverse complement strand
TAGCTAAAGCTTACTTCGGTTGCAGTTACAGTGACTCTGACGTAATTGTTTGATTTGTCAAGTTTTTTATCGGTATATTTATTGTTTCCTTGATTGCGACATGTTCATATTGACAATTGTATCACATCGGTACTAATATTTTGTAAAATATGCGGTTTTAAGTAGGGAGTGTCCTATGTATAGAGAAGAAGACTGGGGATTTGGCGCAACTGCCTAACCAAATTTATAATCAAGAATATAAGAAGAGCCTTATGGCTCTTTTTTTGTGAGTGAATTTTGAAAAAGAGAACCAAGCTAAATTACATTCTTGCAGCAGCAATAGTAATAACCTCTTTAGGAGGGATATTTTTAATACACCGAGTTGATGAAAAACTCATTTCTGCCATTGCTATTCTACTTTCCGCGACACTCGCTCTATCAGCCGCGTTATTAAATTTAGCTTACTCACGTCAGACTGCTAGAGAAGCTAACTCTTTGGATTTTCAGAAACGGTTGCAAGATAATAAAGAATATATAAAGCACGTTAGAAAAGTTGGTGAAGCTATATCAAAGAGAAATGAGCTTAATTTTACTGAGTTGGCACAACCAGAACAACGAAGTAATGAGTATGCTATAGCAATAAGATATGTACTGAATACCTGGGAACAAGCATCAAATGCAATTAGACATGATTTATATGATGAGTTGTACTTATATGAAGCTTACAAATCAATGGTCATAGACTTTGGCCTTTATTTTAGAGAATTTATAAGTTCGTCGCAAATGAGACAAGTAACATTCTATGAAAACTTTAGTTGGCTAGTATTAAAATGGCTAATAAGAAGAGACTCGATTAAGGAGAAAACACGGAAAGCTGAGTTGAAAATAATTTTCAATAAATTGAATAACATAGCTCCTAAGAAAGTACACTAATAATAAGTGTATTCTATTTTTCATTAGAACTACCTTTCTTCGTGCCTAGTTAACTCTGAGGTTTACCAACTGAGGACTTAGCTATGACTAAGAAGACAAATAACACTGATCTGCAAATCACGTTTATACATCAATTCAAACGCAGTACACGTACCGAATGGCCTGACAAATTTCGTGTTTGCTGGTATTTCAATCCAGAAACTCTGGACTATATCTACGAACATAAGAATGAAATGTTTGTCACCAATGGATTTGTTCTGTCGGATGGGCTTAAGGAGCAACTACCTGAAGAGTTCAGGAAGAAGTATTTCGAGCCAGGTGAGAGATGCTTATTGTTTCTCCTTTTCGAACTTCAAATCACTAACTTCATTTATTCTGAAGAAGTGGACGAGTACGAGTTTGAAAATGTGTTTGGGCTTTCGAAGCGCCGCTATTTTTCAGCGGAGGCTATCGATGAGTGGAGTGAACAGATCGATTTACTTTGAGGGCTGCTTTGCAGCCCTTTTTTCACTGTCAAAATAACAATACATAACAATATAGTCGGTAAGCTAACTAGCTCTTATAAATTGTCGATTTACATGTACTGACTCGTTCGCGAGCTGAGACTTTCGGGTTTGAGTTCAATCATACCTGACAGTCATCAACTGATTGATAGCAGCTAAGAGCAATTTGCAGACATAAATAGTGGCGTAAATGCTGAGTTCTAATTGCTCATAGCCGACATTCTCAATTCGTACTCAAATCCAACCACATTAGTTGAAACTACGTTAATTCATTTCATATAGAATTTCTGAGAATTATTAGTAATACTAGAAGAAGTTATCGTAAATCAGCTCAATGTTAGGTGTAAGTCAATGTTATAAATTAATTATTGTGGGGTTCAGAATTGTGCAAGACTGCGTGTTACTGTGAATTCTCTATAATAAGTAATTAGGTGACCTGTGAGGTTTTTATCTCTATAAATCAGATTTTATGCGATTCGTGGGCGGACTGAATCTAAGTGCAGTAGAAGTGATTGATGTTTTATGTCACGCTTAAAGCGCAAGCATTACTGTTGTGAGCTAGCTCGCGTACAGACAAAGCCTGGTAGCTTCAGGTAAAACCAATACCCTATTGCACAGAAGGCATCAAAGGAACATGTGCATGTCACCAAAGAAAGGAAACGAACATATATCATGGAAAGTACATACATATCACTGAATCAGCTAACAACCCGTTACATCGGATATGCGCTATGCACCTTGCGATAAACTAAAATCGTTAGCTACAATTTTTTAATCTCATAGGAAGTGAGTAGTCTGTGAACTTGCATAAGGAAATACAATGAAAAACGTAATGACTATTGTTCTATTGAGCTCTTTCAGTTTAGCGGTTTTAGCTGACGAACTTGAGAAAGACAAACGTTATAGAGCTAAGACAGAAATAGTTGTGGATGATAAAAAAGGAGGAAGTAATCTTCGAGTTGGTTCACAATCGAAATTCTTGGTCATAGACAACGATGAAGCTGCTCACTACGCAATAAAGTTTACTAATATCTACCCTGTTAATGATATTAAAGCTAAGGCGAACAGGGATACAGATAGCTATAAAACACAATCTGCCTCGGACGTAATCGAAGATACTGTATATTACTTAAGTAAATCCCCCACACATGGCGTTCCTGTTGAGAGTAAGGTTGAAGAGAGTATAGGTGGAATAGTTAGTGGACCTCTTATCGTCCCATTCAAATATCGATTGGATGATAAGTCTGTTGGAGGTGATGCTACGGTAGGATATTACGCTGGCTATGGCTTCGATGTTCCAATATCAGATCAATACATTACTGTAACACCGTTTCTTTCAGCCGGACTAACACAAGTCTCAGTTGCTACGCTTGAAGAGGACGGAACCAGCTCTACAGAAAATAAATCAGGTTTTTCTTGGGCAACCGGATTGTTAATAAAAAACTGGGATAGTGTGAATATTGGTATTGTCTATGGTCAAGATAGAATTGGCGACCAAAATTGGGAGCACGAAGGTGAAGGTTGGTTTAGTATTTCAGTTGGCTGGGAATTATAGCTAACAAAATGCTTAAAAGGGACAGTTACGTAGCGGCGCTTCGACATTATGCCTCTACGTCACTGCCTATTAGCTTGGTGTTATAAGGCAAAAACCGAAAACTGGACGGGGGAAACGAAAGTGCTCACAAATCGTTTGATATATTCGGCGGTGCTCTGTATTTTTCTGTTTACTGGATGCGCAGCCAACAAAACCTATCGCACTGACTTATCGACTTCGTGCTCAATCGGAGATAGCAGTTGCAACTCAAGCCTCGAACTTAACGGAGCAGAGATTGAAAATAGCTCAGTCGCGTTATCGTTCGTAGAGATAAATGATCAAGGTTTGCTCAGAGAACGGGGGCAGCTCGAAAGAGTAAGAGATCTTATTTCGAAAAGAGGACATCTTGGAAATCAGGCTGTGATGGTTTTTGTTCATGGGTGGCATAACAACGCGCAGGCGGACAATGGAAATGTCGAAACCTTCAGAAGACTATTGCTGAGATATTCAAACCTTTACCCGAATATTGCTGTAACTGGTGTGTATGTTGGCTGGCGTGGCGATTCGTGGCTGCTGCCAAATATAATCTCCTTTTGGGATCGAAAGGACGTCAGCATTGAGGTCGGTCAAGGCGCTTTGGTAGATATTCTCTCAACGGTAGAGAAAGCCGCCATTGAGACGAAGTCCAGGATGGTAAGCATAGGCCATAGCTTTGGCGGGTCGGCTCTTTTCAATGCCACTCGATCCATGTTGCAAACTAGACTTGATTCTCCTCCTGCTGCGCTTGCCCACGAGGAATTTCCGATGCACGCTGCTGTTGGTGACCTAATTTTGATTGTTAATCCAGCATTTGAGGCGATGCAGTATTGGCCTCTGCATAGTGCTACGATAGATCGAATTAGGAAAAATAAGCCTCAGTTGGATCGAGGCCCTAGGATGTTGATCCTACAAGGACAAAAGGATTGGGCGACCCGTTATGCTTTTCCTATGGGCCGAAGCTTTACAGTTCCATTTGAGGCGCATGTTAGTGATTCCGACTCAATGGACGCAGGCAACAATTTGCCAGAATGGCGATTAGATCTGTTTGCAATTGGTCACTTTAAAGAACTCAATACTCACGATTTGGTAGATGCTGACGGACCAAATGCAGATTTAGCTAAGTGCGGCCATGGCGTTGAGTCAACTGGCTTTAAAGGTGGCGCCTGGACTTCTCCTAACGCCAATATTCGCCTGAAGCCAAGAGCTAATTTCGTTCCTGGCGACCCATTCTGGGTTGTCTATGACACCATGCTAAGTGAAGGGCACAACGACTTGGAAGATGGACGTCTAACTTGTATGGTTGCAGACCTTATCAGCACTTACACGAAGCTTGAACCGCTTCTCTTTAGGTGATTTTGCGCCGTGAGGTTACTTTATAACAAATCATTGAAGCGTCCGTTTGATCCGCCCCCCGCTTTTGACCAATTCCAGAAATGTCAGGTCAAGTAAGAACTTATTAAATTTACACATCGGGGGGATTTGTGCTCAGGTATCTCTTCCAATAGGATTTCCAATCAGTAGAAAGAGAGAAACGGGGGGTTTTTCCTGACATCTCTGTAATGAGCCATTTTTCCCTATTTAATGGCGGTTCCCGAAGCGCTCTTGATACATTGTTCGGTGCTTTACTTTTTTGGTCATTGCTAATTATGTAAGTGTTTATTACCTTCGTAATCTCACTTCCCGTGCTTGACTCAATACCTAGCCGTTTTTGAATCACTAATGCAACTAGAATGAGTGGTATGTAGTATGTTTCCTTGACTCTGATTGCTTCTAGGTATTTCGGAACTGTCTCAAACACCTGATCATCAAAGTCTAAATGTTCATCATCTTTTGATACATAGTGTTTGGTAAACTCAATATCGTCTGAGTGTTCGACAAAGGGGAGTTGTCCATTATTATAGTAGTTATCGAAATCAAGGATTGACGTCCTATTGTACATACTGTCTATTTTCGGGACTAAAATATACTCAGATTCGCTCTTTAGTAACCCTTTCGGTTCGTCCTTTGTATTAATTAAATGTGCATAGCAGCCATAATCTAATGAGTACAAATTGAACTTTTTCCCCTGGACAGTTTTGACTGCAACACCTTGCTTAACAACGTGTATTACTCGGGAGTCGAACAAGAAATCTAATAAGTCGTCTTTTAATTCTGCCTGAACAAGAAACCCCCTGGTTTTCTTCGTTCCGATAACAGAATTTATTATCCAATCAAGTAGTCGAACTGCTTCTGCTTTGGAATTGAAATCTTTGCTTTTAGAATTCGTATACCAGTATCTTGCCGCGTTCCTTATGCTCTTTACACCTAACTTCTGACCGCTATTATGCAAAATTGCGTGAGAAATTATGTGAATTGCATCTCTAGGAACACCTTCGCTAGCTCTGGCAAATTCCTCAAGAGCTGATCTATTTTTAAATACTTGAGCTGTAAAATCCTCACTGTTTTCAGGGACTATATTTTTCCTATCAGCAGCTTTGGCATGCTTATGAATTAGGCCTTCAAAAAATTTAACAGCTTTGTCATTGTCATTATCAAAGACCATAAACTGGTCAAGATTTATTGACGCTGAAGCATCTGCTGATATTTCAAGGCCGATTTTTTGATTACTAGCAGAGTAAAACTGAAACTTTGAACGGTGAGAAATTGCCGCTATTTTTACAGTAACAGTGGGTATAGGGAATACGATTCTTCGAAACATATCAGCTAGATAAGGCTGAAGTTCTATTGGTACTTCACTCCATTCATCTATTACTATCAATAATGATTTATTTGGCAGTTTACTAACTATTTTCTTTAGAATTTTTGAGAGAGAGCCAAAATGCATACGTATCTTGGCTTTTCCTGTCGTTTTAAGGTTTTCCCCTTGACTTTCATTTTTTGATGAAGACGAATTTCTCTTGATACCTAGGGATGGTGTGGAAGAAAGAGCACCTGAAATCTCATTTACTCCCGAGGAGGTAGCTGAATGAATACTCGATGTTTGGGTCTCTACTACTCCTTCAATTGACACATTTGTCGCTTCCTCGACAAATTGATCTAGTAGAGGGGCTAATGCAGATAAATCGCATTCATCGGATAGTTGGCATGTGTCCAACAATTGTTCTCTGATTTCACAGAGAACATCTGATAACAGTCTGGTTGCTCTTTCTGACGTTTCGATTTGATAATCAGAGTAGAGACCGCCAGTCGATCCCATTGTTCTCATATCGACTTCTATTCCGATGGAACCATTGATGCGTTGGGCGTTCAACAAATACTTCAAGAGATGTGTTTTACCAGTCCCACGACGTCCGAAGAGAATTTGATTTTCAGAGGATGAGAAAATCGAAAACAATGAGCCTATATGTACAAAAGAATTTACCAAATATTCGTCAGGTTTCCTTTCTGCACGTTTTGGCATTGATGCTAAAATGTCTGTCAAATCGTTCATTTATCTCTCGTCCTTGAATATTCATATTCCAATGTTAACTATAATTTATAAATGTATAAATAGCTGAAATTTTGTAATGTTAATGATGAAATAGAAATTCGGCTTCGGCTAGAGCCGTGAGGAATAGTGAAATTATAGGCACAACTAAATCTCGATAATAATCGATACTTCTGGCCTAACTAAATTCTAATAGCAAAAAGGACGGTACGCCTTATGGGATAAAGCTAAAGCTTCATCTGTGTGCCGAGATTTTTAGACTCTCTGCTTAGTCTAACCCGCTAATTATGGTAAGGGCCAACACCAGTCATTTACTTGTTCTCTAGGTCATCTTTACGTCTCCTATGTTGGAAATAGTTTTAGGCGCACCGTTAAAAGTGCTGAGCTGGAAATATGTCGCGATCACATTACCTCTCAACACGAAAATTTGTACTTCAAATATGATTTTCAAAATCACGTAAACTATGTTGAAAAATTTTCCTGGCATGAGACTACTTAGATATAGCTCAGTCGCACCATCATTGCTCCATACTACTTGTGGTTCATGAACTCAATTGGGAACTTTATTGAAAGTGCCGTAAATCTCAACGGCGCTTTCCGCTGACTCGATTCAGCTAGAGGTATGAGCGTTAAAGTTAATTGATTATCATCGCGATATTCAATGT
>NZ_BAAJLP010000057.1:0-8064 GCF_057547795.1 Alteromonas sp. 4NH20-0104 | reverse complement strand
TTATAATAATACTATAGGAATCACCTGTAAAAAGCAATTCTCGACATTACAACTACTGTATATTGTGACAATTATGGGACAGTTTTGGGACGCTCTTTACAAGAGCAATCAATGATTAGGGTAAGTCATTGAAAAATAGGAGAGATTGGTCGGTGTGAGAGGATTTGAACCTCCGACCCCTGACACCCCATGACAGTGCGCTACCAGGCTGCGCTACACACCGACCGAAAGAGTCGCTAAGTGTACTCATATTTTGTCTGATTGCAACGGTTAAGCCATACAATTATCAGGCTTTTGTTCTGGTTGTCGAAATTTCCAACAGAGTACAGACTTCACTTTCAATACAGCGGTTATTATCACTCGCTAGTCAGTGTTGATAATAGTATCAAACACAGCTTCGCGAACTTCATTAAACGCCTCGAAAACTTGGTCATTGGAAACATCATTGCACATCATAGCAAAAGACAGTGCCAACTCGGGATATCTCGCGTAATAAGTAGCAGTACCTAACCACCCTCCGGAATGTGAGTATGCCTGATAACCTTTATACGTATAGATAAACTGTCCATTACCGTAAAAGACCCCTTCTCCGGCTTGCTGTTGGCTGTTTGGCGTATTCATAGCGTCGATCAATGCGTGGGGAGATTTACCAATTTTCGGGTGCAGAAAGTTTTCACTCCATCGTAATAAATCATCTAAATTAGTGTGTAAGCCACCATCACCAACCCAAAATAAATTTGTCATATCAGTTACATAACTTCCATCTTCTAGTTGCTTGTAGCCATAGGCACGGTTTTTAACAATTTCCACAGGATTATCACTAAAAAAGGTGTGTTTCATGTTCAGTGGTTTGAAGACATATTCATGGCTAAAGTCTCGAAGTGTTTGCCCTGAAACCTCTTCAACAAGCATAGACAATAAAAAATAGGCAAGATTGCTGTACTGAAATTTCTGTTCTGGTGGCATAGCTAGAGATACCCGCTTTACCACATCATAAAACTCGCTGATGGTAAGGTAGTCTTCATTACCTAAACGAAAATCGCCGCCTGCGGCGGATTTTAACCCTGTGTTATTTGCTGTTTTGCTACCTTCATACGAATCAGCAATAAGATCATAATCGCCCATACCAGAGGTATGACCTAACATTTGACGGACGGTTACGGTATGGCCATAGTCTCGCAATGCAGGTAAATAGGTATGAATATCCTGGTCAAGATCAATTTTCCCTTGCTCCGCCAAAATCCTTACGGCCATGGCAGTAAACTGCTTAGAGACCGACGCCATTCTATGCACCTGATTACCATCTAACGGTACATTCAGTTCAAGGTTAGCAAGTCCGTAGCCCGCTTTATGCAAGAACGCTCCCTTATGCATTATTCCCAAATTACAGCCTGGTGCCTCAGCCGCTATCGCGGACTGCATGAGTTCATCAATTTTTTGGTTTAAATCCTTTGCACTAGACCATCCGGAAAGCAATAGAAAACTCAATGCACATAACGTAGTTAGTCTGCTCACGGAACCTTTTCCTGTGTTTTTTGGTCAACGTCAACTGTATAGGTAAAGCCAGGCCAGTACAATATTTGTTCGATGAGGCTCTGCTGCGCAATGGAAGTAACTAATGGTGTTGTCACACAGGTAAATGAGTAATGACAAAAAAGAAAGGCGCCTGAGGTTAGGAATTAGGCGCCTTTGGTCTCACTGGATTATGTTACTGAGTTACAGTTGTTTAAACCTTATGGCCGCGCCGCCTGCAGCAGCAAGGTGCAAGTTTATCGAATCTTTGCTGGTAACCTTGCGTTTGCTGATATCCACGTCGTAAGGGTTGGTTTGCCAGTCTGCTTTTTTACCATCTTTGTAGATTTGTGCTTCGTAAGTCTTACCGGGTTTAAGGAAACTCAGCGGCACTGTGATATCCCGGGCCTCTTCATTGGTAATAGCGCCTAAATACCAGTCGTTACCAGTGTACTCGCGAGCTTTGCGTTCCTGACGTGCAATTACCACGTAATCGCCTACTTCGCCTTGCAGGGCCTGAGTCTGCTCCCAGTCAGTAGGAACATCTTTAATAAACTGGAAAGGTGCCATGTGCGCTTCGTAGTTTTCCGGCAAATCAGCAGCCATCTGAATGGGGCTGTAAAGCACCACATATTCTGCCAACTGCTTGGCTATAGTGGTTTGTGGGCGCATGTATTTCACGCGGCCATGCTCTTCAGTTCCGCCTTTAATCTGTGGGTAGTCAAGGCCGAATATGCCTGGCGTAAAGTCCATGGGGCCGGATAACATGCGGGTGAAGGCCAGCATAGGCACGTGCTCTGGTGTATTCGGTGCTGCCCAGCCCGAATTATACTCCTGACCGCGAGCGCTTTCCCGGGCAATCCAGTTAGGGTAAGTTCGGCGTAAGCCTGTGTCTTTTACCGACTCATGGGTGTTAATGGAAATGCCGTATTTAGCCGCGGTGGTAATGTTTTTAATAAAGTGATTAACCAATGGCTGACTGTCGGTGTATTCCAAGCGATTGATGCCCTTTTCGTCGGTGACTTTCAGGCTTTGCCCGTGAGCTACATAACCGGTTTTAATTTGCTCGACGCCCATTTTTTGATAAAGCGCAAAACCGTCTTCCATCTGCGCTTCGTAGTTGGTGATCCCACCCGATGTTTCGTGGTGGCCTATAAGCTTAACGCCCACTTTTTTACCGTGATCGCTAACTTTTTGAATATCGAAATCAGGGTAGCTTTGGGTGAATGAAAACAACTCTGAATTTTGGATCCAGTCGCCGTCCCAGCCAATATTCCAGCCTTCCACCAGCACACCGTCAAAGCCGTGCTCCGCCGCGAAGTCCATATATTTTATGGTGTTTTCGGTTGTGGCCCCGTGTTTGTCGCCAGAACCCCAGGTATACTTCTGGATATGCATTCCCCACCAGATCCCGATGTATTTACCCGGGTTTATCCAGTCCACCTCGCCCATTTTATTGGGTTCATTAAGATTAAGCGTAAGATAAGAATTGATTAAACCGGCCGCATTCGGCGCAATTTGCACGGTACGCCAAGGTGTGGTGAAACTGCCCCGTTTACGCACTTTAATACCGTCTGCACGAGGCGCTAAACTGGCTTCAAAACGGCCAAGTGCCTGCCAGTCGAGACTCATGCCAGCGTAATCTACCAGCGCAGCTTCATGGATAGCCAGGTGCGTACCGTCGTCCAGTTTAATGGTCATTGGCGTGCTGGCCTTCCCTACATCCTGCAAGCGGGTTTCGCGGTAGAGGTATTCCTGCCGGTCATAACCCTGCCCCGGGATCCAGTAAGCGGTGGCGGTGTGCGAATCGATTATGGAAAACTCGGTCATTTCGCGAGTGATATCGCGTTGACCATCCGCCGCTACGTGGTACCGAAAGCCAATGCCGTCGTCAAACACGCGTACCTGTACGTTAAAGGCGTTATCTGCATCATGCTTATCGGTAAATTTAACTACCAGCTCATTATAGTGATTACGAATGACACGCTGCTCACCCCAGGGTTGTTCCCAGGTGCTGTCTTCGCTATTACGGCTGACTTCACTGACTTTGAGGTGACGATAAATAGACTTGGCATCAGCAAAACCAAAGCCCAGGCGCGCCGGACGCATGATCTGTTTACCGTTGTAGTCCACGGTATATTGAGCGTAGTCGTTATCATCAGTGAACGAAAACTCAATACCACCGTCTGGTGATTTAACCGAAATCTCTGCCGCCTGAGAGCTTAAGCTCATCAATGCAATAGCAGACAAATAAAGGGCGGTAGCCAAACGCATAAGTGCTTCCTTAAAGAGGTTCTCAATACCCCTTTAAGATAGCAACTTAATCGATTAAGTAAAGTTTTAGATGTAAAATTTAAACAATTAATTTACAAGTGGTTGCCGAGCTTAAAAAAATAGTTGTCGAATCAACGGCTAATTGTCGTCTTTGCCATCGGCTGAGATGCGGCTGGCTACCGCTCCATCCTGGCCTTTGTATTTAGCATCGACTCTGGCGTTGTAGGGTTTTTCGGCGGGCTGACTGAGCACTTCAAAACTCAGCGCACCAATCTTCATTAGTGGGCGTAATGCCAGTGGCAGCTTACCGCTGTTGTAAAATTCCAGCACGATATTACCCGACCAGCCGGGATCAATACGATGCGCCGTTACATGCACCATCAAACCCAGGCGGGCCAGCGAGGAACGGCCGTCCAGCCAGCCTACAATATTATCCGGTAACGTAACCGACTCATGGGTAATGGCCAGTGCCAGTTCTTTAGGGTGAAGGAAAAACGCTTTGTCTTCGGTTAGTTCAATTTCATCACTCATCACCGATTCAAGCGCAGCCTGAACCTGTGACTTCGGCCCACTTAAATCAATGTAGGGCGCGGCGTGATCTTCAAATACACGAAATTTATTACCCAGACGAATATCCACGGTAAGGCCGCTTATCTGATCATAATCTGGCTGTGGATCGATTTTAATTTTGCCGTCTTGCAGGTACTGATAAATATCGCGATCACATAAACGCATGGGGGAGTTTCCTAAGCCTTAACCGGGGCGCTATTATGCGGCTGCCGCGCCCCCCAGGCAACGTGTTTTCAAGGTTTTAGCCGCTTAATGTGCGATTTTCAGCGAACTAACCGTCGGTTGCCGGATTAAATGCAATGGGATCGCCTTTAATATTCTTCCCCTGCTCTGCTGCAACCGGCACTGTGTTAGCTAGTTCAAACGACACTGCCCGTGCCATGTCACGGTAGGCTTCCGATAACGGGTTATCCGGCTCGCTAACCAATAACGGCTTCCCAGCGCCGGCATGTTCACGAATGCGAATATCCAGAGGTAATGCGCCTAACAGCGGCAAACCGTAGCGTTCTGCTAATAAATTGCCGCCATCTTTAGCGAAAATATAATCTTTATGCCCACAAGCCGTGCACTGATAAAAACTCATATTTTCCACCAGGCCCAGCACCGGAATATTCACTTTATTGAACATGGCAATGCCTTTCTGAGCATCAGCGATGGCCAGGTCCTGCGGCGTAGTTACCACTACCGCCGCGGTTAAAGGCACTTGTTGTGCCATAGTAAGCTGAATATCACCGGTGCCCGGTGGCATGTCTACAATGAGGTAATCCAGCACTGGCCACAGCGTTTCATTAATGATTTGCGACAGGGCTTTACTGGCCATGGGACCACGCCAGATGGCCGCGTCTTCGGCGGGTACCAGATAACCAATAGAATTTGCCACCATGCCGTGAGCCTGCAAAGGCTGCATGTGCTTATTATCGGCTGTTGCAGGACGTTCACCGGTATTTCCCAGCATGATAGGCACCGATGGGCCATAGATGTCGGCATCAAGAATACCAACTCTGGCCCCTTCCTGCATCAGCGCAAAGGCCAGATTGATACTGGTAGTTGATTTTCCTACCCCGCCCTTACCCGATGCCACGGCGATAATATTACGAATATTGGTTACTGCAGGTTTAGCGGTTTGCCCGGCTAGAATTTTAGTTTTAAAGCTCAATTCAGCGGCCAGTTTTTTATTACTCAGGGCTTCGCTAAGCCCGGCTTCTATAAACGGCCATTGGGTTTGGTTCGCAAATGGGAAGGTAACCGTAAGCGTGCCGTTTTCTTCACAGCACCAGCTGAGTACCTCTTCTTTTTCCAACACGCAATAATTGCTCAAATAATCGGCAGCGCATTGAAGTAGCGCCGAGGGTTTGGGGGACTTTCGCGAAAAAAACATACAATACCCGCAAATTTATCGGTTAGATGAGATTAACTCATACAAAAACAATGCAAAAAAAGCGCTTTTCCGCTAGTATTTGCGCCATTTCCATTAGCAATTAGCCGAACGAATTATTCTATGTCTGAACTCAGTCAGCCGACTACCGGCAAGCGCCGAATTCTGGTAACCAGTGCGTTACCCTATGCCAACGGATCTATTCACTTAGGTCACTTGCTTGAACATATTCAAACCGATATCTGGACCCGTTTCCAGCGTTTACGCGGTCATGAATGTTACAGCGTCTGTGCCGATGATGCACACGGCACTCCTGTTATGCTGAAAGCCCAGGAGCTTGGCATTACCCCGGAAGAAATGGTGGCGAAGACCCGCGCCGAGCACCATCAGGACCTTACTGACTTTTTTGTTGATTACAACAATTACTATGTAACCCATTCACCGGAAAACCAAGCGTTCTGTGAAGAAATTTACAACCGTCTGGATAAGGCCGGTTACATTTCCAAGCGCACTATTAACCAGCTTTTCGATCCGGAAAAAAACATGTTCCTGCCGGATCGCTTTGTTAAAGGTACCTGCCCAAGCTGTGGTGCCGAAGACCAAAACGGTGATAGCTGCGACGTGTGTGGTGCCACTTACAGCCCTACCGAAGTAAAGAACCCGCGCAGCGTGGTTTCCGGGGCGACACCCGTCCTTAAGGAATCGGAACATTTCTTCTTTGACCTGCCGCAGTTTGAGGGCATGTTAAAAGAGTGGATCCGCTCGGGTGCCATTCAGGAAGAAATGGCCAACAAACTGCAGGAGTGGTTTGAAGACGGTCTGCAGCAATGGGACATCAGCCGTGATGCACCGTATTTTGGCTTTGAAATTCCCGGCGCACCAAATAAATTCTTTTATGTGTGGGTAGATGCCCCGGTTGGCTATATGGCCAGCTTTAAGAATTTCTGCGACAAAAATGACGTGGATTTCGATAGCTTCTGGAACCTTGATTCAGATGCCGAGCTTTATCACTTCATTGGTAAAGACATTACGTATTTCCACTGCCTGTTTTGGCCTGCCATGCTGGAAGGTGCGGGATACCGCAAACCAACCGGCGTGAACATTCATGGCTTCGTTACCGTTAACGGCGCGAAAATGTCTAAGTCTCGTGGCACCTTTATTAAAGGCCGCACCTACCTTGATCACCTGAACCCGGAATACCTGCGCTATTACTTTGCGTCTAAGCTGGGCGATGGAGTCACCGATATCGACCTGAACTTTGAAGATTTCGCGCAAAAAGTGAATTCCGACTTAGTTGGTAAAGTAGTTAACATTGCCAGCCGCTGTGCCAGCTTTATTACCAAACGCTTTGATGGCAAGTTATCAGGTAACGTTCTGGAGCCTGAACTGGTTAAACAGTTTCAGGATGCTTCTGAAACCATTGCTAACCTGTTTGAGAAACGTAAATACCATCAGGCCGTGCGTGAAATTATGATGCTGGCAGACAAAGCCAATCAGTTCATTGACACCAACGCGCCATGGGTCACTATTAAACAGGAAGACAAGCAGCAGTTTACCCACGACGTATGCTCGCTGGGAATAAACCTGTTCCGTATTCTGGTGACTTACTTAAAGCCGGTATTACCGGTACTGGCCGAAAAAACCGAAGCCTTCTTAAACGACGAATTAACCTGGAACAGTGCGCAAACCGTGCTCGCTAACCACGCAATTAATAAGTTTAAGCCAATGATGCAACGTGTAGAGATGGATAAAATTAACGCCATGGTTGAAGATTCAAAAGAAAGCCTTGCCGCCGCTGAGCCTAAACTCGATCCAAACAGCCCGCTGGCCAAAGACCCCATCAGCGAAGAAATCACCTTTGATGATTTTGCCAAAGTCGATTTTCGCATTGCCCGCATTGCCAATGCTGAGCATGTGGAAAAGGCCGATAAGCTGTTACGTTTGGAACTCGACCTGGGCGGCGAAACCCGTCAGGTGTTTGCCGGTATTAAGTCTGCCTATGCCCCAGAAGACCTTATCGGTAAGCACACCGTGATGGTGGCAAACCTGGCACCGCGTAAGATGCGTTTTGGCATGTCAGAAGGCATGGTACTGGCCGCCGGCCCCGGTGGTAAAGACTTATACATTCTGGAGCCCCACGAAGGCGCCCAACCCGGCATGCGGGTGAAGTAAGAAAAAACCAAAGTTTTTTCTTATCCCGGAAAGGCAAAAAGGCTTATCCGGGATCTCCAAAACAGACTGACTAATTCAACTAGGCTAACGCCCTAAAATCTTCCCGGCCTCCGAGCCGGGATCTCCCAAAAAGTCTTACTTAGCTTAAACAGCCTTTTCAG
>NZ_BAAJLP010000056.1:0-15127 GCF_057547795.1 Alteromonas sp. 4NH20-0104 | reverse complement strand
ATTATTTTTGGTGGTTTCTGAGGTCGTCGGGCTGGCCGTTAAAGCGGCTGATGGTGACCGCGTCCATCACGTATGCTGCACTACCTAATGGGTCTTCATACATGGCGTTGCCCAGGATGCCGGAAACTGAATAGGCACTATTAATATCTGCCAGTGTAAAGCCTCCGTCACTCACAACATAGACCATCTGATTGGGCGCGGGCGGCGGAAAATGCAGGCAGGCGCCGAAATAAGGCACCAGGAAAAAGCGCAGCACTTTACGTTTACTATCTGCTTCCAGTGGCACGATAAAGCCATTAAGTGTAACCGCCTTGCCGTCCAGAGCGGCTACATTCGCGGAAGAGTGCAAAACGTTCTGGTAAGCGTTATCGGTTGCAGCTTCAATGGCTGTGATGAACTGATCTTCCATTGAGCGGTCAGGCCCCGACTGATACTTATTAAGCAGTTTTTGCTCTGCCGGAGGGAGTAAATCTGCCCATCCCAGCGGCTTAAATTGCACCGACTCAACCTGAGTCAGTAACCTGGCATCAGACGTGATGTAAATGGGCTGGCTGCGCTTGGAATCAAACAGTGCCGCAGGTAACAAACCGTCGGCAAAGAACACGCGGCCAGCTAACACGCCTGTTACAGCGGCTATGATGAGAGTGAAAATAATTTGTCCGAAAGCGGGAAAGCCCTTCACCCGGCCTCAACGATAAGTGTTTGTTTGGTGCTGAAAGCAGATCCTTCATATACGGCATTGAGGGTAACCGTTATCTCATGGGTGCCGGGCTTGGTTGAGGTAAAGGCCAAATCGTAATTGTCAGACACTGCGCTTAGCTTAAGGTTACTGGCAGACTGCAATTCAATATCGTCACTGCCGCGAACGGTTAAACTCACGTTGTAATAACTCAGCGGCACGGTGATCTTTACACTTTGACTGCTTTGACTGCCTACTTTTACCACGGCTTTCTTTGCCAGAGTCACTGTTGGATAGTTTTCCGTTTGGCTCATCATGGCTTCGTAACGGCTATTTTTGTGGTAGGCAGCGAATGCACCAAAACCATTGGCATGCATCTGACAAGCCGAAGCCACAAACGTACTGGCAGACAAAGCACTTACAGTCGTAAAAATGAGTAGTGATTTCTTCATGGTTGTTACTCGTAAAGTTGGTAGTTGTTGACATGCAAGGTATAGGCAGAGGTGCCTAAATCGTGTTTGCTGATTTCAATGTTAAGCTTGCCCTCAAACCAGAAGGGCTGTTGCAGGTTTTGTAGCTCAATGCCCTGGGGATAATTGACAAACAGGATCTGATTAGGCGGGGGCGGTGGCATATGCAGGCAGGCGCCAAAGTATGGCACCACAAAGAAAGACGTAACCCGACGCTGCTCGTTTTGTGCCAATGGTACAATGTAACCCGGAATTCTGATGGCTTGCTGGTCAAACTCGGCTATCGGCCGGGTGGAGCTTAGCGCATCACGATACCGCTCGGCCTTCTGATCGGTTATGTCTCGCTGATTAAGCGCCGCCACAGAGTCCTGTTGGGAACCATCTTCAATGCCGTTGAGAAAATCCGGTGGGTCAAGCAGTGCCGCCAAATCTTCTTTGGGCATCAGCTCAGTCCATTCGACTTCCCGGTATGGCTCCGCCGCGCTGGAGGCAGAGGTGATAAGGCAGAATGCCGTAATAACGACTAGAGTTATCCGCGCCATAATACCCGTTGCTTTATTGAGTCGGCTATTAGGAATGGAGGTGGTTGCCATAAAAAAGGGTCCGTTTTATTGTTTATTTTGATATGTTATAACATTTGGTTTGCCGGTGTAAGGGGCTCCTCGTTTCTTTGTCGCTAAGGCAGGGCGAGTGACCGTTTCAATTCATCGGCGAAGGGTATAATCTGGATATAACAATAAGGTGTAGTGAAAATTGACATTGCCAGAAACAAAACCAGTACAGGCGATTAGCCTCGAAAATGTGACCTATCAGTATCCCAAAAGCACCTCCCGACTGGGCTTTCCCCAATGGCAGGTAGCGCAGGGCGAACGTCTGTTTTTATATGGGCCCTCGGGCTCGGGGAAAACCACTTTGCTCAATTTGCTGGCCGGGATCCTGACCCCGGATAGCGGCAATGTAACGTTGTTGGAAAAGCCATTTTCAACCCTGAGTGAGGGCAGGCGTGACAAATTCAGGGCCCGCCACATTGGTGTAGTCTTTCAGCAGTTTAATCTGGTGAGCCATTTAACCGTGGCGCAGAACATTGCCCTGGCGGCGCATTTTGCCGGCGGCAGCCAGCCGGGCCGCGAGCAACTTGCCGAGCTTATCCACGCATTGCAGTTGCCGGCAGAGGTGTTAAACAAGCAGGCCAGTCAGTTAAGTGTGGGGCAGCAACAGCGAGTGGCTATCGCCAGAGCGTTAATTAATCAGCCGGAGATCCTGCTGGTGGACGAGCCTACCTCGGCGCTGGATGCCGACGCGCGGGATGCGTTTATGCGGCTGCTAACCGAGTTGTGCGAGCAGCATCACACCACCTTGATTTTTGTTAGTCATGATCAGAGTCTGAGTCAGTATCTGGATAAAAGTGTAGCCTTAAGCGCAATTACCAATCCTGCGGAGGCTTCATCATGCTGATGTCTTTTGCCTTAAGCAGTTTGCGTAGTCGCGGTAAATCGCTGGCACTTACTTTTTTGTCGTTGTTGATTAGCGTAAGTGTGTTGCTGAGCGTGGAACACGTGAGATTACAGGCTCAGGAGAGCTTTAACCGCACAGTATCGGATGTCGACCTCATCGTCGGTGCGCCAAGCGGCCAGTTAAACCTGATGCTCTACACGGTTTTCCGGATGGGCAGCCCAACCAATAACATCAGCTATGCCAGCTATGAGATGTTGCAACAACACCCGCAGGTAAACTGGGTCATTCCAATCTCACTAGGGGATGCCCATCATGGTTATCGCGTGCTCGGCACCAATCAGCAGTATTTTGACCACTATAAATTTGGTAACAAACAGCCGTTAGTGTTTAGTCAGGGGGAACCCTTTAAAGGGGTCTTTGGCGCGGTGCTCGGCGCTGACGTCGCCAGAACGCTTAATTATAAGCTGGGTGATGACATTGTGATTGCTCACGGCCTTGGCGCGGTGAGTTTTCAGAATCATGACGACTCGCCTTTTACCGTCACCGGCATCCTGGCTCCCACCGGTACGCCGGTGGATAAAACCGTGCATGTTTCATTGCAGGGCATAGAGGCTATGCATTTACCTCATGCCCAGCTGGACAGTGTGTTAGCACAGTCAGACAACCTGACTAACCCGGCCGTGCAGCCAGATAGCGTAACCGCTGTAATGGTTGGCCTCACCAGCAAATTTGCCACTTTCACTTTGCAACGGGACCTGAATAACTATCCGGATGATCGGCTGATGGCTATCTTGCCGGGTGTGGCGTTAACAGAAATGTGGCAGATGATGTCGAGTGTGGAAAACCTGCTGCGCTTCATTAGTCTGCTGATCATGCTGTCATCGTTATTCGGTTTATCCACGATGTTACTGGCTTCAATGCAGCAGCGAGAAAAGGAAATTGCAGTACTGCGAATCATTGGCGCAGGTGCGGGAACAATTTTTCGTTTAATTTTAACTGAAGCCCTGCTGCTTGCCGGGGCGGCAAGTCTCACAGCTGTGGCTCTGGTATCTGGCGCTTTTGCGGTGGCCAAAGGATGGTTAGCCAGCCACTACGGCCTGTTTATTTCAGCTAATCTGGTAACCCTGCACACCGCTATGGTGATTGGTGCGATATTGCTGGCGACGCTGATTTGCAGCCTGTTACCCGCTATTGATGCTTACCGTGGCGCCATTAATCAAAGGCTTTAAAGACGATGAGAGACCCGGTTGAATGGCCGGGTCTCTATGGCGTTAAACCTTACTGGCTGAGACACTGCCCATTGTTTTGGCGAGCAGGGAACAAGGTATTTAGCGTGGCGATTAACGTCGCGTAATCGTTGGCCATGCGGTCTGCCTGTACCTGAGTGAGAACCTGTCCCTGAAGCGCCTCGCGCTCAGCCTCAACATGGGTGTAGTGGAAAATTCGCATATCTATGTGGTGCTGCTGCCAGGCATTATCCATGTTTTCAATATTGGTATGCGAATCGTCGATAAAGACAATGGCGTCAAACTGGCGATTAGTGGTGTTTAAGATCCACTCCAGCATGGTGCCTTTGTTCATACCGGTGGTCATCATCAGACCGCGGCTGTAACTCATTTCCCGCTCTAGTTTTTGCCGGTAAACCGGATTGCTGTTACCGCTTGGTGTAAGTGCCCCACGACTAACATCAATGCCGTTGCGCAACAATTCACGCTCAGTGGCTGCCCGGTTTTTAGGGGCGCGCGAGGTCAACAGCAGCAGCGTATTGCCCGCATCCTGCCAGTTGTTGAGTAACCCGGGCACCTGAGGTTCTGTGAGATTCATCGGTGCCAGTTCATAGAGCAGACTGATAGTATCTTCGAACAGGCAGCTCACCTGTTGTTCCTCGGTGGGTTTGACATTCAGCTTTCCGCGCTGCCATTGATACCAGATATCGCCGCCCAGATCGGTGGCACTGGTCAACAGAGTATTATCAATATCGGCAACGACCAGCACGTTTTCGGCGCCGTATTTGTCATTCAGGTCAGATACGACCGGGGCAATCACACCGAAGCTTTCCACTTCAGCGACGGTAACCTGACTGTTTATGGTAGACGAAGTGCTGCTGCAGCCGGTGGCAGCCAGTAGCAACGCGAGAATAACGGTGCGAAGTGCACGATTGGATAAAGAAATTGAAGGCATAAGTGTTTTTGTTGGTTAAAAGTTCTGCGTCAAACACCGTAATGTAGCAGATTCGCCGGCTAATCGACATGCTTTATCGGCAGTTAATCAGACAAACCAGAAAGCGGCGTAACTGACCAATATTTAGCGATCAATATTTGTTTTACGTTAGGGGTTATTTTTAACTAACTGAAAAATAATAAGTTTGTAGTTGGCGTGGCAATTGCTTTAATGTACGCAGTTTAAATGACATTGCACAACACAGGGAGCCACCGTCATGGTTAAACTTGAAGATCGTCCTATCGAGCAGGTCAGGGAAGAAGTCATCGATAAGCTGATTTATCACTACAGTCATGGGGTGATTTCCGCCGATGCGTTTGAACGCCGGCTGGATAAAGCGATGGCCAGTCAGGACCATCAGGAAGTTGCTGCTCTGGCCGCCGATCTCACCATGCAGGTTGATGGTGATTACACTCGTGAAAAAGAGAAAAAGCTCAATATTAATTACAGCGCTGGTGATGTGCCAGACAACGAAACGGTGATCAACGTTATGGGCGGTTCCGATCGCTCAGGGCGCTGGAAAGTACCAGCCGAAATTCGTGTGCTTAATATCATGGGCGGCTCCGATATCGACTTCACCGATGCCGAATTTACGACCCCCAATGTCACCATCAAAACCCTGTGTATTATGGGCGGGATAGACATCAAGGTACCGGAGAACGTTAACGTTGTGACCAAAGCATTTTGCCTGATGGGCGGCCTCGATAACAAAGCCCCGTCGATTGCTGACCGGCAGGCACCAACCATCACCGTGGAAGGCATTGTATTGATGGGCGGTGTGGATATTGGACTTAAACGCACCATTAAAGAGAAATTTGTCGAGCTGGCTAATCAGATGAAAGCGTTGTTTGGCAGCTCACAGCGGTAGGGCAACATGCCCCGGCTTTAGTTTTTTGGGTGGTTAATCCGGTCAACCGATTGTGCTGGCCACGCGCAGCGGTTTGTGGTGAGATGCGGGCATAATATACTCAGCTGAATCCCATTTCTAATGAGCATTAAGCCAAAGTACCGGGTGGTCCGGTTACCTTCCACTACATGCCCTCAGGCCATGGAAAAAGAACAAGTGCTGCTTGAGCAGGTGCAACAAGGCAGCTTTAGCCAGGGGTTATTGCTTTGGCGCTGTGCCACTCCCGCTATTGTTTTGCCCGCCGGGCGAAAATGGCAGGCGACTGAACCTTTGCAACAATGGCTGGCGCAGGTCGGGTGGGGCATACTGCACCGTCGGTCTGGCGGCGCGCCGGTTCCGCAAAGCCCGGGCATGCTGAATATTGCCCACATGTACACTTTAACCGCAGCGCAGCCTTATTCTGTTAAAGGCGCCTACCTGCATCTCTGTGACAGCTTACTCGACTTTTTTACCGGGATGGATATTTATGCCGAAGTCCATGCTACCCCGGGTGCGTATTGTGATGGCGATTACAATCTCAACATCAATGGTCAGAAAATTGTAGGCACGGCGCAGCGGGTGCTGACGGCTCCGGGCGGCCGCAGGATCGTACTGGCACATGCCTGCCTGCTCATTGATGATGTGCTCGAAGATATCATTCCGCCGGTCAATGCGTGTAATGCGTTTAATGATGTCCCGGAGCGGGTTAGTGTGGCGGCTCATACCTGTCTGGCCCGTCATCTCAGCACGCCGCTCACTACCGATGACCTCTTCACGCGGTTAATCCACGCTTTTTCTCGTCACACGGTTTTTTCTTAACGGTCAAAAAGACTATACTGCGCTCTTTTTTCAACCCAAGGACATTCAGTTAATGATTGTAAAACTTGTTCGCAATGCATTGGGCATGGTTATTGTCTCCGTTGATGTACTAACCCGCTGGAGTCGGGTGAAGCGTTCGCCGGAGGCTCAGCAAAAGGTTGCACAGGCTGCTCAGGGGATGACCCTTTACCATTTTTTTGCCTGTCCGTTTTGCGTTAAAACCCGCCGTGCCATCCATAAGCTGCGAGTACCCATTGAAAAGCGCAGCGCGGTTCAGGGCTCACCGCACCGGGAAGAACTGATCCAGGGGGGCGGCAAAGTGCAGGTACCTTGTTTACGTATTCAGCACAGCGATGGCCGGGAAGAATGGTTGTATGAATCCAAACAAATTATTGGCTATCTCAACGAACAATTTGGCCCCGCGTAACACTTTTCATTGATACCGTGGATGCCTGTTAAGGCAGCGTCTGCGGTAACGTAATCTTTGCTGGTTTTCTCCCTCCATCTCTGTTTAGCGACCTCTTTTAAAGTTTAAAACCCTAATTCCCCGGACCAGTGGAAAATACGCGTGTTGACGGCTAAATAAAAATGGTTATCATTTACCTTTTCTGCAAAAGTGCCTCGTCGACTTAGCTGTTCCTGATACCAAAGGGTTCACCGCAAGCACTGCATAGCAACGATAAGGGTATTTCGTTATGCGTTTTTCTCTGGGCACGGCCCGTCAATGGCACTGGATCAGTGCTGCCGTTTCGCTGGTGGGCATGCTGTTATTTGCCGTTACCGGCATTACACTTAATCACGCCGCAGTGATCCCTGCATCGATCTCCATTACCACTATCGAAGGTGACGTGCCCGATAGTGTGTTAACGCACCTACAAAACTTACCTATGGCAGAAATGCCTGCGCCACAACCGGTTCGCCAGTGGCTGGCCAGAGAACACAGTATTAGTGTACCGGCCGATGTGGCGGGCGAATTTGATGGCATGGAGTTTTACCTGGCCTGGCCGGGGCCGGGCGCCGATCGCTGGCTGGCCATTAACGTGGATGAGGGGGCGCTGCTATATGAAGGCACAGAGCGCGGTTGGATTGCTTACTTTAATGACTTACATAAGGGGCGTAATACCGGGCAGGTGTGGTTTGTGTTTATCGATGTAATAGCCATCGCCATGATTGTGTTTACCCTGACCGGATTATGGTTATTGGTAAAACAGGCGTCTCACAAGCAGTCAACCTGGCCTGTCACCGCGTTGGGGTTATTGATCCCGGTGGTCATTGCACTGGTCTTTATCCATTAATTTCGGGCGGGGAACAGGTTGAATGACAGATAATCAACGACTGTTGCTGGCGCTTGCCTTGTGCGTGGTCTATTGCGCATGGGTAGGCTTTATTATTGTTAGCCATTACGTCCGGCAACGAGACCGGCGGCATGTCACCACTGGTGCGTTTATTGTGGCGTACGCCAGCCAAACGGGTACGGCAAAACAGTTGGCTGAATATCAGGCTGGATTGCTGGGCACTGATCGCCCGGTGAAAGTCATCGCGCTGAACGATCTGGCCATTGATACCTTACGAAAAGCAAGCGATGCACTCTTTGTGGTTAGTACCTATGGTGATGGCGAGCCACCCGATAACGGCCGACGTTTTTATCGGGCGCTTCAGCAGCATAATAAACAGCACAATACTGCATTACTGCAATCCCTTTCTTACCGGGTAATCGCTCTGGGTGATAGTCAGTACCCGGCGTTTTGTGCCTTTGGCGAACAACTTGATGATGCCCTTCAACAATCCGGTGCCACGGCCATCGCTGAGCTGGAAAAAATCGACCGGGCACAGTCGCAGCCCCTGCCGGGTGATGTTTCTGACGGGAGGGAGAACCCTCTTACTTCAAGTACCTGGAGGGTCACTGAGCAACAGCAACTCAACAGTGCAGATGGCCGGGAACTCTTTATGGTGACACTGGATGCCGACCAGGCATTGCCCGCCTGGCAGGCCGGTGACATTCTCGATATTCAGCCCCATAACGCTAACACGGCTATTGCAGAATGGCTTAGAAAGCATGAACTCAACGCGGATACGGCTATTGCTGTTGAGGGCACGCCAACCCCGCTTAAGCTTGTACTGCAAACCCGCCAACTGACGGATTTATCCGGGGCAGGGAACAAAGAGCAACACATTCTAAGTATGCCCTTGTTACCCTTGCGCAGTTACAGCATTGCATCGGTGCCTGAAGAGGGGCAGCTAAAACTGATTGTCAGAAAACAGTATCACCCAGATGGTACGCCAGGTATCGGCTCCGGCTGGCTGACAACTTATGCGGGCAGTGAAGAGCCATTTTATGCCAACGTGAAAGACAATCCGCTATGCCATATTGCGCAATCTGATGTACCGCTGGTGCTCATTGGTGCGGGCAGTGGCCTGGCGGGCATTCGGGCACAGCTGGCAAAACGATATTATGCTAACAGTGAAGCCGACATCTGGTTAATTTATGGTGAGCAGTCGCCGCAACTGGACAATGTAATTCCTGCCGCTATTGAAACTTGGCAAACGGGGTTTGCCGGGCTTAACATTCAGCAGGCCTATTCGCGAGGCGAGCCCGGCCAATATGTACAGGATGTCATGGTAGCGGCAGCCGATGAACTGCAAAACATAATTGCCCGGGGAGCGCATATTTATGTGTGTGGCAGCCATCAGGGGATGGGGCAGGCAGTGCACCAAACGCTCACTGACATACTCGGCGAAGACGCATTAATGCAGCTTATTGATGAACAGCGTTATCATCGCGATACCTACTAGTCCGCAGCACTGGCAGCAAATACTAATCAGGCAGTAGTTCATAAGTAGTACAGATGCGGCTTAATGGATAATGTTAATCCATCATGCCGGGTGGTACATATATACTCATTTAACAGATGAGAGTATGTCTATGAAAAAGTGTTTAGCGTTTTTGTTAGTAGCCTTTAGCAGTTTTACCCTGGCTGATGAGTGCGCTGTGACTATCGAAAGTAACGATATGATGCAGTTTAACCTGAAAGAAATAACCGTGCCTGCCTCATGCGATACCTTTGAGGTAACGCTGAAGCATACCGGTCAGCTGGATAAAAAATACATGGGTCATAACTGGGTGTTATCCACCACTGCCGATGCCCAGGAAATTGTTAACGGCGCTCTGAAAGCAGGTCCGGATAACAATTACCTGCCACCGGGCGATGAGCGTATTATCGCGGCCACCAAAATTATTGGCGGCGGAGAGCAGGACACCATTACGGTAGATGTTGCTGGTTTAACTGCCGGTGAAGACTACACTTTCTTTTGCTCATTCCCTGGCCACTTTGCCATCATGAAGGGCGCGTTTATTGTTAACTAGCCACACTCAGGAAATCGTCTTTGCGGGCGATTTCCTGAACTATTGCTCACCTCTGTTGATCATTATGAGTGAGTTTTCTCGGGTCAAGTAGCACAATGAGCTCGTCTCGCGAAAGGTCGGTCATTTCATCTGCCACATCCACAATCGGACGCTTTTGTTGATAGGCTTGTTTGGCAATTTCCGCTGCTTTGTTATAGCCGATAATAGGGTTTAGCGCCGTCACCAGTATGGGATTTTTATCCAGCGCAGCCTCAAGGTTGTCGGTTAATACTTCAAATCCGCTGATCGCACTGTCGGCCAGCAGTGTGGCGCTATTAGCCATTAGGGTAGTGCTACTTAACAGGTTACTGGCAATCATGGGGAGCATCACGTTTAGCTCAAAGTTACCCGACTGACCTCCCAGGGTGATGGCGCTATCGTTACCGATGACCTGAGCGGCAGCCATCGCTGCGGCTTCAGGGATCACCGGATTAACTTTGCCCGGCATGATGGATGAGCCGGGTTGCAGAGCGGGCAGGGCTATCTCGCCAAGCCCTGCTAAGGGGCCCGAATTCATCCAGCGCAAATCATTGGCGATCTTCATCAAACTCACGGCGGTTGATTTGAGCAGACCAGACAGGGTGACGGCAGTGTCCTGTGAGGCAATCAGGGCAAAAAAGTTATCGGCCGGTTGAAACGGGATCCCGGTGAGTGAGGTTAGCGCCTGATTAAATGTGGTGGAAAAGTCAGGATGGGCATTGATACCCGTACCAACGGCAGTCCCCCCCAGGGCCAGTGTCTGCAGTGCTGGCTGGTGGTCATTCAACGTTTTTATCTGCTGGTCTATCTGTGCTTGCCAGCCGGATAAACTCTGATCCATTCGCACCGGCATAGCATCCATAAGGTGGGTTCGGCCGGTTTTACATACCTCTTTCAATTCGGCCGCTTTTTGCCCGATTACGTCAGACAAGTGGCTGAGTGCAGGCAATAGGTCGTGTTGCAATGCCATCGCTGCACTCACGTGCAGGGTGGTGGGAATGATATCGTTACTACTCTGACCGTAATTCACATGGTCATTGGGGTGTATTGCGATACCAGACTGACGACTGGCCACATTGGCTATTACTTCATTGGCGTTCATGTTAGTGCTGGTGCCAGACCCGGTCTGGAAGATATCTACCGGGAAGTGCGACATCAATTGTTTGTCGGTAAGTAATTGCTCACAAGCCTTACTTATCGCATCACCAATATCTTTGTCCAGCGTGCCCAATGATACGTTAGCCTGAGCGGCGGCTTTTTTGACCGTAATTAACGCCTTAATAAAAGCTTCAGGCATCGGCTGGCCGCTTATCGGAAAGTTATTTACTGCCCGCTGCGTTTGCGCACCATAGAGAGCATCGGCGGGGACGGCGAGTTCGCCCATGCTATCTTTTTCGATTCTCGTTTCAACAGGGTTGGTCATGATAATGTCCTTAGTTAAAAGAATGTCGGCGTGAGTTGAACAAACCGGTGTTTAAATCTTCTCACGCGAAGATTATCGTTTGCTGTAACACTTAACTTTTCGGCTGCCAGTAAGGGGCGGTAAATCAGGTCCAGGCACTGGATACGCCAGTGCAGTGCAACCGCGTTGTCGAAGGCTGCGTCGAGTAAGACCGTTGCGCAGTTCAGCAAAATACGAATTTTTTCGGACGATGCCTCAACAGACTCCGCACTGCAGAGGGCTAAGTTTATATAGCATTGCAGCGACTCTGGATCATCCGGTAGCCGTCCGCTTCTGACCTGTTGCTTTACGTCAGCCAACTCAACAAGTTTTTCTACAATGTGTCGCGCCATGCCTCAAATCCTGCCTGATGATTGAATGCCTTTATGTTAATGATAACAATTATCATTTGCAATAATGAAAAAATGGCGTATGTTTAAGTCAGGAGGACATGCCAATGGAAATTTCTTTTTTATGCAGCAAACACGCAGACTGGGTTTACAGTCATCCACTCGAAGCACTGAATTTTTTGGCCAGAGATGAAGTCCAGGGAACGACTCTGTTTTATGAGGGAGAGTATCGTGAATCTATTCCCTACCTGGGCTGTGCGTTTGATATCACGGCAATTTTGCTGGAGGTCGAGGAAGGTCAGAACCCTCAATTGATTGAAAAAGTTTTTGCGCTGTCGACCCTGATTGGCGATGCCTATAGGGCGCTTGGCCTGGTGGAATATCAGGCGGCAATGCAACGCCGGGTTGCAGACTTGGTGACCGCTTTAAGTTATCAGGTATTGCAGGTTGAGCAAGGTGTACGCGCTGTCAAAGACTATAGCGTCAGCAGACATTAACCGGAGGTGATCATGACCCAGCTCGATGCCGCCTATACTAAATGGCGCAAGGTTATAGCTGCAGGGAATGACAATTTTGAGCTACGTCATACTCTGATAACACTGGTTTACTACTTCAGAGCCATTGATTTGGCTGTGTTGCTGGTAAAACAGTGGCCCCTATCGCAACGGGCCATTCATGCCCTGCTAGTCAGCTATCACAATTTAGCTGAGCTTTATGAGCGGGAAAAGTGCATGCGCCAGGCCTGGCAGGTGCTGGTAACGGCAAAACAGCAAATGATGGTGGCTTTTTGCAAACAGGGCGAGAGAGCAGGTCTGAACGTGGCATGCCAGCAGGCCCGTAAGCGATTAAGTCAGTTTGAAAATGCGCATGGTCGTTTTGCGCCGTTTTCGCCACCGCAAAAGGGATTAAACACCTATACGGGGAACGGTTTAACTGCGCTTCATTCACAGCAACCCGTGAGGAGGTAATTATGTATCGAGTTTGCTGGCGCGGTCTGATTGCCGGGCTGTTCACAACGGGGGTGAGCCTCGCGGCTCAGGCCCACGAGGGGCACGATCACAGTCATTGGAGTAGTCTGTTCATTCACGCCTTACTGTTACTGTCGATGGCTGCAGCTGGCCTTGCCATTGTGTTTGCTATTTATCGTGCTATCAGCCGCTGGCTGCCAGCGGGAAAGTAATGGGGCTTGAAAACGGGGGCTAAAGTACTAGCCTAACAGACCGCAAAGTACCGCTTTATTTGGTTTTCTAATAGCTTGTGAAAGTCTATTATGGCGTCTGGCCCGTATCGGACCCCATTCCCTTAAACAAAATAAAAGATAAGCTATGACCAAGTTTTCCCAAACAGGTTGGTTGCCTGCCGTCACCATCCTGTCCTGCGTTATCGCAGTGACCTTTAGCGCCAGTACGCCAACCGTGGCAGCAGAATTGCCCGCTGATATTGAACGTATTACGACTACCGGCTCCCGTACCGGCAAAGATAACAACGACGCACCGCTGGTTATCAGCGCTGTGGGGCAACAGGATATTAATCTGGTCTCGCCCACGCATATTGAGGAAGTGCTTAAATTTATTGCCGGTGCGCAAGTACAGCGCGGCAATGGGCAGGAGTACCTACCGGCATTGCGATCGCAGGTCTTTAGTGGCGCTGGTGCGTGCGGTGGTCTGTTGACCGCAGAGGATGGGATCCCGCTGCGCGCTGCAGGCTTTTGTAATATCAATGAATTATTCGAGGCGCACGCCGAGATGGCCGAACGGGTTGAAGTCCTCAAGGGGCCGGGCTCGGCATTGTACGGATCCAATGCTGTCCATGGCGTTGTTAATGTGATCACTCCCGACACCACCGAAGGCGGAGGGTTACTGGGATATGACTACGGCTCTTACGGTTATAACCGGATGAAGCTGCGTAGCGGCTATCAATATGGCGATGGGGGGGTAGGGGTTAATGCCAGCGTCACACGTGATAACGGCTACCGGGTGGCCGAAGGCGTGGATCAGGAAAAATTCAATCTGCGTCATGAACATGCGTTCTCGTCATTAACCCTGACAACCGGCCTGACCTATACCAATCTGGAGCAGGAAACCGCTGGCTACATCTCAGGTACCGATGCTTATAAAGACGCTCAGCTCGCGCAGGGAAACGAAAATCCGGAAGCCTTTCGTAACGCCAGTTCGTTGCGCCTTTGGTCCAAAGCGCTGTGGCAGTTAGAGGGCGGCGATACGCTATCGGTAACTCCCTATATTCGCGATCAGGACATGGAATTTTTAATGCACTTTCTGCCCGGGCAACCTACCGAGGAAAACAGCCAGCAAGGTGTGGGTGTGCAAAGTTTATGGACCCATAATGTTTCTGCCAGTGTTACCCTGAATGCCGGTATTGATGCCGAGCAAACCGAGGGAAGCCTGTTGCAATATCAGGAACAGCCAACCACCGGCTCGGCGTTTCTGGTTGCCACCATTCCGACGGGTAAACATTATGATTACGATGTGGATGCGTCGTTGATTGCAGCCTTCAGTGAGTTGGTGTGGCGCGATGAAAGCTGGTTACTGAGTGCAGGTCTGCGCTACGAATATATCCATTATGACTATACCAATAATATGAATTCGGGGCGCTTACGCGAAGACGGCACGGCCTGCGGTATGGGCGGCTGCCGGTACTCGCGACCACCAAGCAGTAAAAACAGCTTCACTAATGCCTCACCAAAATTGGGTGCCACCTATCTCTACTCTGACACTACGCAATTTTATGCTAACTATTCACTAGGCTATCGCGCGCCTCAGGCCACTGAACTGTATCGTTTGCAGCGTGCTCAGCAGGTCGCCGATCTTAATTCGGAAGAAGCGCGTAACGTCGAGTTCGGCGTAAAAGGCAATTACCCCGGCTTGAGCTATACCATTGCTGCCTATTACATGGATAAAGACAACTTTATTTTCCGCGACAGTAACTTCTTTAATGTTAATGACGGTCAGTCGCGACATACCGGCGTGGAGCTGGAATTGCGCTGGCAGGCCAGTCAGCGCCTGGATATTGCATTGGCGGCAACCATGGCAAGCCACACTTACCGCTATAATCAGGAACTCGGTGGCGTTAATATAAACGGTAACGACATTGACACTGCGCCCAACACCATTGCCGATGTGCGAATAGGCTATAATTTCACGCCGCAAGTGCGCGCCGAACTGGAATTAAACCACGTTGGCGAGTACTACACCGACCCGGAGAATCTGCACGAGTACGAAGGCCATGAGTTAGTGAATTTGCGTTCATCCTGGCAGTTAACGCCCGAGCTTACCCTGTATGCAAGAGTGAATAACCTGTTGGATACTGCCTACGCCGAGCGCGCCGATTTTACCTCGTTTGGTGGTGATCGTTATTTTCCGGGCAGACCACGTAATTATATGCTGAGCGCCACCTACTCCTGGTAA
>NZ_BAAJLP010000055.1:0-15936 GCF_057547795.1 Alteromonas sp. 4NH20-0104 | reverse complement strand
GCACCATCCCCGTCATCCCGGAATTTTCGAAGAAAATATCCGGGATCTTCTTAATTTCCGTTTGATGTAGAAACTGCCTAACCGTGTATGGGAGATCCCGGATACCGGCTGCGCCGGTTCCGGGATGACGGAAATAGAAGTGTCATCCCGGAAATTCCCAACATCCCATCTTCCAGTAATTTCCACCATCCTAGCCATCCGAGAATTTTCACTATCTTCGTCATCCCGACCTCTTACTCCTTCGTCATCCTGAAATTTTCATCATCTTCGTCATCCCGGAATTTTCGAAGAAAATATCCGGGATCTTCTTAATTCCCGTTTGATGTAGAAACTGCCTAACCGTGTATGGGAGATCCCGGATACCAGCTGCGCCGGTTCCGGGATGACGGAAAGAGAAGTGTCATCCCGAAATTTTCATCATCTTCGTCATCTTCTTAATTTCCGTATGATGTAGAAGCTGCATAACCGAGTATGGGAGATCCCGGATACCGGCTGCGCCGGTTCCGGGATGACGGAAAGATAAAGCGTACGGGATGACTAAAGAGTAAGTGTACGGGATGACTAAAGAGTAAGGGTACGGGATGACTAAAGAGTACGGGTACGGGATGACGAAGGAGTAAGGGAACGGGATGACTAAGGAGTAAGGGGTCTGTAAGACGAAAGGAAGGGGCGTCCGGGATGGTGAAAAGGAGAGGGCCCTGAATAACGAACAGGTGGCCGTTTCTGGCTGCCTGCTATATGTACCAGATTCATTACACCAAAGTATAAGTTTAGGGTACGGTTCAATAAATAAACTATGGCTAAAGAACAGATATTAGACTATATTTTGTAACTAATTTTTTACATACATGACAAATGTTGATAAAAGTGAACCTTACATTGAAACAAGGATTTTCAGTCTGATGCAGGACGCTACTATGTATATTCAGGTAGGCGTGCTCGCTATTGTGGCAATGATAGGGATCAGCTTTACCTTTGCGCTTCCCAAGCCGCGTCATCAACTTAAAGCTAAATCAGCCAGCTATGCCCGTTGGTTTCTGGTTGCGTCCTGGCTGGTTGTGTTCTGCCAGGCTATTTCACATATCGGTTATATCCAGATTGGTCTGCCAGGTGTTTACGCATCGGCCATCGCTGGTGCTTACATGTTGCTGATGTCGGTATTAAAGCGATATGGCACCGAAGTGTCCCAGCTGAAGAAATTTGCGGCCGTCATCCATATTGTTGGGATCTTTGTTACCACTTCGGTATTGGTGGCTACCAATGCACCGAGCTGGATTGCCCACAGTCTGGCACTGAGCAGTGTGGCCTTTCCGGTATGGCAGGCGCTTCATTGTGTAAAACAACACTTCAGCTCAGAAAGTATCGGCGGGCATTTGCTGTTTGGTGTTCTGGCGCTGGTGATTGCAATGGTGCTGTTTGGCGTACCGGCTTACCTTACCATTGCACCGGCAGACAGCTATTACCATCTGGCTGCTACCTCCGCATTTATGCTGGTGATCATGCTGATCTTTATGCTGGCTTTTGCGGTGAATATTCTTCAGTCTTTGTTGCTGAAACTACGCTCGCAGGTGCATACCGATCCGTTAACCGGCGCAAAGAACCGCCACTTCTTTTATGAAATTGCGCCCAAACTGAGCGCCCATGCCAAACGTAAACATGAAACGCTGTCGCTGGTGGCCTGTGACATTGATTACTTTAAAGCAATAAACGACGAACATGGTCATGTTATTGGTGACATTGCTCTCAAGCGTTTTTGTGAGATTATTCAGTCGCAACTGCGACAGGAAGACACCCTGATACGAATGGGCGGTGAAGAATTTTTGATTTTATCGCCACAGTACGACGGGGATAAAGCCCGCCAGATGGCTGAGCGTTTGCGTGAAACCATTTCTGAAAGCATCATTGCTGCGCGGGGCATTAAAATCTCGCTCACAGCTTCTTTTGGAGTAATTCAAATGCCGCCGGATGCCGACCTCTTTGCCACCGTAAAAAGCGCCGATCAGGCCCTTTATGACGCCAAGGCCAATGGCCGCAATAAAGTCATTATGGTGTAATTACTGAGCGCCTAACTCACGCTCAGAGTTATATCAACAGCCTGCAGGTAAGTAATTTCCCGTTCTAAATCCGCGGTCATAATGGGCTTGGAATTCAGCCAGCCTTGCGGAAAAGTCAGCGTAATCCCCTGTTTGTCGGCGGCAATATCAAACTCCGGTAAAAAGCCTTCCTGACGTTTGATATTCAGCAGCACAGCCAGGCGCAGCAGGGCGATTAGTTTGTAGATATCGTCTTTACTGTACTGAGTGAACCCCGGAATATCTTGTACCCGAATTTTCTTACGGTGATAACGCACCAGAGTAGCCAGTAATTCCTGCTGGGCCTGATTAAAGCCGGGCATATCCACGTTCTGTAAAATATAGGCAGAATGGCGTTGCACACCCCGGGTGTTAATCTGTAAGCCTACTTCATGCAACAGTGCAGCCCAGCTAATTAATGCCCGGTAATCACTGTGGCGCAGCTTCCAGTTTTTCTGGCAGGCGTTATACAGGGTTTTGGTGGTGCCAAGTACCATGTTGGCCTGAGCCGTATCCACATCATAACGGGTCGCCAGGCTTGATGCGGTGCGACCACGAATATCAGTGTTATGCAGCTCATCTTCCATTTGATACAGCACCCCTTCTCGCAGGGCGGCCGGCGAATAGTGCAGTGCCTCTATCCTGAGTGCCTTAAATAACCCTATCAGCACACATAAACCGGCAGGGATTACTGCGCGACGGTCGTCACTGATAGCTGGATCGGTGAGGTTGTCGATATGGCCGGCTTCGATAAACTGCTTCATGATCTGCTTAAGGCCTTTAAGCGTCACTTCTGCTTCGTCGCTGGGTTCTTTCTGGCCCTGATGCACCACCAGGTTACACAACGTTTTAATGGTGCCTGAGGTGCCAATACAGCGCTGCCAGCCCATCCGGCGATAGCGCTCTTCAATGGGCTCCATTTCCTGTTCGGCGGCGGTGATGGCACGCTCAAACTGCCTGGCCTTTAATTCACCGTTAGCAAAAAAGCGCTGGGTAAAACTTACGCAGCCCATCTGCAGGCTCCGACACAGTTTAGGCGTGAGCCCCTCACCAATAATAAACTCAGTTGAACCGCCGCCAATATCCACCACCAGTCGCTTGCCATTATCGTGGTTGGTATGGGCCACGCCGGAGTAAATTAAGCGGGCTTCTTCGGGGCCGGAAATCACTTCTATGGGGTAGGGGAGGATCTCAATGGCCCGCTTAATGAACACATTGGCATTCACAGCTTTTCTAAGTGTGTAAGTGGCCACTATCTTTACGGAGTCTGGTTCAAAGCCTTTTAAGCTGTCAGCTATAACGCGAAGTGTGGCCAGGCCACGCGCCATCGCTTCCTCTGAGAGCACGTTATTACTATCGAGTCCTTCGGCTAAGCGCACCTTTTGTTTTACCCGGTGCAGTATTTGCACCGAGCCCGCTACTATGCGGGCAACCACCAGGTGAAAGCTGTTGGAACCGATATCCAGTGCGGCAACCTTGCTGGCTTCGCGACTGTCTACGCTATCGAAAGAAGCGGGAGTGGGCGTCATTTATTTTTGCTCAAGCTGTTTTAAGTAGGTGTAAATTTCTTCCTGCGAGCGCAATTTCTTGCGGTTGCCCCTTTTAACATACTGGTTCAGCTGGTCTTTGTCGATCTGACGAGCTTTCAGGGTGTCTTTGAACTGAATTTCCATGATGTCCACAATCCGCTGTTGCAGGGTTTCATCATAGATAGGAGCACCAACTTCAATCCGGTTATCCATATTACGGGTCATCCAGTCGGCCGACGAAATGTAAACCTTGCGGTTTCCGCCCCCGTTGAAAATCATCACCCGCGGGTGTTCTAAGAAACGGTCGACAATGGATATCAGCTCAATGTTTTCACTCAGTCCTTTAACACCCGGACGTAAGCCGCACATGCCGCGCACAATCCCGCGGATCTTCATACCGGCCTGGCTGGCGCGGTATAAATCGTCTATCAGTTCTTTATCCACCAGGTTATTTATCTTAAAAGTAATCTGGGCGTCGTGGCCTTCTTTTAAGAACTGAATTTCCTGACGGATCAGCGACTGAATCTTGGTGCGCGCATTGAGTGGTGAAATTTGTAAATGCTGGAATTTAAACCGGCGGTACGGATAAGAAATCAGCTCGAACACCGAGTTGGCTTCTTCTGCCATTTCCTGATTTTTGGTAAACAGGCTGTAGTCGGTATAGATTTTGGCCGTTTTTTCGTTAAAGTTACCGGTTCCAAAGTGGGCATAGTGCATTAACTTGCCGCGTTCTTCGCGAGACACAATACACAGCTTGGAGTGAATTTTAAGCGACGGGATCCCCAGTACTACGCGAATACCGGCATCGGTCATGCGCTTCGACCATTCAATGTTAGCTTCTTCGTCGAAACGGGCGCGCAGCTCCACTACTACGGTCACCTTTTTACCATTATCCACCGCATCAATCAGCGAGCTGACAATCCGCGAGTGGCTGGCTACCCGGTAAATATTCAAACGGATAGACTTAACACTCGGATCGAAGGCGGCCTGACGCAGAAATTCGGTAAAGTGCAGGAACCGATGATACGGGTAATACAACAGAATGTCGTGGGCTGAAATGGCGTCAAACACGGTGTTGTAGCCAGAGAAATCGCGGGTATCAATAGCAGGCAGTTTACTGTTTTCTAAATAATCCCGGCCTACATTGGGGAAGCCGATAAAGTCTTTAAAGTTTCGGTAATGGCCGGCGGAATGCAGAGTGTCGAGCTTCGTTACCTTTAAGCGTTTTTGCAGGTCTTCCACCATGTCTTCAGGCATATCCTGATCGTGGATCACGCGCACCGGTTCAGCAATGAGCCGCTGCTTCATGCTCTCTGACATCTTCTCTACGTAACTTTCATCTATCTCGTCGTTTATCGAGTACTCCGAGTCCCGGGTCATTTTAAACGAGTAGGACTCCAGGGTGTCGAACTTCACAAAACCGCGGAAGATATCTTCCATACACAGTTGGATCATGTCGTCGAGCATGATGATGTGTTTGTTTTTACGGCTCTTTTGAGGCGGTATTAAATGAAAGCGCGAAATTTCGCCGGTGGGAACCTGAACCGCGGCAAAGCGCGGGTTTCTGCCTTCCCGTCGCAGCGCCACATATAAATACACCGCTGTACCGTTGAGCCGGCTCAGCAGATCGGTTTTTTTATCAATCAGGATCGGCGCAATATGACGCAATACCTTATTGATAAAATAATTACGTACCCAAGCTCGCTGGTAATCGTTGAGCTGGTTTTTCGGCAGAATATAAATGTTATAGCGGGCGAGGTTTTTCACCACTTCTTTATGAATGGTGTCGAACTTCTTGGACAGTTCAACCACTTTACGCTGGATCTGCACCAGTAACAGACGCTGATGCTCTGCTTCTTCATCGTTACCGGCATTGTGTGCAATCAGAATCAGACGTTTTACGTCGGCTACCCGCACCCGAAAAAATTCGTCCAGGTTATTCGAGTAAATCCCCAAAAAGCGAATCCGTTCAACCGCCGGGTTATTTCTATCGGCAGCCTCTTGCAGCACGCGTTCGTTAAACGCCAGCCAGCTCAATTCCTTGGGGTAATATAAATCAGTGGATTCCATATTGATAAATCACTATTTCTGCAATCAAAAAAATAGGCTATAGCCTGCCAGCGAAGTGTGACAGACAGTTGACGACCGTGCGTATTATCGCAAAAAACGGTCGCAGGGAAATTACACAGTGGTAGTAATATCAACAACCAGATCGTTGGCTACCGCTTCCAGTGCGTCTTTCACGTCGTCGCGATCCACGTCGGCGGGAATGGCCACCCGAACCCGGGCTTTAAACATTTCGCTGCCCCAGTTCGGAGCACTTTCGCAAGTCGAGTTAAAGTGAATGATGTTGAGCTCAAAACGATTGAGCACATTGGTGAGCTCCTGCACGATACCAGGGCGATCGTTCCCCATGACTTCAATGGTCAGCTCATCCGCATCAGACAGGGCCGACTCACTCACCGACTGAGAATGCACCTGCAAGCCGTCGAGCGTATTGAGGGCATCAATGAGGTCCTGATGTTTATCGGATGGTACCTGCGCTTCCACAAAACCGGCAAATTGCCCGGCCATGTGTGCAAAGCTGCTGCCCTGCCAGTTGCCGCCGTACTCGTAAACTTTCTTGGCCACAGCATCAACCAGGCCCGGTCTGTCTTTACCAATGATCGTGAAGATGACAGGCTTCATCCCCTTACTCCTTTATTGCGTCCTGAGTCGCGAGCTAGCCGCATCGCGCAGGCATTAACGGTACCAAATAACATCACTGAGACTTTGCGTGATTGATAGTGTGATGGCCTGATGGTTGCGGCAGACTGGTGTTCAGCTTTATTATGATTAACCGCAACGGCTCAGTAGCAACACATCCCGCTTATTCGCAGCTTCCTTTAAGTTTCACTTGATCTTAAAATATCACAACTTACACTGCTGGGCAGTGCAATTTCACGCAAATCGTTGTTCTATACATGAATGTAGCATCTCAACAGGTATCATTCCTGAAAAAACGCTTACGTCGCGACCGGATTGCCCGGTCGGTGATATCGCTGTTTGGCTACATTGTGCTGCTTACCATGGTAATGATCATCTGGCACTTGTTTTCTCAGGCGATGCATATAGCGGCTTCGCCGGGTGTCAAACCGCGTCAGGAAATGCCGGTAGTAGCCGGCGGTAAGTTTTTATACGTAGGCGATACGGCCAATGGCCAGGCCGCGGTTATCGAAGGCCCGGGGTGCAGTGTGTCGCTGGCAAGGTTAGATAAGGGCGCATTATCGGCCAGGCAAACCCTGCGCCGGCCGTGTTCCCATACCCTTGATGCAGTCACCAGTTATGGCCAGCCTTACGTGGTGGATATATCAGCCACCGGGCAGGTGCGTTTGCTACCGGTCCCCACGGTGAGTCAGCCACTTCAGCAAAGCAATTATATGGATACGCCATTGGCGAATGAAATGTCGTTTGCGTTACCAGAGTCGGTTTGGGCGCGCCACACCGGTTGGCAACTGGCCGTGGGAGAACAGTGGATCATTATGCGGGTGAGTACCCCGGATGAAACCCTGGTGCAATGGATCAACCGCAGCAGCCCCACCCAGATAGTGCGCCAGGAGTACTCTGCCAGTCAGCCAATAGTGTTACTGCCGGATACCCGCCAAATCATGCTGATCAACAACAGTGTGTTAACCTTTGTTGATAGCGACAACCAGCGTTTGCATCAACTGAAACTGGCGCAAAATGTGCGCTGGGCAGACACCATTGTAAAAAACCGTTCGGTATTTGTGGCGCTGAACAACAATACCCTGGTGCGGTTAAGCCTGTATAACCAGGCGGGCATCCTGCGTTACCAACCCGCCTATACCATTCAGCTTGAGGCCAACGAAGTCCCCGTGGCGCTTTATGCGCATGCCAGTGTAAACGGCATTGCCGCCATTACCAGTCAGCAACAGTTATTGTTAATTAACCGCATCAGCGGCGAAGTAGTAGAACGCCGGGCGCTACCCGTTCAGCCATCGGGCGTTAGCTGGTTTGACTCGCGGGTGTATGTTTACGGGCCCGACACTTACATTCAGCACGAAGTGCGCAACATGGCCGGGCTTAGTACCACCAATAGTTTGTTGATGCCGCATTTATATGAAGGCTATCCGGCTCCCGACCAAATCTGGCAAACCAGCAGTGCTTCCGATTTCCAGGAAATTAAAATGAGCCTGGTGCCGCTACTGATAGGCAGCCTCAAGGCCTCATCACTGGCGCTGTTAATTGCTATTCCGCTGGCATTGGGCGCGGCGGTTTATACCGCTTATTTTGCCCGGGCCCGGGTGCGCGACAGTATCAAACCCACTATCGAAATGCTCGAAGCGGTACCCTCGGTACTGATTGGTTTTATTGCGGCTATCTGGCTGGCACCGCTGGCGGAGCGATTCTTATTTTCCATTGCGGTGTTTATGGTGACTCTGCCGATCATTTTATTGTTTATTGCCTTGGTGCAGCACCGTGTGGCGCAAAGCGTTAGCAGTGAGTTGCAGAACTTCGCCGAAGCGGTTCTGCCGGTACTGGGCATTGTGGTGTACGGGTACCTGTGCGTAGCCTGGGCGCCTGAGTGGTTGCTGGCCGCCATGGATGCCGACGACTTTACCTTTTTAGCCCACACCACTGAAGTGCCGGTGGGTAAAACCACCATTTTGGTGGCCATTGCCCTGGGGCTGGCTATTTCACCGAGTATTTACTCGCTGGCAGAGGATGCCATCAGCGGGGTGCCCCACAGCCTGCGCCAGGCATCTTATGCGCTGGGCGCCACACGTTTACAAACCTTGCGCCGGGTGGTGTTAAAAGTGGCGTTCCCGGGTATTGTAGCGGCTATGATGCTGGGCTTTGGCCGCGCCTTTGGCGAAACCATGATAGTGCTGATGGTAACCGGTAATACACCGATTGCCGACTGGGATTTGTTTGCCGGATTACGGGCGCTCACCGCCAACCTGGCCATTGAACTGCCCGAAGCAGAAGTACACAGTATTCATTATCAGGTGCTGTTTTTAACCGCCTGTGTGCTGTTTAGTTTTACCTTTATAGTGAACACGCTGGCTGAGCTGTTGCGCCAGCGTTCCCGACGGGTGAAGAGCTATGGGTAAGTGGTCGATAAGGCAGTTTTTAACTAACCGTCAGCAGCAGTCTTATGTGATCAGTCTGGGCGCGTTTTGTGCCGGGTTGCTGGTGGTCGCGCTGGCCTGTGTGCTGATGCTCATTACCATTCGCGGGCTCGACTATTTCTGGCCACGGCCGGTGCAAAGCATTCAGTTTGAGATGCCGGATGGCACCGCCAAACACGTTTATGCGCAAATTAACGAAAGGCACGTTAACGCATCGGCAGAGAAGGGCACCGAACCGGCCTTTGTGTTTCGTTATGCCGATGCACAGCACCCTTATGGTCGCTCATTACTGGTAGAAGCCAATGCCGTAGAAGCCATTGGTGAGGCCCGGCAAGCGGCTGATATTCTGCTTAACAACGGTACCCGGGTATTCAGTGAGCCGTTAGCTATTCAGTTGCCCCAGAGCCAGTTGGGCGAGCTGACCCAATACGATGACATTCAGGCCACGGTAAAAGCGATACGCGAACAGATTGAAACGGTTCGTAACGAGCGTCTGGCCAGTGTGCACCGCGAACTGGCGAGTCTGGATCTGCGCCAGGTAGAAGAAGACGCCCCGGCCCGCTTACGCCTGTATGCCGATTTTGAGCGCTGGCAGCAAGAGGTATTGCGCCTGGAAACGCAACTGGCTGATTATCAGCTGGTGACCCGGTTTAAAGACGGCAGTGAATTTTTAATCCCCCTTGATGATATAGACCGGCTCAGCTACCCAGGGCAGCTGGACTGGTTTGGCAAGATGGGAATAGTGGGCGCCGGTGTGGTGGCATTTCTTACCGATGCGCCTAAACAGGCCAATACCGCCGGCGGGGTTTTTCCGGCCCTGTTTGGCACCGTGCTGATGATTTTTGTGATGACCATTCTGGTAACGCCCTTTGGTGTGCTGGCGGCGGTATATTTAAATGAATATGCGCCGGATAACCATTTAACCTCAGTGATCCGCATTTGCGTGAGCAACATGGCGGGGGTGCCGTCTATCGTTTACGGCGTATTTGGCCTGGGATTTTTTGTGTATCTGGTGGGCAGTAATATTGATGAACTGTTTTTTAGCGACGCGTTGCCCGCTCCCACCATGGGCACGCCAGGCGTGTTCTGGGCGTCACTGACCATGGCCATTCTTACCCTGCCGGTGGTGATTGTGGCCACCGAAGAAGGGTTACGCCGCGTGCCTGAGGGGTTAAAGTCGGGCAGTTATGCACTGGGTGCCACCAAATTTGAAACCATCTGGCATACCGTGCTGCCTATGGCCAGTCCGGGGATCATGACCGGGGTTATTCTGGCCATTGCCCGCGCCGCCGGTGAAGTGGCGCCGCTGATGCTGGTGGGCGCGGTGAAGTTTGCCCCAAACCTTCCCTTTGACGGTGAGTTTCCGTATCTTCACCTGGATCGCCAGTTTATGCATTTAGGCGTGCTGATTTACGATGGCGCCTTTCACAGCCAGACCGACGTGCGCAGTGCCTCGCTGATGTTTGCCAGCTGCCTGTTGTTACTGCTGGTGGTGTTTGTATTAAATGTGCTGGCCGTAATTTTACGCCGGCGCTTAAGAAAGCGTTATTTACGCGGCTATTAGAGAGTGTGTTTCCATGCTGAAATTGTTTGAAAGAGAACAACTCAACTTAGCAAAACTGCCCGAGGCGCAAACCGCCATCGAGGTGCGGGACTTATGCTTGCGCTTTGGCGATAAGCACGTGCTGCACAACATTACCATGCGGATCCCTAAAAACCGGATCACCGCCCTCATAGGGCAGTCGGGCTGTGGTAAGTCCACGCTAATCAGCTGCTTTAACCGCATGAACGATCTGATTGATAACAGCGTGACCGAAGGCGAAATCATCATCGACGGGCGCAATATAAACCGCAAAAAAGAAAACCTGTCGATTTTACGCTCTCAGGTAGGCATGGTGTTTCAGCGCCCCAATCCTTTTCCCATGAGCATTTACGACAACGTTTGCTATGGCTTGCGTTTACAGGGTATTAAGCAGCGCCGCCAGTTAGATGACGCCGTAGAGCGCGCCCTGATAGAAGCGGCTTTGTGGGATGAGGTGAAAGACCGCTTGTTTGAATCGGCCACCACGCTATCGGGCGGCCAGCAGCAGCGGTTAGTAATAGCCAGAGCGCTGGCACTGAAGCCGTCGATTTTATTGCTCGATGAACCCACCTCGGCGCTCGATCCGCTCACTACGCTTATCATTGAAGAGCTGATGGCCGAGCTTAAAAAGCGCTGCACCATTGTAATAGTGACGCACAATATGCAGCAGGCTTCGCGGGTATCAGACTACACCGCCTTTTTACATCAGGGCGAGCTGGTGGAATACAGCGACAGTGATACCCTGTTTACGTTGCCAGAGAAAAAACAAACCGAAGACTACATTACCGGCCGTTACGGTTAATCACGGGCTGTACAGGAGCTTACTATGCGACAGGTGGCACTCAATACTCACATTTCCGGCCGGTTTAATATCGAGCTGGAGAACTTGCGTAATTCGGTAATGGCCATGGGCGGCGAAGTAGAGCAGCAACTGGCGGATACCTTAAAGGCTATTGCCACTAATAACCCCGGCCTGGCGGAAACCGTGATCCTCAACGATCTGAAAATTAACTCCATGGAAATTCAGATTGATGAAGAGTGTTTGCGGATTATTGCCAAGCGTCACCCAACGGCGAGCGACTTGCGCCTGATAATGATTATCTCCAAAGCCATTACCGACATTGAGCGGATGGGCGATGAAATAGAGCGTATTGCCCGGCTGGTAACCAAACAAAAGCTGCCCACCGATGTGGCGATAAAAAGCAGCATGTTGTCGATCGGGCAACAAGCCGCCGCCATGATGCGTGGTACCTTTGACGCCTTCGCCCGCCTCGATGAGGAAGCGGCGCTGGAAGTTTACGATCAGGACAACAGCATCGACAGCGAATATAAAAAGCTGCTGAGCTATACCGCCGATGAAATGTCGCGTTCGGGGGATTCCATGGAAGACTGGCTGGAAATCCTCTGGGCATTACGTTCGTTGGAACGGATAGGGGATCGCTGCAAGAATATTTGCGAATATGTGGTGTCGCTGACCAGTGGTCGCGATGTGCGCCATACGCCACTGGAGAATTTGCAACAAACTTTGGATAACCTCAGCGACAGTTAACAGCGCGGATGGTTGTCTTAAATCTGTAATATAAATGACATATTTGATTTAATAATCGCCGAACGGTGATGATTGTCTGATTTATTGTGATGAATTATCAAAAATGGCCTATGGCTCGACGGCACTTTGCGCTAGAATGCGCCGCAACCATTAAGGTAATTGTATAAAAATTCAACCAAACCAAGATGCTTAAATATTTTTTATTGCCAGCGCTGAGTAAACCGACAGAATTTACTCAGACAACAGAAACTCAGTTTCCTGCACTTTTCGTGGCATACAGCTAGGCACAACCGGAGCGACTGTCTGTGGAAATCCTACAAAGTTATGGCATGATCCTGATTATCCTCGCTGCCGTTGTTGGTTTTGTAATGGCGTGGGGGATTGGTGCTAACGACGTGGCCAATGCCATGGGAACCTCCGTAGGTTCTAAAGCGTTAACTATCAAGCAAGCCATTGTGATCGCGATGATCTTCGAATTTGCCGGCGCCTATCTGGCCGGTGGTGAGGTCACCTCGACAATCCGTAAAGGTATTATCGATACCGCTTATTTCATTGATATTCCTGAATATCTGGTGCTGGGGATGATTTCCGCGCTGTTTGCTGCGGGGATTTGGTTGGGCGTAGCGTCTTACCTTGGCTGGCCGGTATCAACAACCCATTCCATCATTGGTGCCATCATTGGCTTTACCGCTGTGGGCGTTAGTGTAGATGCAGTAGCCTGGAGTAAAGTGGGTGGTATTGTGGGCAGTTGGGTAGTTACCCCGGCTATCTCCGGCATTATTGCTTTTCTTATTTATCAAAGCGCCAGCAAACTGATATTCCAAACCGATAAGCCGTTTGAGAACGCACAAAAGTATGTGCCGCTGTATATGGGCTTTGCCGGTTTTGTTATGTCTTTGGTAACCATCAAAAAAGGCCTGAAGCATGTGGGTTTAAACATGTCTGATACCTCGGGTTACCTGCTTGCTATCGGCTTGTCGGTGATTATTGCGTTTATCGGTAAGTGGCTAATCAGCCGCCAGACCTACAGCCATTCTGAAGACACCGAATTACAGCGCGCTAACGTAGAGAAAGTGTTTGCGTTATTAATGGTGGTAACCGCCTGTTGTATGGCTTTTGCTCACGGTTCGAATGACGTAGCAAACGCCATTGGTCCTCTGGCGGCAGTGGTCAGCGTGGTGTCTACCGGCGAAATTACGGCCAGTAGTACATTGGCTCCCTGGATCCTGCCGTTGGGTGGGTTAGGCATTGTGGCCGGTTTGGCATTGTTTGGTCACCGGGTTATCGCGACCATCGGCGAGGGTATTACCCACTTAACGCCGAGTCGCGGCTTTGCGGCAGAAATGGCGGCAGCCTGTACCGTAGTAATTGCCTCGGGCACCGGGTTACCGATTTCCACCACACAAACCCTGGTAGGGGCCGTGTTGGGCGTTGGTCTTGCACGGGGTGTATCGGCCCTTAATTTAGGCATTATCCGCAATATCGTCATTTCCTGGATTGTAACGCTGCCAGCCGGAGCGATTCTATCCATCGGGTGTTTCTTTACCCTTAAAGCCGTGTTTGGAGTGTAGTCGCCAGCTTACTGAGTGACTAACAGAATGCAGAAACAAAAAAATCCGATGGTTTTGCCATCGGATTTTCTTTATGCGGTATGCACTTTGGTAACGCATCTGCTGCCTACGAATTAAAAAACATCAACCGGTTTGGCGGTGTTATTTTTAATTAATCGTGTGCCAGAAGTTTAGACTTCTTTTCGATTTTGCAATCGAGAATACGTTGGGTGTTTTTGCGACCCAGGTATGCTGCAATGGCGTACGGGTGCTTGCGTTTAAAAAATTTTGTGAATGCCTTTAGCATGATAAGCCCCCCTTATTTCATTTGGTTTTTCACTCTTTAAAAGTACATTATTACAGTTTTGTGATCAAGCGGATTTTACGGCTAAGGCAACTAAGGAACCGCAATACTCCACCCTGTAAAAATTTAACTACATGATATTTAGATACTAATTTTTACGATAAATGTATCAAAAATAATTAAAATAAGTCGCCGTTATGGCTGGAAAAGCCGTCATGGCAGCATCATATTTAATCTATAGTATGTAATGCGGGCTAAATATAATTGCGAGGTAACGGTCATGATTGGGCATTTCAACAATATTCTGTGTGTTATCACCAGCGTTACCGATCAGCAGGCACTGGTTGAACAAGCATTACATGTGGCAGAAAGTCACCAGGCCTCGCTTACCCTTCATCTTGCTCTGGAAAGCTTGCCGCCTAACGCCAGCCTGGTGATGGCTTCGTTTGCTTACATTGATTCACAGCAATCGCTGAAAGAAGAAGCGCAAGAGCGTTTGAGCGCCATGGTGGCAACGTTAAAGGCTACCGAGAAGCCCGCAACAGTCGTTACGGTAGGTAAACCTTATCTCGATACCATTCAGCAGGTCATGACTGCCAGACACGATTTGGTGATAGGTCAGGCCAGAAGCGGTATATCCGGGTTTTTGTTTGGGGCCGATGCCATGCACCTGCTGCGCAAATGCCCGTGCCCGGTATGGTTGATTCACCAGGAAACAGCCCGAAATTATAAAGCGGTAATGGCAGCAGTAGATGTTAATTATCATTTCACCAGAGAAGAAAATCAGGTTCGCAGGCAGTTAAACGAAGCGGTAATGGCCAGTGCTGCCGAGGTGGCGCTGCTGGAAAACGCCCGCTTGCATATAGTGCACGTTTACGACGCCGCGCCCCGGCATATGATGCGCGACGGCCTCATGCGCAGCCATCAGCAACAAATGGACAACGCCCTGGCAGAGCTTAAAAAAGAACGTAGTGAAGAACTAGCTACATTGGTTAGCAGTTTAAAGCAGAAATTCGACGAAAAGAGCTTAGGGTATTTGCAACCCGAAGTGCACCTTGCCGACGGTCATCCGGCAGAAGGGTTGTGCCGGATGGCTGAGTCGCTGCAGGCCGATGTGGTGGTAATGGGAACAGTTGCCCGGGTGGGTGTGCCTGGGCTGTTAATGGGCAATACCGCAGAAGATGTACTGAGTAATCTTGACTGCGCAGTACTGGCGCTTAAGCCAGAAGGCTTCGAATCAATTGTGCCAAAGGAAAACAACTAACCCACAGTGCAGTTGTTTTCCCTCTGGTATTTCACGTGAAATAGCCTCTTTGGAGGCGCATCATGATCGAAAAATATCCGGCAGTTTATATACTCACTAATTCGCATAAAACCGTGTTTTACACCGGCGTTACCAGCAACTTATTGCAAAGGATCTACCAACACAAAATGCACCTGGCCGACGGCTTCAGCAATAAATACGGTTTAAAGCTACTGGTGTATTTCGAAATGCACGAAGAGATGGAATCCGCCATAGAACGCGAAAAACGTCTCAAACGCTGGCGCCGCGACTGGAAAATTAAGTTAATCGAAAAGCAAAACCCCCACTGGAATGATTTATACCCGCTAATACAGGGCTGATTTTCCCTTATTGTCATATGGCATTTTGTTCTCGTCACCGTGGCAAAAAACCACCGTCACCCCGGCCAAAAAACATCGTCATCCCGACCAAATAACATCGTCATCCCGGCCAAAAAAACATCGTCATCCCGGCCAAAAAAACATCGTCATCCCGGCCACCGAGCCGGGATCTCCCAATAAGTCTGACTCAGCTCAAATAGCCTTTTCATAAGATCCCCGCCCAAAAGCACGCGGGGATGACGGAGGAGGTGGCATGCGGGGATGACGGTAAAGAGGGTACTTTCGGGGTGACTATTTTTATTCCTGTCATCCGGACTAAATAATACTGTCATCCCGGCCAAAAAACACCGTCATCCCGGCCAAAAAACATCGTCATCCCGGCCAAAAAACATCGTCATCCCGGCCTCCGAGCCGGGATCTCCCAAACAGGCTGACTCAGCTCAAATAGCCTTTTCAGGAGATCCCCGCTTAAGATCATGCGGGGATGACGGAGGAGGTGGCATGCGGGGATGACGGTAAAGAGGGTACTTTCGGGGTGACTATTTTTATTCCTGTCATCCGGACCAAATAATATTGTCATCCCGGCCAAAAAACA
>NZ_BAAJLP010000054.1:0-16929 GCF_057547795.1 Alteromonas sp. 4NH20-0104 | reverse complement strand
CCAGCCCACCCCTTGGGTAACGACCAGGGTTTGCCCCAGCGGATGAGTGTGCCAGTTGGTGCGTGCGCCGGGTTCAAAATTCACAATGGCAGCACCTACCCGCGCAGGTTCAGGTGCATTAAACAGGTTACTGATATACACATCACCAACGAAGCATTCGGCGGGACCTTTAATACGCTCCTGCTGTTCAGCGCGTTAAATTTTCATATCGTCGTTTGCGTTGACATCGTCGCTCATACAAAACTCCTTGGGTTATTGTCTGAATGTGTCAGGCAGTGCTCAACCGGTTAAATTGTGAGCGCCAGCTGTGGATGGTGAAAGATTAATTCTAATCAACCAAAACATTAATACATAAAGCTGCCGGTTGCTTGCCTAAACGTATGCCCATGAACCATAAGTATATTCTGTTGCAAAAATGCAACATTTACCGACCGGGCAAGTTTGATTACATACAATGATTAAAACTAAAGCATTGATAAGCATATGTCTTACCGGCCTGGCACAACGCTTGATTGAGCATAATGGCACTGTAATTATTCAGATAACGGAAAAAGATGTTCAATGCCATGCATTGATGTAGGAGTCGAAAAATGAAAAAGCCGTTACACTTCGTTTCAGACGCTTTAAACAAGCAAACCACGAAAACACTTTCTGTTGTTGCCCTGTCGTCCGCCATGGTCGCCTGTGGCGGTGGTGGCAGTGATAATCCTACCCCTGAACCAGATACTGCCTCTTTCAGCCTTGCCGTATCAGATGCCCCGGTAGATCAGGCTAACGCTGTTGTGGTGTACTTTAATACCGTGGAGCTTATTGGTCCTGACGGTCCAATCACCTTCGATGTGCGCGATGAAAACAACGATCCGCAGGCCATCGACCTGCTCAATTATCAGGGCGAAGCCTTCGTTAGCATTGTGGATGCCACCGAAATTCCCACCGGGACTTACACCCAGTTGCGCCTTGAAGTCACCGAAGACTCTTACATTGAAATGGACAGCGGCACCTTTGAACTCAAAGTGCCCAGCAACGAACTAAAGCTCGATGGTATTGAAGCCCTGCCCGGTGTAGAAGCTGCTTATACCGTGGAATTTGATTTGCGTAAGAGCCTGGTAGACCCGGTGGGGCAGCCTAACACTATATTCATAAACCCCCGTGGCGTGCGGTTAGTCGCAAACGATTCTGTGGGCACCTTACTCGGTACAGTATCCCCAGCCCTCATGGAGAGCGCCGCCTGCGCTGAAAAAATCGATTTGACCAGCGGGAATGCTGTCTACGTTTATGAAGGCGATGCGCTCGACCCGACACTGCTCGGCGACGATGCCGATGCGCCGGCGAACACCGGTGAAATTTCACCCTATACGGTTGCTAACGTTACTTACAATGAAGACAGTAAGACTTATGAATTTGTTGCCGGTTATCTGCCTGGGGGCTCTTACACTGTAGGTTTCAGTTGTCTGGCACTCAACGACGAACCGGAAACGGATGAAAGCGCGGACGTGTTCAGTTTCCAGGCTGTGGTTGAAACCTCAGTTACCGCCACCGAACAAACCAGCATCGATATCCAGTAATCGACAGACGGGCAACGGATTGCCCGACTCACCCAGCCTTTTTCATCAGGTGATGAGCCAACACACTGTTTAGCCGTTCCACATCCACCGGCTTTGACAGGTAATTATCGAACCCGACTTCATAGTAAAGCGCCGTCTCTGCGGCCATGGCATTGGCTGTTACCGCAATAACGGGCAACTGTGCATAGCGCTGTTTAATTTGTTTGCAGGCTTCAACGCCATCCATCACCGGCATCTGAATATCCATCAGCACCAAATCCGGGCACTTATTGTTCACACACTCAACCGCTTCCAGGCCGTTCTCAGCAAAGCACACCGTTGCCCCGGTTTCTGCCAGCATGGCTTCCATAACAGCACGGTTAATATCATTGTCTTCAGCCACCAGAATCACGGAACCGGTTAAATCCAGCGCTTTAGTTTCGGTATCGGGAGTTATATTCAGTACATCACCCGCGGCCTTGATTACCGGCAATCTGACAATAAATCGGGAGCCTTCACCGGGCGTACTGACTACCCGGATTTGACCATTCATTAAATGGATTAACGATTGGGTGATGGCCATTCCCAGTCCCGTCCCACCGTATTTTCTGGTGGTCGATGAATCCGCTTGCTCAAAGCGATCAAAGAGCCGGTTCAGCGCATCTTTCGTCATGCCTTCACCGGTATCAGTAACGCTGAAAAGTAGTTCATCGCTGGCACTGTTACGAACGGAAATAGTCACCTTGCCCTGTTCGGTAAACTTTATCGCGTTAGCGCCAATATTAAGCAGTACCTGACGAATGCGCACTGCATCGCCAATCCAGACATCATGATCCGTCTGACTCTCGAATATCAGCTTAACCGGCTTACTGCCCAGCAGCATCAACATGTCAGACTGCAGGGCATCGAGCATGGCTGTCAGGCTAAAGCGATGGGGGTCAATGCTGACTTTACCGGCTTCGATTTTGGAAAAATCCAGAATATCGTTAATGATTCGGCTCAGGTTTCGGGTCGAATAGATAGCCTTATCCAGCAAACTACCGTGTTGCTCACCTGAATCGGAACGCCGGATTAGCTGCAATGCCCCGTAAATCGCGTTTAACGGCGTGCGGATCTCATGACTCATATTAGCCAGGAAGCTCGATTTAGCTTCATTGGCCAGTTCGGCCTGCAGACGGGCTTCCTTGAGTTCCTGTTCACGCTTTAGCTGTGGCGTGAGATCGTAGGCAATACCGAGAAAACCAAACAACTTACCGTGTTCGTCAAATAAACTGGTTGCACTCAGTCGCACCGGTACCTGCGAGCCATCTTTGCGCACGTAGTTCCAGTTGTTGATATCGGTGTTGCCACCAATAACTTTTTCAACAAACACATCAAAACCGGGTTCGATAGTCCGGCCCAGTTCTTCAGATAGCTCGGCAGCCCGGGCTTCCATTTCCTCGAACAAATGGAATACTGCCGGCGTTTGCTTGCCAATCATTTCATCGGCACTGTAGCCAATGAGCCGCTCTGCGGCCGGATTAAACGCGGTGATCAGGCCTTTGTCATCGGTGGCTATAAGCGCATAACCGGCGCTTTCCAGAATACGTCGCTGTAGAATATTGGCCTGCGCAATCTCATAGGTGCGGGCGGCCACTTCCCCTTCCAGTTTTTCATTATTCATTTCCAGTGCACGTCGATTCGCTTCAGCCAGTTCAAGTTCATAGCGTTTGGCATCTGCACGGCGGCTCAGCACAATTTGTAAACTAAAAACCACCAGCGCCAGACTGCTCGCAATGGCCAGAATATTATTAAATGCCTGTTGTCTGGAGGGCAGGCGAAGGCCGTCAATAAACGCCTGATTCGGGGTGAGCAGCAAGCGCCAGTCCCGACCGAACAACTGCAGTGACTGCTGAATTTGCAGGACATCCAGACTACCGGCCTGCTGACGCCCAAAAAATCTCATGGATCCCTCGCCGGAGGCATCTTCGATTGCCAGAATTACGTCACTGCGCAACCCGCTCACCGATGACAGCACTTCATCGATTAACAAGGGCGCATAGGTCCAGCCCGTTAGCGCCTGCATACGCTGGTCGTCTCCCTCCGGCGCCATTAAAGTGCTGTAAACAGGTTGCATGATCAAAAAACCTTGCAAGCGTTTTTGATTAGCCTGCACTAAGGTAATGGGCGCTGTTAACTGAGTTGAATTCGATTTGGCGGCCATTTCTGCGGAGCGACGGCGCATGGTTTCGGAACCAATATCAAGACCAATCGCCTGCAAATTGGCGTCTTCGGGCATGATGTACTGAATAATAAAGTAGCTGTTCTGATGCGGCGTCAGCGTGCGCAGTTCAAACTGATTGTCCGGTCTGTCGCGCCGGGCCATTGCCATAAAGTCCGCAAAATCAGCCACTGGCACTTTGCGGATAAAGCCAAAGCCGCGGGCGCCGGGATACTGCTGGCTGTAATTCTGACTTCGGGCATAGGTTTGCACATAATCGTAATGCAGGTTGTCAATTCCCACGGCAACAATCGAGGCCCGTAAGCTCGACAAACCATAAGCGTACAGTGAAACCCGTTCATTCACTGCTTCGCTGATCTGCACCAGTCGGCGTTCCAATGCTTCCTTGATTAACTGCTCTCGTTCAGCTTCGTGATTTTTGCCTACTTGCATTGCATAAACATAACCGATAGCGAAGACGATTAAAGGCAACCAGACAGATTTACTGATTCTGCTCTGCAGGGACGCACGCCTTAAGTCTGTTATCGACATCAACTAATACTCAAACAATCAAACAATTAAACAATTAAACAATTAAACAATTAAACAATTAAACAATTAAACACTTAGATATCTCTAGTATATTAAACCTGCGGTATAAAACTGCACCGTCCCACTGATTAATTATACAAACGATCCCAATTCGTGCATAAAAGATATTTAACTTAATACTGCGGGTACCCTGTTCAGCCACCGGCTGTCCCTGAGGTCCCATATTATGTGCGGCATGGAACTTAGTACCAATAGCATTAATACGGTGCAGGAAACTCACTTCGTCATCAAAGGTCAGGCCAAGCGTGTTATCAGGACGCTCACCATCTTCTGGCTGCATCACTCTGGCAAACAGGTCATCAGTAGGCGTTGAGAAATGAATCTCACTGTCGTCAGCGCCTAAGGTTAACCACTGAATATCCGAGAAATACCCTTTAAACTCGGGGAATTCCCAACTTTCGCCGGCAACCCCTTCGTTATAGTCTTTTTCCCATACGGCATAAGACACACCTTCCAGTCGGTTTGCCCACACACGGTAAGGACCATCGCCCAACCAGCGTTTATGAGCAATCCCCTGTGGCGGATAATTAAACGCAACACCGTGTAAAATATATTCGCCGTCCAGTTCGTATTCCAGATCCAGCGATAAATACCCTTCATTGCGTACAATCCAGTTAAGTTTGCTAATGCCCGTTGGTGGTTTAGACACGCTGTCTTAACGCACGATTCTCCAACGACGCCAGAACAGGCTGTCTAGTGGTATTGGGAATACTGATTAGGTATTTGCCCTCGTGTCCGGCCACGGATGCTGCCTCCGCGGAAGTTTTGATTTGGCTCCCGGATAAGCCAGCCAGTTCAGCTTCGTCTTCCACCACTACCGCAATGTTTGAGGATTCAGCCAGCAGGTTTTGGGAAAACTGAATAGTCAGCGTTGAGTGCTCTTCATTGCTCTTACGAATTTTTGCCTTATCGCTGTCATTTAATGTTGCACAGGCCCGAACAAAACGCGTATAGGTTTGTTCCAGTAAACGCAGGGACTCCGCATCCAGGTTCAGTGTATCGCGTTGGTTGTAAAGCGCTTCAACACGTTCAAACGAGGCACTGTTAAGATTAATATTATCGGCATGAGCGGCCAGTCTAGGAGCCAGTTGCTTTTGTAACTCGCGGCGCTATGGCATCTATCTCAGCGGCCTGCTCTGCCATGCCCTGCTCGAAAGCCGGCATAAAATGGGCATCATCAATTACCCGGAAGTCAGGCGCTCCATAGGTAATTGAACTCTCTGTCATAAGCTGATTATCCTGTTGTTGTGCTGCGGACACCTGATCGGTGAGCGCCTGAGCAGAAGCGTCGGCCTGAGTCTGCGCTTCCTGCGAACAGCCTGCCATAAAAAGAGCAGTAAAAACTGCTGGCCATTGAACTTGCGAAATAAATCGGTCAATCACCGCCAACGGGTATTTAAACTCTTTACTCAGCGGACTATCATTCGCATCTTAGCTTTTTATGACGGATATTTTTGTGAGTCAGGCAACTGTTAAATTACTTCAGGATTACTACGCTGCTTTTAATAAGCAGGATATGGACACCTTTTTGTCGCTGCTCACTGATGATGTTATTCATGACATTAATCAGGGCGCTCGCGAAGTGGGTAAGGATGCGTTTGTGGCGTTTATGGAGCGCATGAACAAAAACTACAAAGAAACCATTGTGGATATTGAGGTGATAACCAATACCGCGGGCGATCGCGCCGCCGTGGAATTTACCGTATTAGGCGAATACCTGGCCACGGATGAGGGTTTACCCGAAGCAAACGGGCAGACTTATAAGCTGCCAGCGGGCGCGTTTTTCGATATTCGCGACGACCTGGTTGCCCGGGTAACCAACTATTACAACCTTGAAGATTGGATAGCACAGGTTTCGGCCTGATTGCTAAACAGCCCATTATGCTTACTTTTAAAAGTTTATCCGGTGCAGCGCTCCATCAATATATAGATCAGCTCGCCCAACTGCGCATGCAGGTGTTTCGCGACTTTCCCTATTTGTATGATGGTGATGCCGCTTACGAAGCCCGCTATCTGAGCACCTACATTGAGGCGCCCGACAGTATTATTGTGCTGGCTTATGATGGCGATAAAGCGGTGGGCGCCTCTACCGGCGTACCGCTGAAATATGAAACGGCAGAAGTGAAGCAGCCCTTTATCGAGGCCGGTTTCGACCCAGAATGTATTTTTTATTGTGGTGAGTCAGTATTACTCCCCGCATACCGCGGTCAGGGCGCCGGTGTGGCTTTTTTTGACTATCGCGAAGCCCACGCCAAAACAATTAAAGGGATAACTCAATCATATTTTTGTGCGGTTCAGCGCCCGGCCGATCACCCGGCTCGCCCGGCAGATTTTCAGCCGCTAGATACATTCTGGCAGCATCGCGGCTATCAGAAATGTGCCGACCTGACGACCACCTTCAGTTGGAAGGAAGTGGGTGAGTATGAGGAGTCTGCCAAACCCATGGCATTCTGGATGAAAGCACTCACTTAGGAGTAGTAATGCACACTTTTAAACTGGCCTCGGCTCAGTATGACATCGGTTTTTTTGAACACTGGGATGAGTTTGCCAAAAAACTGGATGACTGGATAAGCCGCGCGGCCAGACAGGGTGCCAGGCTACTGGTGTTCCCTGAGTATGGCAGCATGGAGCTCGCTTCCCTGTTTGGCGAAGCGGTGTACAGCGATTTATCTCAACAATTGCACGCCATGCAAAGCCTGTTACCCCGTTGGGTTGCCTTGCATAAATCCTTAGCGGCTCAATACGACGTGCATATTCTGGCCAGTTCTTTTCCTACGGCTCAGGAGGATGGCCGTTTTGTGAATCGCGCCAACCTGTTCGGCCCTGAGGGCCTGCTCGGCTATCAGGATAAGCTCATCATGACCCGGTTTGAGAACGAACAATGGCACATCAGCCCGGGCAACGACATTAAAGTAATTGATACAACACTTGGCCGTATCGGCATTCACATTTGTTACGACTCTGAATTTCCCATGATCGCCAACCATCAGGTAGCGGCTGGCGCTGATTTGTTGCTGGTACCCAGCTGTACGGATACGCAAGCGGGTTTCCACCGCGTACGTATCGGCTGTCAGGCGCGTGCATTAGAGAATCAGTGCTATGTGGTTCAGTCGCCTACGGTTGGCGATGCCAACTGGTCGCCCGCTGTCGACGCCAACACCGGCCGCGCCAGTGTTTATAGCCCGGTTGATTATGGTTTTCCGGCTAACGGGATTTTAGCCGAGGGGCAAAACAGCGACCCAGCCTGGGTGTATGCCACCGTCGACTTGGGGGAAATCGCCCGAATTCGCAATGAGGGGCAGGTATTTAATTACCGCGACTGGCCCAAACAATTCGAAAAAAACGCGCCTGGGCGCAATTGAGTTAACCCGCCCGGCGCATCCCCCTCGCATTCGCCTGGCCATCATCAAACTCATCGGCAACCGCGTTTATACCAGTTTGTTGCTGCTGTAATATTGCGTCGATATCACTCAGAATACGCTGCTGCCCGAGCAGCTTCTGATAGATATCAGCTACAATAGTCGTTCTCTCTTTAGCCCCTTGTTTAATTTCTTCCATGGCATCCAGAGCGATGGTGGATTGAGTCATGCAATCTTCACATGACACCACCGCAGACTGCATCCCCTCGCCGGCATCGGCAGAGGTCTGTTTTAACTGTCTGACAATTATTGCGATCTCCTCGCTGGATGCATTCGCACTCCCCGCCAATTGCCGCACTTCGTTGGCGACTACCGCGAACCCCTTACCGTGATCCCCCGCTCTGGCCGCTTCAATCGACGCATTCAGTGCCAGCAAATTGGTTTGTTTAGCGATATCCTGAATTTTCACCACAATAAAGGCTATCTCATCAGACTGCCGGGCTAACTGGCTGAATACCTCGCCTACGCTGTGGATATGCTCGGCCAGAAATCCTATGGCCTCCTGACTGTTTTGCATACTTTCGTAACTCTGTTCGACTCTTTGTCCTGAGTAACCAGCCAGTTCACGGGCTTTCTCCATGCCCAGTAACACTTCGGATAACCTGTCTGCACCTTGTTGGGATTGCATAGATATCTGTTCACAGAGTGAATGGTTGTCTGTGATGGCTGTTAGTAACGATTCGTCTTTGTCGAGAGTTGTTGGCTGTGTCTGAGCTTCGCTTTCAACCGTTACCTCCACGTATTCGGTGATCACTGATGCTGCAGGGAATTGTTGGCAATGTAGTATCAGCCACCCAATCATTAAGGTGGTCATTGCAGCCACCAGCGAACCGATTAATGGCAAATTCCACAACGCCGCTAACCCTATCACCAGCCATACTCCGGCTATGGCCAGTCCACCTGCAGCCAGTATTCTGACTTTTCTAGCTTGAGTTTGCTGCTCAACCTCTGCTCTTTTATTCAATTCGCTTACTCCACTGCTTTGTACAACCGTCGCCGGCCGCTTAACAAGAGCAGGACCACTGCAAAATTAACACCTCTTTTACATTTGCCGCATAATTTGGAACCGCCAGCCAGACAACGCGGTTTATCCGCAAGAAGAGCAACCAGTCAGACTAAGCGTCTACATTGAGAAACTGTTTCATTTTGAGACGCCCCTCATTTACAGGTGTTATTTTTTAAAACACTGGAATTCGATAAATTTTAACAAAATCCGCATAAGCATATGTTTTTAATGAATACTTTTGTTTATGGAATGTTAAATGCACTTAGCAGGGCAACGTGATACGTTACTTTTTAATAAGGATAACCAGATGAAAAACACACTACTTAAACCTGCCTTGCTGTCACTCGGCCTTTCATGTGCCGCAGTGAGTCCATTAACCCAAGCTGCTCAGGTAGCTACCGATCCGGGTGATTACTCACCGCTGCCAGCGGGCATCGATTTGGGTATTTTATATCTGCAATCTTTTGATAACGATGAGTTTTATGTTAACGGCCAGCAGGTCGAAAACGGCCCTACACTGAGTGCAGACATTGGCTTACTACGCTGGGTTCACTACATTGAGGTTGGCGGGTTCATTATTGATCCGCAGGTTATTTTGCCTTTTGGTCAGTTAAAGCTGAATGCCGGTGGCGCTGAAGTTGAAGCTTCGGGAATTGGCGACCCGATCCTCGGCGCAACCATCTGGTTATACAATAACCCCGATACCAAGCAGGCTTTTGGTGTAACGGGTCTTGTGTCCCTGCCATTGGGTAGCTACGACACCGAGAAAGGCCCGGTTAACCTGGGTGAAAATCGCACCAAGTTCATTACCCAGGCTGCTTTTGTCACACCGATTACCGAGCAGTTTTCAGTGCACCTGATTGGTGAGTACACCTTCTTTGGTGATAATGATGACTTCGGTGCTTCGGGTATCACTCGTGAGCAGGACGACCAGTACGGCTACCAGGTGCACCTGAATTACCATATTTCTGATACCACCACGGCATCGGTGAACTACTACCACGACTTTGGCGCCGAATCTGAAGTAGCGGGAGTGGACCAGCAGGACGAACTGAATAACAACCGCTGGCAGTTTACTGTACAACACTTTGTACAGCCTGATCTGCAGGTTCAGGTACAATATGGCCGCAGTATTTCAGTAGAAAATGGCTTTTTCGAAAATGACCGCATCAACCTGCGATTTGTAAAAGTCTTTTAATTCATAAGGGTGTAAGTGGCGCGCGTCACTTACACCTTCCTTCACTTTTTTAATGGCCCCATCACCGCCCGCGATCATCACAGCTCACCCCTCACCACAAGTTCGCAATGCGAACTATAGTTCACAGTAAAAACATATTACAAATAATTTACAACTTGTGGTAGACTCTGCGTTCGTTAATCGGTTACCCAAAAATACACTGCAAAACGTCTTTAGAGGCCTGGCAGTATTCCCGATAGGTTGTAGTAATGAACAATGAACTCAGTGTAATCCGACAGCGTTTTAATGAGGGAGATATTCAGGTAGCAAATATGCTACCAGGTGCCATTCGGGAATCATGGCTTCGCTGCGCAGATCAAACCGTCAGAATGTCCGGAAAGCTTGAATACAGCTACGTGCGTCCTGACAAGCTCGAACAACTCAAGTATCAGAATGAAGAACTGCTGACTGTCTCAAACCGTCACGTAGAGCAGTTATTTCGTGCTGTGGCTGGCGCTGGCTGGTCGGTACTGCTCACCGACAAGAACTGTAATGCACTGCAGGTCCGGCAGGCAAATCGCCTGAGCAATGCGCGTATCGCTTCGGCATTTCGTGATGGCGTGATGCTCAGCGAAGAAAATGTCGGCACCACGGCAATGTCCTGTGCGGTTAACACCAAGCAGTTTACCCGAGTGTTTGGCGGTGAACACTACAAAGAACAGCATAATACCTTTCACTGTGCCGCGGCGCCCGTGTTCGATCACATGGGCCGCCTGTGCGCATCGCTGGACATTACCAACGAACACTCCATCAATGATATGGCAGTGTTTTACATGCTGGAAACCTGTGCACGCAATATTCAAAAGTCTCTAATTTTGAATCTAAGCGACACCTATGTGATTGAAATTATCCCCTCGTCAGGGCAATTTGGCGATATTACCAACCTGCTGCTGGCCATATCACCCGATGGCAAGATGACTGGCTGTAACGAAGCGGCGTCGACCTTTATCTCCGATCAGCGCCGTTTCTTTGATACCTGGTTTGACGGTCTGTTCAGTTCCGATATCGGCATCATTCAAAACCGCCGCGCTGCCAGTGGTGAACCTTTCTACCTGACACTGCATTCAGGCGTAACACTGGCATCAAGGGTCATTAGCACCCCATCCTCACGCACCACAGAGGATCGCAGTAACGAAGAGATACGCCCTGCCCCGGTCATCGCATCGGTACCCAATACCACCTTTGGTGATGAACAGTTAGCCCGGTCTGTGGAACGCGGTGCGAGAGTGCTGAATCGCTTGCCGGTGATGCTGTATGGCGAGTCCGGCGTGGGTAAAGAAGTCACTGCCCGCCACCTGCACGATGCCAGCCAGTGTCAGGGCAAGTTTATCTCAATAAACTGCGCTTCTATTCCGGAAAACCTGATCGAAAGTGAACTGTTTGGTTATCAGGCCGGTGCCTTTACCGGCGCCGATAAAAAGGGTTTTAAGGGCCGTATTGCAGAAGCCGACAAAGGCACGTTGTTTTTAGATGAAATTGGCGATATGCCGCTGGCCTTACAGAGCCGGTTACTGCGTGTACTGGAAACCCGCGAGGTAAGCCCGCTAGGCTCATCCAAAGAGCACAAAGTAGAGTTTCAGCTAATCTGCGCCACCAACGTTAATCTGGAACAGGCCATTGAACAAGGCCGTTTCCGCCAGGACCTGTACTTCCGCCTGAAAGGCTTTGCGATCCCCATCAAACCTTTACGGGAGCGGGACGATAAACTGGCCATCGCGCAAACCATTGTGGCCGCCGATTGCCAGTATAAACAACAGCTCAGCACCGAGGTCAGCCGCTTTATAGAGTGCTACAACTGGCCGGGTAATATCCGCGAGTTACGCAATGTGCTGCTCTACGCCGATGCCATTGGTGACGATAGTCAGACCGTCCAGATGGATGAATTGCCGGAAGAATATCAAACCTGCCAAAGCTGTGTTGCATCGACTGCCACAGCCAACACATCAGCCCCAGCTGACTCCGGGCGACTGCTTGATCAGGCCAGTCAGGATCTCATCAACCGCGTGGTAGAAGATTGCAGTGGCAACATGAGCCTGGCAGCCAAAAAACTCGGCATTTCCCGGGCGACCTTGTATCGAAAACTGGCTAAAGACCGCTCAGGCACTGCCTTAAACTGAGACGGGTAACACTAGCGGAGTGTTTCATTTTGCAACACTCCGCACACTTCAAATATAAAACTACATACAATTCAATAAATTAACTTTTAATTAACTTTTGGCATGCTCCCTGCGTAGTCATGGTGTACGTAGTTTTAATCACTATAACAATGATAAAGGGCAATCAAATGTCACAAATTAATAATCAACGCAGGCAGTTTCTGAAACTCGCAACCGCTATCAGCGCAACGGTGATGAGCTGCTCATCGATGCAGGTCATGGCTGGGATCCTGACTGATGATAACAAGATGGATGCTACTGAGCAGGCCGTATTTAATAAGATGCTGGCTATCTCCCTGCCGACCGAGGGCAGCAATCTGGTTGACCCGGCCACGTTACCGGTGATTTCAACTATCGAAGGCGCCTTGTTGGCGGGCATGCCCCCCCATATTCGCAAAGGTCTGAATCAGGGGATCCATTACTTTAACCAAAGCGCAGAAAAAGCATTTGGTAAGCGGTTTACCAAGCTGTCTGACGAAGAGGCGACTAAATTTGTCGATCAGTGGTCAGCGTCAGACGTAGCGCCGCATCGCGCGCTTGCGATGGGCATAAAAAAACTCACCGTACTCGCCTACTGGGCAATTCCTAATACCTGGGCACCACTTGGCTATGACGGCCCCGTGTCTGAGAAATGGGGACTCGCTAAACGCGGTATCACACCAGAACCACAAGCCTAATCATCGGTAGGAGTACAATAATGTCTACAAATAAAAATCAGTTAAATGTAATCACCGCTGCCGATATGACGGCCGCCCAACTCGACCTTGACGCCGATGTCGTGATTATCGGTTCTGGCGCTGGTGGCGGGATCAACGCTTACGAGCTGGCGAAAGCCGGTAAAAAAGTCGTAGTGCTGGAAGCTGGCCCTTATGTGCCTTCTGAGAAATTTACCGAAATGATGGCGGTGTCGATGGCGACCCTTTACGAAGGTGAAGGCGCACAAAGCAACACCGACGGTGACATCACCGTACTGCAAGGCCGCTGCGTAGGCGGTTCTACCGTGGTCAATGCGGCGCTATGTTTCCGTACCCCTGATTACTACCTAAAAAAATGGGCTAAAGAATTCGGCCTGACGAACCTGACACCAGAAGTCATGCTGCCCTATTTTGAGAAGGTTGAAGAAAACCTTGGCATCACCGAGGTAAAAGGCCACGAAACCAGTGTGGGTGCAGAGTACATTAAAAAAGGCATGAAGGCACTGGATATTCCTCTGGGTCTTGCCCGCCGTAATATTCGCGACTGCGCGATGACCGGCTTTTGCTTTGCCGGTTGTAAAACCGACCGCAAGCAGTCAATGATGGTGACGTACCTGCCCTGGGCCTGTAACCATGGTGCGGTGATTTATGCCGACACCCGGGTAACCAAAATTAATACACAAAATGGTGCCGCCAGTGGTGTAAACGCCGAAGTGGTTGATCCTAAAACCGGCAAGGTAAAAACCCGCATGAGTGTTAAAGCGCCAATTGTTGTGCTGGCTGCCGGACCTACCGGTTCGCCTCTGCTGCTACAGCAGTCTGGCCTGGCGAATTCAAGCGGCCAGGTAGGTAAAAACTTTGCCTGTCACCCATCGCTGTCGGTCACTGCGATGTTTGATAAAAAGCTTAACGATTTTCACGGTGCCACCCACAGCCTGTTTGACGACAGCCACACACTGCCGGACGATGGCGGCTGGATCCAGCTGAACGCGGTACAGGACCCGGTAGAAGCGTCGTTTATGGCTGAACCAGGCACCGGTAAACCCTACGTACGCTACATGCAGAATTACCCTAATTCAACGCGCCTGATCACCCTTATTCACGATAAGAACGTCGGTGAAGTAACCTTAGAAAACGGCTACAAAGAGATTCGCTATCAGGTTGATGATGAAGACTTTGAAGCCATGAAGAAGGGCCTTAAAGACAATGCGCGGATCCTGTTTGCCTCGGGCGCCAAATACCTGTATCTGCCCACCTCAGACAAGCAGCGTATTAACTCTGTAGATGAAATAGACAGCGTTATTGATGCCCTGGAAAATCAACCAGCGCGCTATCGTTATACGTCTTTCCACCCTCAGGGAACCTGCCGAATGGGTGCCGATAAGCACAAAACCGTGGTCAACCCCTATGGCGAAACCCATGATATCAAGCGCTTGTATGTAGTAGATGCCAGCCTGTTGCCCACCTCGATTGGTTACAACCCTTCCGAGACGGTTTATGCACTGGCCAGTTACATTGCCGATCACATTAACGAAGCGAATCCAAGTTAAGGTATTAACATGAATTACAAAGCTATCAGCCAGAGTGACTTTTCCCTCGACTACACATCTGGTTTTTCTGGTGCAGCGTTCGACATTGTCGAACCTGCCACCGGCACTGTTTTCGGCAGCGTTAACGCTGCCACTGCCGACGAAGCCAGCGCCGTTATCGAGCGTTGCAAGGCTGCGCAGCCAGACTGGGCTGCCAGTACGTTTGAACAGCGGGCGGGGATTTTACGTCGCTTTGCTCAGGCGCTGGAAGACAACGCTGAGCTTATCCATACCTGGAATGCCAGAGAGTGCGGCTCCATTCGTCCGAAAAGCGAATGGGAGCTACAAGCCTGTATCGAGCAAACGCACATGGCGGCCAGTCAGGCCCAGGCACCTAATGGCGAAATTTACCCGTCGACCATGCCGGGACGTAAAAATATGCGCGTACGCATTCCGGTAGGTGTGGTGGGTGTTATTGCACCGTGGAACTTCCCGTTACTGCTGTCGTTACGTGCGGTGCTGCCAGCACTGGCCATGGGTAACTCCGTGGTATTAAAACCGGATCCGCAGAGCTTCTTTACCGGTGGTGTTATCATTAAAGAGTTAATGGACGCCGCCGGTTTACCCGAGGGCCTACTCGGGTTACTGCCCGGTGGCGCTGAGCCAGGCCAGGCGGTAGTGGAACATCCTGCAACCGGAATGATCGCGTTTACCGGGTCAACGGCAGTAGGCCGCTCTATTGCCCGCCATTGTGCCGAAACCTTTAAGAAAACGTCACTGGAACTGGGCGGCAACAACGCCTTTATCGTACTCGACGATGCCGACATTGACTCCGCGTCGTCTTGTGCTGCCTGGGGCGCGTTTTTGCATCAGGGTCAGATTTGCATGCAGTCAGGCCGTCATATCGTCCATGAAGATATTGCCGATGCCTATATTAATGCACTGGCCGAGCGAGCCAACAACCTTTATGCCGGTAACCCCTTTACTGAACAATGCCACCTCGGCCCACTGATTAACCAGACCCAGGCCGATAAAGTCAAATCACTGATTGAGGACTCGGTTGCCATGGGCGCTGAGATCGTAGCCGGCGGAACAGGGGATGGCCGGTTAGTCAGACCTACTGTGCTTAAGAATGTTACACCAGAGATGCCAGTATTTAAGCAGGAAATCTTTGGCCCGGTAGCACCAATTGTAACCTTTAAAACCGAGCAGGAAGCCATCGCTCTGGCCAACGCAACGGACCTTGGTTTGTCAGCGTCTATTCATACCGGTGACAGTGCTAAAGGTGAATACCTGGCCGGACTGATTGAAGCTGGCATGGTGCATGTGAACGATCAAACCGTGAATAACGAATATCACATTCCATTTGGTGGTCTGAAAGACTCTGGTGATGCTGGTCGCATTGGCGGTCCGGTAAACCTGGAAGAGTTTACCCACAGTAAGTGGATTAGCGTAATGAACAAAGGTATTCAGTATCCGTTTTAACGGCACTTACCTAAAGTGAAAACAGGGCCGTGGGCCCTGTTTTTTTATGCGCATTATTTAGCCAGCCGCTGTTGTAACACAAAAATAGCGCCGCCTATTATCAGTGCCCAGAAGGCCGACGACAAACCCAGCAACGACAAATCCGAAGCGGTGATCAAAAAGGTACATAAGGCAGCTTCACGTTCTTTGGGTTGAGACAGCGCAGCGGCCAGCGAACCCTCCAGCGCACCCAGCAAAGCAATGCCAGCAACCATGGCAATAAAGGCCGCAGGAAAGGCCTGGATCACACTGACCAGCGCCGCACTAAACAAACCAAACATGGCATACCAGATCATGGCAACAAAAGGCCCGAAATAGCGCTTAGCCGGGTTGGGATGCGCATCACTACCGGTACAAATAGCAGCTGTAATGGCCGACAAATTAACGCCGTGGCAGCCGGTTGGCGCAAACAGGATGCTCATAAAACCGCTACCGGCAACAATTTGATTGGCAGGCGGAGCGAAACCGTCCTGGCGTAAAATAGCAATGCCGGTAATAAACTGCCCGCTTAAGGCCACCAGCACCAAAGGCACAGACACACTAAACAGCGCCGATAAAGAAAAGGAAGGCCAGTACCACTGCGGCGCAGATAGCTGCCAGTCGACGGCAGTAAACGATAACCCTTCGGTTGCCATCAGCGCGCTAACACCGGCCACCACCGTTAACATAATCGCGTAACGCGGCAATAGCTGGCGCAACACAATATAAGCGCTAAACATCACTAAACCGAGCAATGGTGCGCCGGTCATCTTCGAAAACAACGCCAGACTGAAATTGACTAAAATTCCCGCCAGCAGCGCCGCGGCCAGTGATAACGGTAGCCGCTTAATTAGTTTATCAAACCCGCCGCTGAGTCCGAGTACCAATAAAATTGCACCAGACATCAGGTAGGCCCCGATAACATCTCCCCACGGCATCCCCGGCACCAACGTTACTAATAACGCCGAGCCCGGCGCATTCCAGGCAAACAACACCGGCATTTTGTAACGCAGACTAAACCAGCCGCA
>NZ_BAAJLP010000053.1:0-18079 GCF_057547795.1 Alteromonas sp. 4NH20-0104 | reverse complement strand
TCATTGTGCTTATGAAAAATCATCTGGTACAATCAGTTTGAAAATAACAAGAACGTTCAGTGGCGAGCAAATATGATATATAAGGCACAAAGTCCGGCTGGTTTTGCCGAGGAATACATCGTAGAGTCGATCTGGAGTGGGCGTTTTCCTCCAGGGACCATCCTTCCCGCTGAACGGGAATTATCTGAATTAATCGGTGTAACACGAACGACCTTACGTGAAGTGTTGCAACGTCTGGCACGTGACGGATGGTTAACTATCCAGCACGGTAAGCCAACCAAAGTAAATAACTTTTGGGAAACCTGCGGACTCAATATTCTTGAAACGCTGGCCCGACTCGATCAGGACGGTATTCCCGAATTGGTAGATAACCTTCTGGCTGCGCGGACCAATCTGAGTGCGGTATTTATTCGTGGTGCTATCCGTAAGAACCCGCAGGAGTCGGCGGCCATTATTGCGCGTTATAAGGAAATCGAAGAGGACGGCAAGGCATTTGCTCACTTTGATTATCAGTTGAACCACGACTTAGCTCTGGCATCGGGAAATAATGTCTTCGTGCTGATGATGAATGGTTTCCGTGGCCTGTATTCACGTATCGGTGGTTTCTTTTTCTCGGATCCCCGTGCCCGCGATGTCGCTAAAGAATTCTACGCTAAATTACAGGAAGTCGCTGAACAGGGCGATTACAAATCAGTACCTGCCGTAGTGCGCGAATACGGTTATGCCTCAGGACAGGTCTGGAATGAAGTGCGCGAGACCATGCCTCAGGATTTAGTCGATTAAGTGCCGCACCTGCGGCGCTTTTTACCTCTGCATTTCAAATACCCCCTCTTCTAATTTTGTTTTTAGTATGTGATTTCTAAATTATCCTTTTACACTGAGTATCAGATAGCAAAAGGAGACCAAATCATGGCAGCTAAAGACGATATCAAAAGTAAAATCAGCGAAGCTGAAGAATTCGCCCGTAAAATCTGGTTGGCAGGTTTAGGCGCATATGGCAAAAGTGTTGACGAAGCACAGGGTCAGTATGAAAAGCTGAGTAAAGATGCCAATAAGATGTTTGACGATCTGGTGTCTAAGGGTGAAACCCTGGAATCAGATGCCAAAGATAAATTTAAAGAAACCACCAGTGAAGTAGAAAGTCGTGTAGCCGACGTTCGCAAGAAGCTGGGTCTGGATACAGACGATACCGATCAGAAGATCGAAGAGCTTTCTGCAAAAGTGGATGCACTGACTGAAGCAGTCGCTAAGCTGGCAGCTAATAAGTAATAACTGAGCGGACAGTGTAACTGTCCGTCAGCTAAGGAGTTATTATGTCAGATAAAAAACCGGGTTCGCCTATCATGGGCTGGTTCGAAGCAGGCTTAGGTTTGTTTACTGAACAACTCAATGCGGCCAATCAGCAGGTGCAGCATAAGGTGGATGAATCGCAAAAAACACTGGATGAGCTTGCCGCTCGGGGCGCTGAAGTAGAAGCGCAGATCCGCAATACGGTTAATCCATCACAGTGGCTGGAGTTGTGGCGTCAATCGCCGTTGCATCACTGGATGCCAACATTTACCACGCCCCGACAAAAACGGGCGATGCAAGTGGAAGCCTTGTCGGCCAAAGTGGATTTGTTGGTAGAGCAGGTTGCCCTGTTGGCCGCAAAGCAAGCGGCTGCCAAAGCGGAAGCAGAAGCCAGCGCGAAAAAGCCAGCAACTAAACGAACCACCACCGGTGGGGCTGCAAAAGGCGGTAGTACGTCAACGGCTAAGAAAGCGCCGGCTAAAACGACGACGCCACGTAAGCGGGCACCGGCTAAACCAAAAGATGACTCCTCTAAAGAGTGAGTCTGCCTCGGGTAAAACAAAGCCCGCCAGCATGTTAGTGCTGGCGGGCTTTATTATTTAAGGTTGTTCATTTAAAGGCGCTTATTCGCCAACCTGGTGTAAGGGGTAACGATTGCCCTTATCGTCGGCCCGCCAGAAAGCCCCGTTGATTTGCCAAAGGCCTTCAATGACACCCTCTGAATGTGCCACATCCAAACGCAATACCTTTCCCTGATAGTCTGTGCCAATATGCGGGACCAGCGTATGTCCAATGGCAATATGCTTTACATCAAAATACGACAGTGCTTTATCCACGTGAGATTCAGGTGCTTTGGGGCCAAAACCGAATTCTTCCATACTTTTAGCCAGACCGCGATAATAGAGCAACCCGTCAATGGCGTGAATGGGACTCTCGGCGATATTACGCAAATGGGTGGTTTGTAACACTAAATCGCGGGCAGCCAGCGCATCGAGTTGGGCCAGCGTGGGCGCCTGGTCCAGTACCCTGGGCGAAACGCCACCGTGAACGTATAACGTATCGCCAATTTTTAGCATCACCGGTTTGCTGCGTAACCAATTACCCAATACGCTGCGCTCGCTCCATGCCTGAAATGAGGTTAGTCCGGCCGTGTGAAAACTCCCGTAATATTTTTGTGCAGCCGACTTCGTTCGACCATCGAGTAAATAACGTTCATGGTTGCCCATAATATAGTGTACAGCGCCTCCTGCTTGACGGGCCTGATCTTCCAGTTTGTAGATAAGCCAGAGTAGGGGGACCACGTTCTTGCCCCGGTCGACCATATCACCGACTATCACAAGGTGGCCGTCAGCAAATTGCCAGTTTAGGTCTTCGTCGATAATGTGCTGACCTTGCAGCAGGGTTTGAAAAGCGTCAAAGTTTCCTTCTAGATCAGACACTGCAAAGCGCTTTTCTGGCGCGGGGATAGTCAGCGCAGACCGCGGGTGACTGTCTCTTATATCAACCGTAAATTGGGTTAACCGGGGGCTATCAACAACAACCGTAATCCGTCTGTCCGTCGTTTGTTGAGTTAACGTGTTCTCGCCTGCCTGGGTTGTCTCAATAGTTAAAGCGGTGTACCGGCCCTCTTCTTTAAAGACGTAAGGGCCGTCGCGGCCGACAGGAAAGTTTGGGTATTCAAAAAATAGCCACTCGTTAATTTGAAAGGAATAACCGACAAACAGCCCGTTAGAAGTGCGGATCATAGTACCCTGAGTGCGGGTAATAATCGTAACAGTAAGCAGTGTAAGCACCAAAAGCCCAGTCAGGGCAATTGCGATTTTCTTTATCATTAACATATCCTTATGTTTTATCCAGCGCCCTACTGCAAGAAGCCGTAGTGACCAGGTTTGTTCTTTATGCTGTATATTATCAAACTAACAAAGCAGTAAATTTTTGTCGATGGCAATAAAATCGCTGGCTGCATGGACTAAAGACGAAGCGGTCAGCGCAGGAACGCCGTAGACTTCGACTTTTTTCGAGTTATCCTGTCTTATGCGGCTGCAAAGCAGGCTAAAATCACCATCTCCGGAAACCAATATAAGGGTATCAGCTTCACTCGCCGCATCCATCATATCGATGGTGATACCTACATCCCAGTCACCTTTAGCCGAACCGTCTGCGCGCTGAATAAAGGGTTTTAACTTTACCTCAAAGCCAATGGCACGCAGGATATTCTGAAACTCACGCTGTTTGCTATCGCCGCGCTCAACGGCATAGGCAAACGCTTTTACCACCTGCCGATTAGCGGTGGCTTTGCGCCAGAAAGCATTGTAATCGAAGTTTTTGCGGTAGGTTTGACGGCTGGTGTAATACACGTTCTGCACATCAACAAATATAGCTACGCGTTCCATAAACGTGTTGCTGCCTTTGAGAAATAAGTAAAGACCACATACTAACAGAAGCCCAACTTAAATATATCTTTACAGTTAACCAACACGTCACTACCGAATGCGGTTGTGGTTATGAATAGCTCACCTTAGGATAGGTTTGTACAAATTATAATCAGCCTGGTTGAGAAGGACATTGGCCATGAAAAGCATTACCCGCGGTACATTTCAAGTTATCTTACTTTGCTCGTTAGCACTGATTAGTATTAAAGAAGCTGGCGCTGCAGACAATGCTCTTATCCACCAACAAATTCAGCAGAAAACGGCTGCCATTTACAGTGAACTGGTGGCGGTCCGTAACGACTTACATCAGCATCCTGAGTTAAGTGGTGAAGAGCAACGTACAGCCAATAAAATCGCAGCTTCGCTGACTGCACTGGGGCTCAATGTTATACGCGACATTGGCGGTCACAGCGTAATTGGCGTGCTCGATAGCGGTAAACCGGGTAAGTCGGTTGCGTGGCGGGCCGATATCGACGCTATCCCAACCGCTGAGGGAGTTGGGCACAATTGTGGGCATGATGTCCACACAACTATAGCGCTGGGCATGGCAGAGGTATTGTACTCGCTGAAATCCCAGTTAACCGGTAAGCTAATCTTTGTCTTTCAGCCAGCAGAAGAAACCTACACCGGGGCAAGGGCCATGCTTGATGAAGGATTTTTAACAGCCGTTAAGCCCGATGAGTTTTACGCCGCGCACATCTCGCCCATGCCGGCAGGGTTGGTAGCGTCTAAGTCTGGTTATTTATATGCTGATTATCGTCAGGTCAACCTGGTGTTTAATAATGTGGTAAAGCCCAAAGCGACCATAGCACTGGCTAAACAAAGCATTGCCTCATTGCAAAGTGTGGCCAAGGAAAGCCCGTTTTGGAATACCGCAAACCTGATGGATCCCACTATCGGGCTTGGTCATCCCAATACTATTTACCAGGATTACGTGGTTGTTGAAAATCGCTTTAACGTTGAACAGGCCAACGGCGTGCTTACTGTTAGTGGTTATGTCAGCGCCAGCAGTGAGGCATTAATGCAGACGGTAAATAAACGCCTGCGGCAAAAAATAGCCAACAGCGAATTTGCCGCTTCCTTTGTGGAAGTGAATAACCAGGCGACTCAGCTGACCTATTCGTTGCAGCGAGGTAACATTAATAACGCATCGCATTTTACCGAACAGAGCCTGCAATCCATGGCGAAAGTATACGGAGGTAGCGTGCTTAAATTATACGGCGTGATCCCCGATGGTCGGGGCGACGATTTTGCTTATTTTCAGCAACATATTCCTGGTACTTATTTTTTGTTAGGGGGTTCTGATTTCAGCAAGGGCATCGTTTCGATGCCCCACGCGCCCAATTTCGCCGTGGATCAACGGGTGATTGAGTTTGGCGTTAATTACTTTTCCTCGTTGTTGGTGGAGCGTCTTCATACTCACTAACCAACACCGATCCCCCCGGTGGAGTGCGGCTAAATATTGTCTTTGAGTATTTTTGCCGGCACGCCGCCTGCTACGGTGTTATCCGGAATATCCTGAGTGACCACCGCGCCGGCTGCAACCACAGAATGTTCGCCAATGGTAACGCCGGGTAAAATGGTCGCGCCAGCACCAATCCAGGCATTCTTTTTAATGACCACTTTACCGGGGACCAGGGTTTTTCTGTCGGCCGGGGCAACCGGGTGGTTTTCTGATGTAATGTTGACCCGCGGGCCAATCATGACGTCATCGTGGATTTCAATGCCACCTAAATCCAGCATCGAACAGGCATGATTAATAAACACGCCTTTGCCAATCGATATATTTTTACCATGGTTAGTGTAAAAGGGCGGGTAAACGAGCGTTGTGTCATGTAGCGTCTGGCCAATTACGTTGCCAAACAGCCGTCGCATATCAGGTACTTCATGGGCCTGATTAAAGGCTTTTAGTGCTTCAAAAGCATCACTGGCAGCCTGGGTCAGTACCGGCATGTCAGGATGAGCCATGGAAACTGCTTCACCATTAAGCAGCGCGTTTATAATTTCAGGACGTTGAGTATTCATAGGCTGGCTCCGAAAGTCGAGTAACCTTTAAAGTGGCTGTTGAGTGCCTTAATTCAAGCCGTGTTGCGGCCAATTGCAGGTGCGGCTGACCAATTACGTTACCGACTGGCTATCCGTCTCGAGTTTGAGTTGTCGCTGGTATAAAAACAATGGGAGTCCTAAGGACACGCCTACACACAGCGTGGCCACTACAGGCAGCCAACTCTTTTCAATGGCCAGGCGTTTTCCCTCAACAATAATAAAGGTAATAAGCACCAGCGCAGAAATCAGCACATCAAAAACGAAGAACCGGCTGATAGAGTTAACCAGTAACTGGTCAAAAAAGAGCGGCAGGTCAGCTCCGTTAGCTATCAGCCAGGGCACAAATTGAGAGAGTGGCAGGGCAGCGCCCAGCACGCAGAAAATCAGATACACATGTTTGAGTGACAAACCTTCATCCTTAGGGTTTAGCAACTAACGGTTGGCTGATTACTCCATAATACCTTCAGGGGTATGATCAAACAATCGTGCTTCCCGGGCTTTTAATGCTCTGAGCTTGCTGCGCAGGGTTTCACTGATTCGGGTGTTACGGTCAATCACATCCAACTGCGACCAGGTTGCCCGTTCACCGCTGGTGATCAGTTCCTGAATACTGCTTAGCGTTGGATTAGCAGCCACCTGCATTAAGTTGCGCAATTGCTTTTGCGGCAGGATATTAATGTTGCCCACATATTGCTGATCGATTACCGAGCGCACTTTATGCAACGCCAGCTTGCTGCTGCGATTAGGCACTAAATGCTCCATGATGTCGAAAGCATAAATACTATTGGCTTTGGCGAGCTGACGCAGGTGACGAAATGTCATGCTGGAAAGTGTTTTCGCCTGAGTCCGGGAGGAGGACAAAAACGGTACTGCCAGTGGATTGGTCTGGCTCACAATACTGTGGTTTACGCCATACAGTCGTGACAGACGCTCAAAAGGCAGGTCAGCCATAATCGAGCCGTCGGCAAAGCGACGATTGGGAATATAGGGCACAATATCGCCGCTGGCGGTTTTGGCTTTAAGTTGCACCGAAGTGAATAACAGCGGGACTGCACAAGAAGCCCGAACCGATTGCATAATCAGAGCATTGGGCGAGGTTTTGGCATTTAGCAAGCGTGAGTACTGATGTAAATCTGCAGGTGAAACGGTTACCGTAATATGACGACCGGTTTTCTTATAAGCTTCTTCGAAGGTGGTTAAATCAAACAGCGAAATCAGCGTGTTTTCCAGCGCCCGGCTGTCCAGTAAACTCTTGCGACCTAACCCGCCCCATAACCGCCAGTTCTGAAAGTGTTCAAATATAAACTCTGCACTCAGCGCTTCGAGTAATTCATTGTGGGTGCGGGTTCCGAGCATACCGGCAATAATGGCGCCGGCGCTGGCACCGGAGATCACCGTGGGTAACAGATTTTGCTCATTCAGCGACTTCACCACGCCACAGTGGAAAAACCCCAGGCCAGCGCCGCCGGAAAGCATGAGACAACTGCGCCCAAAAGCGTGAGCGGTTTCTTCGAAAAACGACAGTTTATCGTAGAAGTCGATATGGTCTTCATCGGCGTGATAGATTTGCTCCAGCGCACTCACCACCTGGGTAATGAATTCTTCAATAAGGTGTTTGGTGCCAATTTTACTGTGACCAAGTAATTCCGGGTTGGCAATATTTCCCAGGTTGCCGTGGATCCCTTCGTGCAAAATCGACATCAGGCCGCTGATATCGTTCTGACTCTGGGCAAACTTGATACGCTGCACCCGTTTACGGATTAACCGGTAGTCATATAAACGGCAGGGATCTTTCGCCTTCCATTCATCCGCCCCGGACATCGCGTCATGGGCCTCGCAGGCTTCTTTATATTCCTGGTAACTGCCAGCATGCTCAATGGCTCGTTCCAGTTCGCCTAATTTTGATTGAAATACAGTCATACATCCCCCGGCACTGATTTGGTTAATTTCCGGTATTTGCGCCTATACTGGCAGTGTAGAGTGAACAATTAGAATCAGCTAACTAATTTGTTGGACCACGATAATGGCAAATTTACGTCAGGTTTTATAACTAAGCGTTCAAAAGCGGTTTAGGTTGAACTAAGCCGATGTATAAACAAAGTTAATTTGACCAATACTGCACCACAAAGTAGCCTGAGCACTGACAATGATAACAATAGCCTTGTAGCACCAACATGGAATGGAATGTACAAACCCTCAGTTTGCTGTCGATCCCGCTGATTAGCGCGTTAGTGGGCTGGAGCACCAACTATCTGGCGGTAAAGATGATGTTTTATCCGCTAAAGTTTGTGGGGATCCCCCCCATTTTTGGCTGGCAGGGCTTAATTCCGGCCAAACGCCGGCAAATGGCCGAAATCGAAGTGGAGCTGGTGCTTGGTAAATTACTCAGCGTTGAAGAGCTCGCCGGCCGGCTCGATCCCAAAGCGCTCACCCAGGCCATTGAACACCGACTACATCAGGTGGTGCGCAAAATTGTTAACGAAGTGATGGAAGCGTCCGCGCCACAGCTGTGGGCCGCTTTACCGGTACAAGGTAAAAACCTGGTGTATCGGCGTATCGAAGACGATATCCCTTATGTGGTCACTAAAATGGTTGAGGACTTTCAGCACAATGTGAATGAAATTCTTGATATCAAGGAGCTGGTGGTTGAACAGCTGGTTAATTCTCCTGAACTGATCAACGAAATCTTTCTGCGTTCTGGTGAGCGTGAATTTCCGTTTATTGTGCGTTCCGGTTTTTACTTTGGTTTTTTATTTGGCCTGCCTACCATGGCGCTGTGGTATTGGTATCAGGCCTGGTGGATCCTGCCCTTAGGCGGTTTGCTGGTGGGCTACGCCACCAACTGGATTGCCATAAAAATCATTTTTGAGCCCAAGCGCCCGGTGCGGTTTATGGGCCTGACCATTCAGGGGATGTTTCTTAAGCGTCAAAAAGAGGTGTCGCGGGTATATGCCGACATTATCGAAACCAAGCTGATCAATTCCAAAAACATTACTCATATGATCCTGCACGGCTCAGGTTCGGCCCAGCTGCTGGAACTGATTGAACTGCACGTAAACGACGCTATTGAGCGATACGTGGCCATTGCGCAGCCTTATTTTGCTTTGGGAGTGGGGTCAGAGAACTACTTTAAAATGAAATCCATGGCGGTAAAACGGTTATTTGAAGACACCGATAAGTATCTGCTTTATGCCTTTGATTATGCCAATCAGGCTCTGCGGGTGGGGGATGATTTGTGTGAGCGCCTGCAAGCCTTGCGCTCTGAAGAGTTCGAGGGCGTGTTGCGCCCGGCGTACCAGCAGGACGAATGGAAACTCATTGTGACCGGTGCGTTGCTGGGCATGGCCGCCGGTATCGGTCAGCTTTACCTGCTGATGATGGGGTAGGGCAGAAAGGGTATGGCCAGTAAAACCGCAGAACGTATTCTTGCCGCCGCACTCACTTTGTTTAACGAACAGGGCGAAAACGCGGTAACGTCGGTGGATATTGCCATGGAGCTGGATATCAGTCCGGGCAATTTGTATTACCACTTTAAGGGCAAGGAACAAATTATTGATGGCCTGGTGCACTGGTACAGTGAAGCTATGCAAACGCTGCTGCGTCCGGCCACACTTGAGAAAGTGCAAGTAGAAGACTTCTTCTATTTCATTGCTATCGTACTGGATAAACAACAGCTGTTTCGCTTTATGTACCGCAGTCCGGCTGATTTGGCAGAGAAGTATCCCAAAGTAAAACACTGGCATAAGCAGCAAATCCGGCAACTGGAAGCGAGTTTAAGCAAGCTCTTGCTGCGTTTTGCCGCGCAGGATGCCGTGCTGGCCAGTGCTGCTGAACAGCGACTGATGGTTGATCTGATTATTATGATCCTGACCCAGGCAAACCAGTATGACGATTTGCGCAATAACGACGATCCCCAGGCCCAAAAATTTCACGCACTCAGTCTGATGATGACCGCCTTGCTTCCCCGGTTCCGGCTGCAAGAGACAACGGTAGCCCAGTTACGCAAAGCCATTGAATATCACTCAATGGCGAACCTCACGCTACCTGGCGCGAAGGGGGAAGTATGAGCCAGAAACTGTCTTTTCTCGACCGCTCGTTCTGGATCACCGAATCGAAAGCGAACCCGAAACATGTTGGCTGTCTGCAACTGCTGGAAATGCCAGCAGGCAGCGATCCCAGAGCTTACGTTACCGCGCTGCACGAAGAGATGCAGGGCTTTGCCCGCGCTTGTCCGCCCTTTAATTGCCGGGTGAAAGCGGTGGCTATCTGGCCACTGGGTTTGCAGCCGGTTAAACACATGCAAATGGACTATCACGTGCAAGTTCATCAGGTGGAGGACGTGCACGATCGGCCGGCACTGGATGAATTTATTGGCCGAATGCATGAAACCCGGCTGGACCCGGACAAACCGCTGTGGCAGTACCATTTTTTATATTCCCCTGACCAGCAGGTGTTCGCCATTTATGCGCGGGTCCATCATATGTATGGGGATGGCGCGACCCTGGTACGCTGGTTTCAGGCCGGGTATCTGGATAAGGCTGAAACCTCCGGATTTGTGCCGGTGTGGGCGTTAAAGCGACTGCGGCATCAAAAACGCCAGCGCTATAAGCGTATGAAACGCTTCTGGATAAGCCTCTGGGAAACGTTACTGACCGGCAAGGATTTGCTGGTGATTTTTACCCGCCTGTTGCTTCGACTGATCAGAATTAATCGTCACTATATGCCGGTGCCTTTTACCGGAACTCGCACGGTTCTCACCGGTCAGGTTAAAGCGGGTCGCGCTGTCGCTACCTTCGATCTGGATTTTGCCCGGGTCAGGGCGCTAGCCAGACGAACCCGGGCGTCTGCCAACGAAGTGCTACTCACCGCTTTCGACATCGGTATCCACCGGCTGTTGCAGGATCACGGTCATGTTTTTACCCGGGCGCTGTATACCAATATGCCGATAAATCTGCGCAAGCCCGGCGAGAAGACCACCGGCAACCGGATTGCCATTGTGCCGGTGCAGTTGGCCCATGATGAGAGCGATCCCTACCTGCGATTACGTCAGATTATTTATCATCATCGTATCGTCAAACAGGCCGCCCAGCGCGCAAGGCCGTCTGCTTTTAGTGGCTATACCATAGTGATCCAGGCGGTGGCGCTGGTATTTGAATGGTTACATATTTCCGACTGGGTGAAACCTATCGGCAATGTACTGGTGTCTAATATTCCCGGGCCAAAACAGCAAAAGTACTTCAAAGACAGTAAGCTGCTCGCTTGTTATCCCATTTCTACCATGGTCCCCGGCGGAGGAGTCAATATTACTCTGATGACCTACAACGGCACCGCCAATATCGGTATGGTGTGTTGTAATCAGCAGATTAAATCGTTGCAGCCCCTTGCTGATTATTGCCAGGAAGCGTTTGATATGCTGGAGGCCAGCATTGACGACCCGAGCCTGAGTATCGACGATATTGGTGAGCACAGTGACGAGGTGCCACTTTCCATTGTCAGCGATCACTAGTAGCATTGCCGCTTCCGTTTTACTGAGGTATTGCCATGTGGCGTTGTCCGCTGTGTCAGCAACCATTACAACAATCTGATCGCACCTGGCGGTGTGAAAATCGCCATGCCTTTGATGAGGCAAAGTCCGGTTATCTGAATCTGCTGCCCGTACAGCAGAAAAAATCAAAGCAGCCTGGTGATGACAAAACCATGGTTAATGCCCGTCGTCACTTTCATGATGCCAAAGGTTATCAGCCATTAATGGCTGCGCTGGTGGCGATTATTCAGGAACAGTATGCAGGGCAAACTGAGGTGCGCATATTCGATGCGGGATGTGGCGAGGGCAGTTATCTTGGGTTTATCGTTCAGGCGCTGCAGGATGCAGGCGTAACCGTTCAGGCCTCGGGATGCGATATTGCTAAACATGCCGTCGATCTGGCTGCTAAACGTTATAAAAATTGCCATTTTGCAGTAGCCAGCAGCGTTAACCTGCCACTTAAGGATGCCTCCCAGGATGTGGTACTGCAGGTGTTTGCGCCGGGCTGCAACCACGAATACGAGCGAGTGATTGCTCCGGGTGGCTTGCTGATTGCGGTCGATCCGGCTGAAAATCACTTATGGTCGGTCAAGCAGGCTATTTATGATAAGCCGCGCCAGCACAATGTGGACTTTACCGAGCGCCCTGGTTTTAGCCAGCTGATTGAGAAAAGAGTTAGTTTCACGGTTGATTTAAGCGATCCGCAAAGCCGTCAGGGGTTACTGGAAATGACACCATACTACTGGCGTTTACCGAGGGATGAAGCACAAACTCGCTTCGCCGGATTGCAGCAGGTGGAAGCGGATTTTGTTGTTCATATCTGGCAGCGCCAACACAGTTAAGGCTGGTTTTTGTGCGGTCTGTGTATTGAGTAATCAATTAGCCGCCCGCATACTGTAACGATGCGAACACGTTAAGGACAACCCATGCATCTGGCCCAGATCAATATTGCCCGGCCCAAATACCCAATGGATTCCATAGGGATGGCTGACTTTGTGAATAACCTCGACCCGATAAACACCGTAGCGGAAAATAGCCCGGGGTTTATCTGGCGCTTAAAAGACGAAACCGGCAACGCTACGCAGATTCATATTTTTAACGACCCAGGTTTGATTGTTAATATGTCGGTATGGCAGGACATTGCTTCGTTAAAGCAGTTCATGTTTAAAACCCACCATATCGATTTTCTAAAGCGCAAAAAGGAATGGTTTGAGCCGCTCGACAGTGCGTCCTATGCGATGTGGTGGGTAGAGGAAGGTCACTTTCCCACCGTCGCCGAGGCTGAGGAGCGCCTACGTCATCTTCGTGAGCACGGAGAAAGTGATTACGCGTTCAGTTTTAAGCACAGCTTTACTAAATAGAAGGATTATCGACCAGACAATGCATGTCAGGCCGATAACCCGCGTTGATTGGTTTAAGTGTGTGGATTTAGCCTAGCGTTTGCCAAAGTTGCTCAGTAAGGCCTCATCAACTACGCCATTTTGCTTAAAGATAACGCCATCTTTCATGACCATGTCGACATCTCGCACTAAATTCATATATTTGAGCACGTTGCCACGTACTGCGATGATATCGGCTACCTTGCCCGGTGTCACTGAGCCGTAGCGGTCCTGTACGCCCATCATCACTGCCGGCCAGTAAGTGGCGGCACGCAGGGTATCCATGGCATCAAAGCCCATATCATTTACCCACACGGCCATTTCCTGCCAGGTGGACTGACAATGAAACTTCATCGGGATCCCGGAGTCCGTGCCAACTAACATCATCACCCCGGTTTTTTTTAACTGATTGATTTTATTTTTAATGGTCGGGGTTCTAAGTGGTGTAAGCTGCATGTAAGTAAGATGGCCCGGTTTGGCAATAGATTGCTTAATGTCGGCGATGGTGTCGTCTTTTAAGCCACGCTTCCAGCAGGCATCGTCGAGCTCTTCGGGATTAGCAACCAAATCCGGATAGGTAAATAGCCCTTCCATGGTCGGCGTCCAGAACAGTAACCCGTCAAAAATGCCGGTGGCGGTGCGCTCCACCAGGGTATCGAGCACATCCTGAGGATAACCCGGCGCAGTGGTCAGCCCGGTATGTTCAAAGTTATCAATACCGATTTCTACGCCAACACGAATTTCATCGGGTTTGTGAGCGTGAGCAACCACTTTCATATTGAGTCGGTGGGCCTCGTCTACAATGGCCTGAGCCACCGGGCGGGGCATATCATCATGGTCAATGAGTTTGACAATTTCCATACCGGCGTCGTGCAGGCGATTTACTGCCGCTTTTGCTTCACGCTCTGTTTTCACTTCCCAACGATAGTGTTTTTGCCAGTCCTGTACTTCGGCCTGTAAGAACGGGCCGGAGGTATATAAGGTAGGCCCGGGAATGTCACCCCTGGCAAGCTTTTGCTTAATGGCAACCGAATCCTCGAGGGGGGCACCAAGGTCGCGTACGCTGGTTATCCCGGCGAGCAGCAACTGCACTAATGAGGCTGGCATGATTTCGTCCACCTGCCGGTCACGATACGCCTTTTGCCAGTGAGTGTAGTTGGCGTGGCCGGTGAGCATAATATGGGCATGACTTTCCCACAAACCGGGCAGTACATCGTGCCCTTCAGTGGAAACGATTCGGTAGCCGGAAGGCACGGGTAAAGAATCCACCGTTCCTACCTGTTCAATGATGCCGTCTTTTACCAGGATCACGCTATTGTGCAGCGGGCGTTCGGCAGTGCCGTCGATGAGTCGTCCGCCTACCAGGGCGATATTTTCAGCCTGTGACGGCATTCCCGTGAGCAGACCGGTTAACAAAGTGAGTGTCGTTAGTAACCGCATTATTTTTCCTTATTCTGGTTATCCTGATTTACGTTATGCTCACCAATTGAACAAATCAATGTTTTCTTGCCAGATATTGATGCAGAGGCAGGCACGCTTAACAGAGAAAATGCATCAGTCGTCAGTACTGGCCGACTGATGCATACGACTAACTAAAGGCTTCAGGCAGTCCTAACGGCCTTTAAACTTTCGCGACGCTTTTTGCGAAACGTTCACAAACCGGGTAAAGGCTTTATCCTTAGCCCTTCTCTGTGCCAGTGAGGCTGAGTTAAGCGCATCTTCGCGGAGCAATTTCTGGTAGTTGGCCAGGCGCCGCGCGTCCAGTGAGCCTTGCTCCACGGCGGCCTGCACGGCGCAACCGGGCTCCTGATCGTGCTGACAGTCGGCAAATCGACACGCTTCGGCTAAGCGCTGGATATCGGCAAATGCCGAGACAATCCCATCATGACAATCGGCTAACTGTAATTCCCGCATACCCGGTGTGTCGAGAATGAGTCCGCCCTGCGGTAAGGGAATCAGTGAGCGCCCGGTAGTGGTATGGCGGCCTTTGGCATCGTCTTCACGAATGCTCTGTGTTGACTGACGCGACTCACCCAATAACGAGTTCGTTAGCGTGGATTTACCCACCCCGGAAGAGCCGAGCATTACCACCGTGTTGCCTGGTTGCAGCCAGTCACTTAACGCATCCATGCAGCTATTCTCCAGTGCGTTTACCGTGATTACCTGTAACTGTTTATCGATATGGCGGACATTGTCGGCCCAGCGTTCAGGCTGGTCGGTTAGATCTGCTTTAGTCAGCACCACAACAGGCTCGGCGTCGGCGGTTTCAGCCAGCGCTAAATAACGCTCTATACGGCTGGGGTTAAAGTCTTCATTCATCGAACATACAATAAATGCCGTATCGACGTTAGCCCCAATTAACTGATAGTCATGGCCGGTACCGGCGGATTTGCGTTTAAAGCAGCTGTACCGCTCGAGCAAGCGTACAAACTGTTTATCTTCGTTCAGCAATATCCAGTCGCCAACTACCAGAGGTGGCATAGCGGGCGTGATTGGCAAAGTAAAGGTGTGCTGATCCGCTGCTACGGTCAGCTGAGATTTATGTTGTTCGGTGACTCTGACCGGGATAACAGCATCCCATTCTTCGAGAGTAAGTTGTTGCTGGAAAAAAGGCCGCCAACCCAGGGGGGCGAGCATTTGAAAATTAGTCATAACTAACCCTTAACTAACGTTAATGTTTTCATTAAGGGGGCAAAAGCCCCGGCATTAGTACCGGGCTGTGTAAGGGGTTTAGTTAACCCATAGCCCGGTCAGGGTGACGACAATCATCAATATTCTCCTAACCGTTACAGACGTTTTTGAGTATAGCTTAACCTAATATGAGATGCACCGGCATATAGCCAGTTAACTCGCTCTTAAGGCTGCTCAGTAAAATAAAACCGCAGTTGCTTTTCTTCCACCGCCACCCGCTTACCATAGCGGGCAAACAAAAACTCCCGCCAGTGGTTGTCATCCATGGTGTATTCCAACGCCCGCTCATCGATTTTGGCCAGTAGTTCTTTCACGAGCCGGGGTTTGTGATAATCCAGAATGCGCTGAGTATTGCCGTGTAAATAGAGTTTAAGGTACTCCAGCGCCTGATCGGTAGACCCTGCCGAGACCAGGCTCAGTGCCGAACGCAGCGGCTGACTCAGCAACGACCCCAGCCCGGATAAGGGCAGGGGCAGAAGCTTATCAATAATAAACCGGGTGTCTTTTACCAGCGAGTACTGATCGTTTAACAGGTGAATAAAGTCCACCCGAGTATCCGTCAGGTGTAATGAGCGACTGGCCGGATAGTAATTAGGCAGCGCGCTGATACCGGCGGCCGCGTGGGCTTTGTATATTGGCGTGCCCATCACTCTTACATCGATAACACAAAGGATCTGCACGGTGAGCCGGTTAGTGGATGTCGGCATGCTGAGTTGTGCTTCAAGACAGGTAAACTGGCCTTCGCCAATGGGCACGGCTAACGCGTCACTGAAGGGAAAGTGCGGCGCAATGAGCGCGTTAAGCTCCTGTTCGGTAAATACATCATACTGCAGGCGGCCGGTCTTGATCAGGCAAAAGCCCACCAGTGCATTCACTTTATCGCGCCAGCTTAATGGAGGTAACAAACATCATTCCTTGCAGAGTTACGTGGGGCAAAACCCGAATTTGCGCTAAATCATAACAGTGCAGTTTACACCGGCTCAAGGCTTAAAATATTTTGCTTCGGCGCTCGCAATGGCGTAGCTTAGGTTCAACTGGTACAATCAGTTGGTGTAAATTCTGACTTAATCGGGTCTGGTTCAATCAGACAACAACGGGTGAACAATGCATATTCCTGTTCAACAATTTGACTACGTGATCATCGGTGGCGGCTCTGCCGGTGCCGTGCTCGCCGCACGTTTAACCGAAAACCCGATGATTCGGGTGTGTCTGGTTGAAGCCGGTAGTAGCGATCGTAACCCGTTTATTCATATACCGTTTGGGCTGTCACTGCTGGCAAGGTTCGACAGCATTGGCTGGGGATATAATACCGAGCCCCAACCGGCGCTGTACGATCGGGAATTGTTCTGGCCCCGCGGTAAAACCCTTGGCGGCTCCAGCTCAATCAACGCCATGTGCTATATTCGCGGTCAGGCCGAAGACTATGATTACTGGGCGGCGCAGGGGGCTGAGGGCTGGGATTTTGAGTCAGTTCTGCCGTATTTTAAGCGCGCTGAAAACTACTGCGGTGGTGCCGATGAATACCATGGCGCGGGCGGCCCGCTGGATGTGAGTGATTTACGGCATACTGCCGAAGTTTCTGATGCTTTTGTTAACGCTGCACAATACGTAAACCTGCCGGTAAGAGACGACTTTAATCGCCGTGACCGGGAGGGCCTTGGTTACTATCAGGTGACGCAGCGTAATGGCCAGCGTTGTTCCACAGCAAAAGCGTACCTGACTGACGCCCGTCAGCGCGGTAATCTGACCATCATAACCTCAGCGCTGGCAGAAAGAATACTGATTAAACAACAGCGTGCCACCGGCGTACAGGTAAGATGTAAAGGCAAGGCCATGCGCCTGATGGCGTCCCGCGAAGTTATATTAAGCGCCGGGGCGATAAACTCGCCGCATCTGCTGATGCTATCGGGGATCGGCCCGGCCAGCGAACTCGAAGACAAAGGGATTTACGTGCAGCAGGATTTACCCGGTGTGGGCAAAAACCTGCAGGACCACCTTGATGCCATTGTTCAATACCGCAGCAAGCAGCCACTTGGCTACCCCATAGCGGCCAGAATGCTGCCCCGGTATATTAAAGCGGCATTTCGCTACCTGTTTAAACGGGATGATATTTTTTCTTCCAACGTGGCTGAAGGCGGCGGTTTTGTGCGCTCGTCACTGGCGGGATCCATGCCGGATATCCAGTTACATTTTCTGCCAGCTATTCTGCAGGACCATGGCCGGCGTTTTGTGCACGGTTTTGGCTATGGTCTCCATGTGTGTGCGCTTTACCCGAAGAGTCGTGGCGAAATTACCCTGCAAAGTAATCATCCGGCCGATCACCCGGCCATTCAGCCTAACTATCTGGCCGAGGGCGACGATCTCACCGTGATGATCGATGCCGTAAAATGGGCACAAAAAATTCTCACCAGCGATGCCTTTGCCGGCTATGAAGGTTACCTGAGTATTGGCGACCACCGCCTTGATAGCGATGAGGATATCACCGACTTCATCCGCGAGCGTGCAGAAACCATCTACCACCCGGTAGGTACCTGTAAAATGGGCGCGAATGATGACGCCATGGCAGTGGTAGACAGCAAGTTGCGGGTACGCAATATTGCCGGTTTACGGGTTGTCGACGCGTCGGTAATGCCCTCACTTGTTGGCGGTAACACTAACGCGCCCACCATTATGATTGCCGAGCGGGCCGCAGAATGGATCCGCGACGAGCAAAACTA
>NZ_BAAJLP010000052.1:0-18463 GCF_057547795.1 Alteromonas sp. 4NH20-0104 | reverse complement strand
TTGATGGTTGTTTTGAGTTAGTTAGTCTGTTTAGGGGGTCCCGGATAGTCTCTGCGAAACTTCCGGGATGACGGTTTTATATTGGCAGGGATGACGGTATTTTTTTGGCCGGGATGACAGGTTAATTTTGGTTGTTTATTAGCTTATCTATTTGGCTGGCGATGTCGGGGAGTTTGTCCAGGCCGCTTGGGTAGCTTACTTTATAGAACGGGATAGTTTGTAGTAGTGCTGCCAGAGCCTGTATACGCGGCTTTTCAATGCCTAACCCGCGGTAAGCATCACCTAGCATACTATTTTGCATCAGTATGATCAGCGCGGCGCTGGGGGCGATGCGTGTTAGCGTCACTGAATTGTTTTGTGCGGTATTACCTGGTTCGATACGGTTTAGGTAATACATCGCTTTGACCGGTGTGGGTACATGAGTACTCTGTGGCGCAAAGCTAATTTCTTGTTTAGCGAAGCGTTGGTGCACTTTTTTTTGCTGTACCGCCTGATTGGTTAGCTGGCTTTTGAGTAACTCAGCACTATCGGGCCATAAACGTACCTTTGCCCAGCTGGGATATACCTCATATTGCGTAGGTTGCTGTTCGGTTTGGTAAAGCGCTGCCATGTCGTCGGTGGTAAGTGTATAGCCAAGCGTAGTCAGTAACGCCGTGAGGGTGGATTTACCAGTACGGCTGGGCGCTAAAAACAGGTGCGCCTGATCCTCTTTAACCAGCGTATTGGCATGCAAACACAAGTGACCTTTAAGCTCCAGAAATAAGGATATTCCCATGGTTTGCAGGTAATGCGCCGGACCGGTTCCCTCTGGACGCCAGTCAATTTTGAGTGTGTTGTCGTTGAGCTCAAATACGCCCTGCCCTTCACACTGCACCGATAGCTGCCAGCGCTCTGCTTCCTGCGTTAGGGTTATGAGTGATTGATACCGTTCGCCTTCATCCACCAGCTGCCACACCTCTTTACCATTGGGTAACGGTGCAATGTGGGTGAATTGTGCATTGAGCTGATGCGGTGTTGTATGGTGTTTACCATCAAAGGTAAGTGTTACGCCATGTAACGGGTTGCGACTCAGAGCAATCAGTTCTTGTTGGGGATCCGTTTCCATGTGCTGTGTAACTACAACTGCCTGTAAAGATAGTTAAAGCATGCTTGAGATCGTGCTTTGTGTAAAGTACAGATAAAAAAATGCCCCGAAAACGGGGCAAATAAGCATACATACTCTGTTTTGCAGGTTAACCCTGGAAAGGGTTACGCTTTGTCTGCCCGCCTTGTTCGTCTGGCACGCTGCCTGCGAATCCCTGGGTTAAAACAGATAAACTACCGGCATGTTCTAACTCGGGCTTTTTGTATTGTTTTACGCCTTTAGGTTTCAAAGTCTGATTGTTCATTTTCAACATGGTCCTTCTTGATGGTTATGCACAGGGTATATTTTATGTGCAGACGGTTGGTTATTGCGCTTTACCTATAGGTATATGAAAAAATACATTTTAGCCGTGGCCTTCACAGTAAAGCTGCGGCTGTTGCTTTTAAGGCAAGGTAACCATGTAGGTTGTTAAACGATGCAGGGGCAGTTGCGCCGAAATAATTGCGATCCTGATGCGATCCCGGCTTCGAGAGTAACTGTAAAATTTTTTGTCACCCTCTAGCATGTAAGATTAACGCTTTCGCTTATAAGCTGCTGTGGCGAAGGAAATGCAGATATAAAAAAGCCCGGTTAATACCGGGCTTTTATTGGGATTTTCAGTGGTTAACGCATTAACCTTGGAATGGGTTACGCTTAGTTTGGCCACCCTGTTCGTCAGGTACACTACCTGCGAAACCTTGGGTCAGTTCGGCCAGGCTTCCAGCCTTTTCTAAAACTGGAGCAACGTAATGCTTTTTGCTTTGCTGAGTATTTTCAGTTTTCAAAATTCGTTCCTTCTTACTTGTTACGACGAGATAAGCGCATAGCCAGCAGACCTAAGCCTAACAGAGCCAGACCAGCCGGAGCAGGTACATCTTCTGCAGCTGCGTCTACGTCGGTTAAGAAACCAGTAACACTGTTTTCTTCGAAGATACCGGCGATAGTCACTGTGCTATACAGTTCGTCTTCTACCAGGTTGCTGTAAACTACAGAGTATTGTGGCAGATCAACTACCATTTCGCGGCCAGCGCCAGAGCCGTTGCCAGAAGCCATACCGTATTCGGTATCGAATACCAGGCCAGTGCCCAGCATATCAAGAGTGATTGACATGATGTCAAACGATGCAAAGACTTCGAACAGACCATAGTAGATGTCGTTTACATTGTCGTACTCACCGAAAGAGTCACCGTCTAACGTTACAGACCAGTCAGACGCACCGAATGCACCACCAGCTGTTGGAGAGGTAGTCACCCAAGTTGCAGACTCTGAACCACCGGCTAAGAAATCGACCGTTACTTCGATACCTGCCAACTCTGCACCAGATACTCCCTGGATGTATGATGCATTAGCAGAGAAACTTGCTGTTACCGCTAATGCCATTGCTAATAAATATTTCTTCATTTGGAAAATCCCTTGAAGTTGTTAAACCTGATTACTGATACTACTGGAATCATTAATGCAACTGTTGTGCCTGATTTTAAAAAATAACGTAAGTTATTGTTTTATTTAGACCGGATCATATATTTAACAAACATGGATCCGGTCGATCCTGCCAATGTGTAAAATTTTATGACACTACCAATGCCTAAAAATTAACCCATTGTTTAAACAAAGTTTTTTGCATATAACGTAAGTGTAACACCGTATTATTGCGAGTTTAAGACAAAGCTAAGCTAATTCCACTAAAACTCAGCGCCAGGTTTATTCTACCGGGAATGCCGTTAGCCCTGGAATGGGTTACGTTTAGTTTGTCCGCCCTGCTCATCTGGCACACTACCAGCAAAGCCTTGCGTAAGCTCTGCCAGGTTACCCGCCTTATCTAACGCTGGCTTTTTGTATTGTGCACTCTGCTGTGTTTTACATTGCTCTGCTTTTTGCTGACTCATGGTGATTCTCCTGTCAAATTCGATTAAATAGCTTGGCGTTTGCGAGCGCTTAACAATAAACCCAGCCCCACCAGGGCTAATCCAGCAGGTGCGGGCACCGGCATATCTGGATCGATGATGTCGGTGTCGGTCATAAATGCGCCACGAAAGCCTGCGGCAACTACGGTGCCATCGAGACTGTTAAGCGTCATTACACTGAATAGCTCGTCCATATAATTTTGTGCATAAGTGGCCACCAATAACGGATTTGAGCCCACCATTTCACGGCCAGCACCCGAGCCATTGGCTGAGGTATCGCCGTATTCGGTATCAAACACCACACCGGCGTTAAAGCCATTTAAGCTAAGTTCTACGATATCGAAATTTGAGTTGTTAGAGATAACCCACATACCATAATAAGTGTTCGTACCCGGATCGTACTCGCCAAATGAATCGCCCGACAGCATTACCCCCCACTCCGGCGATAACGCTCCGCCAACTTCAACGCCCATGGCATTCCATACCAGTGTATCGCTAGAACCATCAGAGAATTCAGCAGTCACTGTCATACCTGCCATATCGGCACCCGTTACGCCTTCGATAAAGGTCGCGTTTGACTGACTGGCGAAAAGTGTAAAAAGACCAGCTAATAAATATTTTTTCATTTTTATCTTCCTCTAATGTTCAGCTACAACCGTGTAAAGTACATTTAAATAACACAACAATCTGCTTTGACCGCTAAATCAGATAAAGCAAAAATCGCGCCAAGCATAAAATACTTTATAAATTACAAAAAGTTATGAGTTACTCCGTGCTGTTGAAGTGAATTTTGGTTACGAGCGATTCAAGCCTGTAAAATTCTCCGACAATCTACTGATAAATAGCTATTTTGATAGTTTTCAACCGATAAATATGCTGTTTTAAGTGCATATTGAGGCGCAGACTTGCGGCCAGGGCTTTTGATATACTGCGGAAATTGATGCTAACCACGAGCCACAAAAGCATTGCAAGCAGTTGTTTTATATACACAAAAAAGATACATGCACACCAGGCGACAAATTAAGCACAAAATTTGTGCAAATGTGTTCCATGAAGATCCATTTCTACATAAAATTAAAATAATTCATAAACTTACATATTTCCAACCGACGATCTCATCGGAAAAAACGGCCTTACCTTGCCTGAAAAAGCCGAAACAGGCATAGTGATTGGCATTATTCCAAGGACGTAAATTGCATTACCTATGACTGCAATGTTTGCCATGGTGGCCGCAAACCACCACGCATTAATTGAAATGTTTAATGAAGCCAGTCAGTTCGCCTCAGTGCGTTTGCTATGGCAAAACCCCAATTGTTTAGTAGGCCATTATAATAAACACGGCCCTGTTCAGAACCGGGGCCTTCATCAGTTTAGCTTTACCCATGCCAATACCATAGTAGCGAGCAGTCACGCGCCCGATAACGAAAAGTTAAGAGCACAAATAAACGAGGATGCCACTTCGCTCTCGCGCATTATTAAGGGGGCTCATAGCGCGTTTTGCTGGGTTGGCGCTGATGGCCATTTAGTGGCGAGTCGTGATGCGCTTAATCAGCATTGCTTGTACTATGCCCGGGTAGGTCAGGTAACGGTTATCAGTTCTGAAGCCAGCTTTATCGCCGGCTTGCTCCCTTCAAGCCCGTCGTTAAATCCAGCCGCGCTGGCGTGTTGGCTTGCTGGTGAGCCAAACCCTGAGTTGTGTTTATATAACACTATTGATGTTCTGCCATTGGGTTGTGCTATGCAGGCCGATGTGAACGGTGGGATAAGCATTCACTCATTTTGGGATATCGATCCTCACTACCGCCTTGATTTAGCCTCGGATAATGCTTATCGGGATGCGTTTTCTCAGTTGCTCACCGAAACCGTGGGCGAGCACATTGCTGCTGACGATAATGTGGTTGTCAGCCAGATGAGCGGTGGTATGGATTCTACATCGATTACCGCTCTTGCTCACAGAATGCTTGGCCCTGAACGCATTTGCCGGCCTTTATCGCACTTATACAGCCATTCGCAAAGCTGCGATGAGTCAGACAATATTAAAGCCATGTATTCTCATCTGGGTTTGCGAGATCCCATTCAGATCACAGTAGATGCCGGTGCACACAGGGATTTTTTATCGCTGTATCCAACCGACTTTGACTCACCCGGCACGGTGCTTTCCCCCCGGTATCATCAGGAGTGCGAGATCATTCAAGCCGCGGGAAGTCATCGTTTACTCACCGGTAACGGGGGGGATGAAATGTGCTGGGGGCATGCCAGTGCCTATACACAACGCTTTAAACATGGCGAGTTAAGCGTTGTCAACGAAGTGCTAAAAGCCTGTAAGAAAACCGGTATGGCGCCCTGGCCGGTGTTGCGCTCATTATTTGTGAAGCCTATGATCCCTGAGTCATTAATGGCTTTGGCGCGCAAAATAAAGGGGCGGCAGCCGGCTGATTTACCCAACTGGTTAAGTAGTAAGGCCAGCAAACTGGCACAGGAAGCCGGAACAGTGGCGAACCCCTTTAATCAAAAGAAAGATGAAGTGGGTTATGCCCGTTATCAGGCGCTCAAAACCACTTCCACGTTTAATTCACTACGCTCGTATCAAAAAGTGGCCTGGCAATATGGCATTGAAGTAGTACATCCGTTCTTCGACCCCCGTATTGCTGAATTTAGCTTTGCTATTCCACCCAAACAACTTATCCGCGGGGCGTATCCTAAATGGTTGTTGCGCAATGCCATGGACAATGTACTGCCAGACAGCGTTTGCTGGAACGTTCAGAAAGTCACTTTCGATAATCATTTTGGCCAGTTAGTTAAAGATAACGCGGCGCCGCTTAGAAAGTTACTGGAAGATACGCGCCTTGAAGATATGGGGTTATTAAACAATACCAAACTACTGGATGCATTTGATCATACAGTGAATAGCACCAAAGCCCATGTGCACGTTGATTTGTTATACGCGATACTGACTCAACGCTGGATCCAACAGCATCACTGAGAATGCTATTTATAACTCGCTCGTGTATTTAGAAGATCCCGGCTCGGCGGCCGGGATGACGGGAATAAGACTAGTCATCCCCGCATGCTCTTGAGCGGGGATCCCCTTAAAAGGCTATTTGAGCTGTGCAAGACTGTTTGGGAGATACCGGATAGATACTTCGTATCTTCCGGTATGACGGGAATAAGAATAGTCATCCCCGCATGCCTCCATCTTCGTCATCCCCCGCATGCCTCCATCTTCGTCATCCCCCGCATGCCACCATCTTCGTCATCCCCGCATGCTCTTGAGCGGGGATCCCCGTAAAAGGCTATTTGCGCTGAGCAAGACTGCTTGGGAGATACCGGATAGATACTTCGTATCTTCCGGTATGACGGGAATAAGAATAGTCATCCCCCGCATGCCTCCAACATCTTCATCCCCCGCATGCCTCCATCTTCGTCATCCCCGCATGCCACCATCTTCGTCATCCCCGCATGCTCTTGAGCGGGGATCCCCGTAAAAGGCTATTTGAGCTGTGCAAGACTGCTTGGGAGATACCGGATAGATACTTGGTATCTTCCGGTATGACGGGAATAAGAATAGTCATCCCCGCATGCCTCCATCTTCGTCATCCCCCGCATGCCTCCATCTTCGTCATCCCCGCATGCCTCCATCTTCGTCATCCCCGCATGCTCTTGAGCGGGGATCCCCGTAAAAGGCTATTTGCGCTGAGCAAGACTGCTTGGGAGATACCGGATAGATACTTCGTATCTTCCGGTATGACGGGTATAAGAATAGTCATCCCCCGCATGCCTCCAACATCGTCATCCCCGCATGCCACCATCTTCGTCATCCCCGCATGCTCTTGAGCGGGGATCCCCTTAAAAGGCTATTTGCGCTGAGCAAGACTGCTTGGGAGATACCGGATAGATACTTCGTATCTTCCGGTATGACGGGTATAAGAATAGTCATCCCCGCATGCCACCATCTTCGTCATCCCCGCATGCCTCCAACATCGTCATCCCCCGCATGCCTCCATCTTCGTCATCCCCGCATGCTCTTGAGCGGGGATCTCCTTAAAAGGCTATTTGCGCTAAGCAAGACTGCTTGGGAGATACCGGATAGATACTTCGTATCTTCCGGTATGACGGGAATAAGAATAGTCATCCCCGCATGCCTCCAACATCGTCATCCCCCGCATGCCTCCATCTTCGTCATCCCCGCATGCTCTTGAGCGGGGATCTCCTTAAAAGGCTATTTGAGCTGTGCAAGACTGTTTGGGAGATACCGGATAGATACTTCGTATCTTCCGGTATGACGGGAATAAGGAGATCCCGGCTCGGAGGCCGAGATGACAAAAAATGGGATTGGTAAGACAAAAAAACCAGGCCGGGATGACGGAAGTAAGAAGTGTGGTTGTTGCTGAAAGTTAATGCTATTTCAAAGCGCTGATAATCTGTTGGCTTTGGTTTTCTGCCAACTTGAGTTCCGTGTAAGAATAAACGACTTCCTCGCCATCATTCACCAATTTGTTTTCGTAGGTTAACCAACAGTGGGCTTTAAGTGTATCGTGCTGTTTCTTAACGCCAAAATGCAGGTCGAGTGAGTAACCGTAACGAGCGAGTAATTGTTGCTGAACCAAACAGCGGCGTAAGCAATTAATTGGGAAAATATGATGACGAGCAGCCATTTCGCTCAGCTGAACAGCCCTGAAAAGCGAAAAAGAAAGTGAGCACTCACTTTGATTATCCTGCTTTTTAAATATTACTTTTTGCCACTTGTTGTACGGTAAATACTGGATAATCAGATGCCATTTGGCAAACTGACACCAGCATAACCAAAACCAGCGACGCTCGGCCGCTGGTAACGATAACAGTTGTTTAACGTGCTTAATCACTGATAACGTCGGCCAGATTAGCCTCTTCGAGCTGTTTTAAAAGTTCGTCCAGATCAGCTTGTACCTGAGTGGTAGGCACGTCGTAATCGGTTGCAATATGCTGGGCTATTTCCGGGGCAGATTTGCCCTGCTGCATAAGCTCCAGCATATCGGCGCCAACACTATTGAGCGTAAAATATTCACCTGACTCCGGCTCCAGTAACACCATCTCATCTGCTACTTTTTGCAGTAATAAATCGGGTTTTAGTTGATAGGTCGCCATGTTCTACTCCTTTAATTACGTGACTGCATTTATTGCCGATTTAATTGCCCGTTTTCCAACTTATAAACCACGTCGGCAACGTTAGACAAGGTGGGATCGTGAGAGATTATGATAACGGTAAACTGGCCAAACAATCCATGAAATTCCTCTTTAAAACTGAGCCTGGCTTGTTCATCTAACATCGAGGTAGGTTCATCGAGCAGTAAAATTTTGGGTTTAAGTAACAAAGCCCGGGCCAGGGCAATGCGTTGCCGTTGACCGCCCGATAACTTAATGCCGCCCTCGCCTACCTGGGTCTCATACCCACGGGGTAAACGCATAATAATATTATCTAAACCGGCCTGACTTGCCGCTTTATAAACCTCATCGGCCACCGGGTTTGCTAAGCCATAAGTCAGATTGTCAAAAATAGTGCCGTTTAACAACAAAACATCCTGTGATACCAAGCCGATTGCCGAGCGTAAAGAGCGAATAGTCGTATTTTGCACATTAAAGCCATCGATAACTATCTCGCCACTTTCAGGTTCGTAAAAGCGCATCATCAGGTGTAATAAGGTTGTTTTACCTCCGCCATTCTGGCCGTAAATCAACATGTTTTGTTTTGGCTTTAAATGAAACGTCACTTCATTGAGTATGTTACCGCGTTGCGCAAATCCAAAAGACACCTTATTAAATACAATGTCTCCTTGTGTGATTTGCGCCGAAGTACCGCCAGAATCCCGCGGTTCGCTATCAAGATGGTAAACGTGCAATAGTCTTGCCGATGCACCAATAACCTGTTGCAGCTGGCCATACAAACCGGCCAGTGAGCCTAATGGCCGGGTAAAAATAATGCCGTAAAGCAGCATGGTAATCAGATCTGGGATCCCCAAGGTACCGGCGTTAAACTTCAGCACGCACATTATCACTACAATCAATATACACAACGAGGCCAGAAACTGAATAAGTGGGGAGAGCAATGCCTGTAAGCGGAATTGCTTCGCTCTGAGTGCCAGTACCTCATTGGTGCGTTGCCTGAACTTAGACGACTCATCCGCTTCTTTATTAAACGCTTTAATTAACGAGATGGCACCAATGTTTTCACTTGCCTGTGCCAGCGTATCGGCCTGGCGCTGCACCAGTTGCTGTGAAATAGGCTGCATCCCGCGGCTGACAAATTTTAGGATCACGTAGATAAGCGGTACCAGAAAACAAATTAGCAAAGCGATGGTAGGTTCAATCATATACATCAAAATGGAAGCGCCAATTAACACCAGAATATTGGGAATTAAATTGGTTAAAACGCTCGACACGAAAAAGCTGACAACAGCTAAATCGTTGGTCAGCATAGACAGCACATCACCGCGCTTATTTTCCTGAAAATACTGAATGGGTAATACCTGGATGTGATCGTACAGCCGACAGCTGAAATCAGCCATTAACCGGGCTCCCACCAGGTTAACGTTGTAACTTGAAAGAAAACGCAGCCCGGCTTGTCCGGCAAACAGGCCTATCCATAAGTAAAGGTACTTCAGGTGGTTGTTATTAAGAATGGTGACTTCATCTAAAAATGCCTGCGACTGCTGCCCTATCAGATAAGGTAAACTCAGGCCCACAGCAGTTTCGCTGACCATTAACGAAACCACAATCACAAACGACCACTTATAGGTCTGAAATACTTTTAAACCATAGTAAACGCGCAGTTTATCGAACATGGAAGCTTCCGCGGTTAACGCCTGCTGTTTTGGGCGCAATTCTGTTTTCTTGTTATGAATCCTTACTTTACAACAGAACCGTTAGGGGTGATACGGGTGACGCTAATGAATTCAATATTACTGGTGAGTTTTTGCATTTGGGGCTTGTGTACGTGCTATAAAAAAGCCCCGTCGAAACGGGGCTAAAAAGGGTTCACACAACACAGAAATGGAAGGAACACTGGTTGTTGACTGGAGGGAACAACAACTCATCCATTGGTTAGTAACTATACAGCTTTATTTTAAGGGTTGGTTATCACCAGTGTTTACCAGGTATTGTTTTTTATAAGTGGCTTTGATGGCGGGAGTTTTAAGCTCCTCGTCATCCCGGAAGTTTTAACCTCCCCGTCATCCCGGAAGTTTTAACCTCCCCGTCATCCCGGAAGTTTTAACCGTCCTCGTCATCCGGGAGTTTTAATATTCCCCGTCATCCCGGAAGTTTCGCAGAAACTATCCGGGATCTCCCTGGGGTTTCACCCCTGTTAAAAGGTAGTTTTGGATTAGCCAGGCGGTTCAGGAGATCCCGGCTCGGAGGCCGGGATGACGATGTTTAATTGGCTGGGATGACGATGTTTTTTTGGCCGGGATGACAGAAGTTCTAACCTCCTCGTCATCCCGGAAGTTTCGCAGAAACTATCCGGGATCTCTTTGGGGGTTCACCTTTGTTAAAAGGTAGTTTTGGATTAGCCTGGCGGTTTGGGGGATACCGGATAGATACTTTGTATCTTCCGGTATGACGGGAAAGAAAAGATCCCGGCTCGTAGGCCGGGATGACGGAATTAAAAATAGTCATCCCCGCATGTCATCTCTCCGTCATTCCCGCATGCTACCCCCTACGTCATCCCCGCATGCTTTTGAGCGGGGATCTCCTCAATAGGCTATTTCAGCGGAGTCAGACTGTTTGGGAGATCCCGGCTCGGGGGCCGGGATGACGATGTTTAATTGACCGGGAAGACGATGTTATTTGGCCGGGATGACGATGTTTAATTGGTCAGGAAGACGATGTTTAATTGGTCAGGAAGACGGGGAAGGAAATTGTCATTCCGGCGTTTGTTCCCGCATTACACAGTCATACGGAAGTTTTAACCTCCTCGTCATACGGAAGTTTTAACCTCCTCGTCATCCGGGAGTTTTAATATTCCTCGTCATCCCGGAAGTTTCGCAGAAACTATCCGGGATCTCCTTGGGGTTTCACCATGGTTAAAAGGTCGCTTTGCGGGAGCCAGGCTGTTTGGGGGATACCGGATAGATACTTTGTATCTTCCGGTATGACGGGAAAGAAAAGATCCCGGCTCGGAGGCCGGGATGACGGAATTAAAAATAGTCATCCCCGCATGTCATCTCTCCGTCATTCCCCCATGCTACACCCTACGTCATCCCCGCGTGTCATTTCTCCGTCATTCCCCCATGCTACACCCTACGTCATCCCCGCATTCTTTTGAGCGGGGATCTCCTCAATAGGCTATTTCAGCGGAGTCAGACTGTTTGGGAGATACCGGCTCGGAGGCCGGGATGACAGAAAAAGAGGTTAACCAACTACCTGCAAGTTAAAGCAATTTTACTTTAGGCAGGTGCCAGGTAATTAACTCCGCAAACAATGGGGTTGCCTTGATGTCTTTACTTAAACCAGCTCCCTCACTGCTTTGACGTTTTTCAATCAAACCAATTTGCCAGGCTAAATCCAGCCAGAACCTGAGTATGTATTCAGACGGAAGTTCTACCCCGGGGAGTTCAATCACTGGGCTTTTTTCGTCGGGGAATGTCTTTTCGAATAACTGCTGATAAGCCCGGCTATGCCGCCAGGTATCTCCCAGTTGGTAGAGTATGTATAATGAAAAGCCGATACTGGATTGATAAAACGCACAGTTTTCTTCGTCACCGGCGAGATACGCCAGATTGAAATCCGTGATGTATGTTGTAAAAAGTGTTGCGTAGAGTTCTGTAGCAGCGTCATGGTCGCCTTGTTGTATTCGCTCGTAAAGCTTCCGGGCGGCGTTAAGTGGCTTCCAGTAGCCGCCATGCTTGCGGATCAGCCCCGCAATTGAAAGAACGCAACGTGCTACATGCAAATGTGCAAAGTCTTCTTCTTTGTTAATGGTAGAAACCGTGATCCCCGAATCAATTTCCTGCTGGTATTTTTCGAAAATAGTGCGGCACAGGTCGCGGGGTAAATTGCCGGCAGCGGTGCATTTAATGCCATTCGGGCCCAAAGCACCCAATAGGTTTAACGCCAACCAGTAAATGGGCACAGCCATGAGCTGCGAAACGCGTTTAAAGTCGCGGGTTAGTAATGCCGGCGCCTCAAACGGCGTGGTTAGCAGCTCCCTGGCCTGGGTTGGCGTTAACCCAAGCAAATCCTCGCGGGGTGAATCGTTATGCTCTTGCATAAACCTATCAACAAAGGCCTGTGCTTCTTCCAGCGATTCAAACTGTTCTTCAGACATCGCCTGCGATAAAGCCTGGTTGACTTCTCGGGCCGGATTGGCTGATTCTTTTTCGCGATCACCGTAAAAATCTAGCACCGTAATATCGGGCAGTGATGTTATTTCGCCTTTTTCAAGGGCCTTTAAGCGCTGCAAGTTTGTTTCGGCCAGCTCGTAATCCGGATCGATGGCCAGAGCCTGATAAAATGCCCGTTTGGCGAGTTGGTGATCCCCTAAATACATATGGCAGATCCCCAAATTCCCGTAGCTCTGTACATGTTCAGGCTGGCTCTGCGTAACCTTAGTAAAGCACGAAATAGCTTCGCTAAACGAGTGGTTTTCTAGCAGCGATACGCCTTTTTCGAACTCTTTGGCATCGGCAAAATATTGCTTTAGTGTTACGTGCTCCGGAAGGGTTTCTTGTATCAACAATAACCGCTCGCGAGCGGGGCCGTATGCATCCAGCTCTTCGGGTGAGGCGCGTTCGATCGACTCGTAAAAAGCCTCTAACGATTCTGTTATAAAACCGCTTTTCTCTGCACAGAGCCCAAAGTTGAAATAAATAAACGCAGCTCCATAACCTTTACTGATCGCTTCTTTTAAATAAAGGTAGCCGTCGGAATGGTCGTTATCGATATAAACAGCCGCCAACCCTTGCATGGCAAAGCTGAGTCCGTGTCGAGGGTATTTTTTTACGCCTTTTTTAACAATGAAGCGGGCCAATTTGGTATCGCCAACGTCGATTGCATCTAAAAATTCATCCAACCGTACGGCAAGTTTGGCGGTGTCTTTATCCGTTTTTGTCACAAGAAACTCGTTGTAAAACTAACTTTTCAGTTACTTTAGCATATGGTTCACAGGCTAAAAACCAATACGTCAATGTGCAGCTAACCCTATTCACTGCTTGCCGGAAACAGATGTTTCGACAATGTCAGCATTACAGTGCCTAACTGAACAACCGTAGCACCAATCAGGGCCATCACCACGGTTTGATCGATAGTTCTATCTTTTAATGTAGCATCACTTACCCACGCCAGAATAGCCCAGTCAGCAATTAACATTACGCCCACAACAGCGATAACGGTGAGGTTTAGTAATTTAAACAGGCCTATTATTTTGCGTATCGCATCGCGACGGGTTTCGCCCGTTGCTGCTGTTTCCAGCATATCTGCGGTATGGGCTAAACGATCGATGTCAGCACCGTCAACATCGATCGAATCAATAAGGATAGTAGTTGGACTTCTCTGGTCATCCCCTGACATAGGTTGTCCTTTAGCTATTGAGTATTAAGCGCTCTTTCTGATGATTTCGGGCATTCTCCACTACCACCCCGTGATCTTTATCTGCAGCGTTAACCATGTAGTACGCCAGTTTAAGTGCCTTTTTATAAACCGCAGCATTGGTTGATACACCGAAGCCTTTTTGCAGTTCAGCTAACAGCCTCAATGTATCTTCGTCTAAATCAATAGACGTTTTTTTACTTACTTTTTTCTCTGCTTTTGACATCTGCATCTCCGCTTAACAGAAACAACGTTACATAAAAAATATATATTTAATATGTAAAAAATCAAGTTACCTGTAAGAGACAGAACATAATCATTCCGGTGTTTTGCCCTTCTTTCTTCATCCCGGAAGTTTCGCCTTCCTTAATTATCCCCTTATATCACCACCTACGTCTTCCCCGCATGCCCCCCCTCCGTCATCCCCGCATGCACCCCCTTCGTCATCCCCGCATGCACTCCATCCGTCATCACCGCATGCACTCCATCCGTCATCACCGCATGCTTTTGAGCGGGGATCTCCAGGAAAGACTATTTGAGCTAAGTCAGCCTATTTAGGAGATCCCGGCTCGGGGGCCGGGATGACGATATTATTTGGCCGGGATGACAGGAATAAAAATAGTCACGCCTACATGCACTCCATCCGTCATCCCCGCATGCACTCCATCCGTCATCACCGCATGCTTTTGAGCGGGGATCTCCAGGAAAGACTATTTGAGCTGAGTCAGTCTATTTAGGAGATCCCGGCTCGGGGGCCGGGATGACGGGGAAGGAAACTATCCGGGATCTCCATGGGGGTTCACCTCTGTTAAAAGGTAGTTCTGGATTAGCCATTTGGTTCAGGAGATCCCGGCTCGGGGGCCGGGATGACGATGTTTTACCCTCTCCGTCATCCCCGCATTCTTTTGAGCGGGGATCTCCTTAATAGGCTATTTCAGCGGAGCCTGGCTGCTTGGAAGATACCGGATAGATACTTCGTATCTTCCGGTATGACGGGAAGAAAGAAAGGCCGGGATGACGAATTTTATTGGCAGGATGACAATGTTTTAATGACCAAAAGGATAATAAATTCTTAGATGCATTTTCTTCTTTTATCTATATAATAGATTAAAAATATAAATAGCAATCGAGTAATATGCATGAAATGGCCTAATTTAAAACATCTTCATTATTTGGTGACCTTGCATCAGGAGCAGCATTTTCATCGTGCGGCGCAGCGGTGTAACGTGAGTCAGTCTACGTTAAGTACGGCTATCCAGAATCTGGAAGAGCACTTTGGTAGTCAGCTGCTGGAGCGGGAGCATAAAACCTTTGTGTTTACCTCGCTGGGGCTGGATGTGGTGGAGCGTGCCAAGGTGATTCTGCAGGAAGCCGGGGAACTGGTGGAGTATGCGCAGAATGCCGGTAACTGGCAGCGCGGTAAATTAAAGCTGGGCGTTATTCCCACTATTGCGCCGTTTTTATTTGAAGCCATGCTGGGTGCCTTTAATGCATTTTTACCGGAAATTCAGCTGGAACTGCAGGAAGATACCACTGCAAACCTGTTACAGCAGTTAACCGATGGTAGCCTGGACTTACTGGTGCTGGCACTGCCCATGGACACCCCGGGCTGTAAGCAAATGGTACTGGGCCACGATCCGTTTCATTTAATTGCTCACAAGGAGCTGGCCAGCCAGTTGCCTAAGCCGCTGGACATCACCAGCCTGCCGAAAAAGAGTATTTTTCTGTTACAGCAGGAGCACTGCATGACGGGCCATGCGGTGAGTGCCTGTAACCTGCAGCACAGCGATCAGATAAGCTCTTTAGCCGCCAGCTCGCTTTATACACTGGTGCAACTGGCCAATAGCAAACTGGGCTACACTTTTTTACCAGAGCTGGCACTGAATCAGGATCTGCTGAGCAACACCAACCTGGTGTCGTTTCCTTCAGAAGATAATGCGTTTCGGGAAATTGGTCTGGTATGGCGCTCCGGCACCACGCGTATGCGGCTGTTCCGCCGGGTAGGCGAGATTCTTTCTCCCTTATTACCGGTACCTACGCTAAATTAATTTAAAACAGGGCAAACTTTTTTGCCCTGCCCCCCGACTATACCCACAACACAATCAAAAAAATGGGAATATCCGGTGTTTGAAAAGCGTGACGAACAACTTATTGAACAGGCCTTAAAGGGCAGTAAAAAAGCCTGGTTCGCGCTGATCAAACGCTATGAAACCGGTATTTACCAGTACGGTATTCGCATGACAGGCTCCCCGCACGACGCGGCCGATCTGATGCAGGATATTTTTATTGCGGTGTTTAAAAGCCTGTCGAACTTTCGTGGTGACGGCAGCTTTAAAGCCTGGTTGTATCGCATTGCGCATTATCGTTGTATTGAGTTTTACCGGCGTAAACGCCCGGATACCCCGCTCGACGACAGCGAAGAGTTAAGCTGCGAACGGCCTACGCCCGAGCATTCGTTAATGAGCGACATTACCAGTCAGTCGTTAACCCATGCCATGCAGCGCTTACCGCTTGCCCAACGTGCTGTGATTGAACTGAAATTTTTTGGCCAGTTTACTTTTGAGGAAATCGCCGATCAGCTGGGACTCTCCAGTAATACGGTGAAGTCGCGCTTATACAGCGCCCTGTCGAAGTTAAAGCTGGATTTGGAGGTAGAACATGGTTAATCAATCCCCTGAATATCTGTTTGGTCAGTGGCTCGATAATGCCCTGACAGAAGACGAACGCAGCGCCTTTGAGGCCCTGTGCGTGAGCGATGCAGACTTTGCGGCCAGGGTAGCCACGGCCACCCAACTGAATGTGGCGGCCGAGCAGTTCAGCGCGCCGCCCATGCCCGCCTGGGATAAAAACGCTACCTTTATTGCCCCGGATAAACCTAAATGGTGGCAATGGCAGGGCTTACCCGCCGTGTCTATGGCCATGTCAGCCGCGGCCATGGTAATGGTGCTGAGCGGTTTTAGCGTACAGGTAGAGGACGGCCGCGTAACCATGGGCTTTGGTCAGAGTACCCCCTCAGGCCCCACTGAAGCCGAAGTAGCGGCCCTGGTGAGCGACCGCATTAACGATTACCAACAGGCCAATCAGGCCATGTTTACTCAGTATGTAAATGCTCTGCAGCAACAACAGCAGGAGAGCAGCACCCAACTGGCCCAGTATCTGTTGAAGTCGAGCCGCCAGGAGCGCCGCGAAGACTTTGCTGAACTGGTGCAGTTTATCAATCAGCAGCGCGACGACGATCAGCGCTACTATGCGCGCCAGCTTACCCATCTGCAGCGCGAAATTAATGCCATCGACGACGGTTTCACCGCCGTTACCGAATAATCAACCTATTGGACATCATTATGAAAGCATCCACTCTTGCCACGCTACTGGGCACATTAATCGGTAGCGCCACGTTAAGCACTGTAGCTCAGGCGCAGGATTTACCGGAACTGGACCGTCAGCTCACCATTATGTCGGGCGTCATTGAAACCGCTTTAAAACAGGACACCCGCAAAGACAACGTGCGTTTTCGCAGTATCGAGTCGACCTATCTGGCCAAACAGGGCGTGGTATTTACCATTCGTACCGGCGGCATGGGGCGGGTATTTGACTTCGACTTTGGTGAATTTTTAAGTGTTATCCCCGGCGCGCCGTCGGCGCCGCCAGCGCCTGCAGTAACCGTAACCGACGATGGTGTACATGTGGAAACCGACGGTGACTACGAAGTGATTTTTGAAAGTGCCGACTGGGAAGATACCGCCCATCAGGTTATCCGCAAGGTAGAACATATTATTCGGGAAACCGACGACCGGATGCGCGAATACCGCAGCGATCACCGCGAGGTAGAATGGGAAATGCGTGAACTGGAACGCCGCAACCGCGACCTCGAGTTCGAACTTCGCACCGCCGACAAAGAGCGCCAGAAAGTAGTCGAAAAAGAAATGAAAGAAATGAAAAAGGAGCTGGAAGCGCTGAAGATGAAAGAGCAGGCTATTGCTCAGGAGTCCAAAGAGCTCGCAGCCGAAAGGCAAGCCGAGCTGGCCAGACAGAAAAAAGCCCAGGAAGAATCCTACAAGAGTTTTCTGGCAAATTTTGAAGCCAGTATAGGTGATACCCTGTGTAGCTTTGGTGCCGGGTTAAGAGAGTTACCGGATAGTGAACACATTACGTTTGTGCTGGATGACTTTGCCCGCGGTGAAGAAGGTAAAGTGACAGACCGCGTGTATATCTTCAGTAAGAAAGACATTAAACGCTGTGTTATCGAAGATATCTCAGCCAGCGATATGTTGGCGAAAGCCGAGGTGTATACTTTTTAACTCCATTCGGGTTTTGATTGAAAATACCGGCCCTGCGCCGGTATTTTTCTTTATACTTACCCTTTATAAACACACCGGCAACAAAGGTATTATTTAACATACAAAAGAATGCAACCAGATACCTAAAAAGCACCCATAAATCAGCGGCTGCGCTCACATTTTGTTTATTTTACTGACGACATGACTTTTCGAGGCCGGGGCCTGAATTATGATGGTAAAGCTGGTGATGTTATTGCTTATAGGATTGATTAGGTTGTTTTGAGTGAGCCAGCCTATTTGGGAGATCCCGGCTCGGGGGCCGGGATGACGATGTTTACCCTCTCCGTCATCCCCGCGTGCCACCTCCTCCGTCATCCCCGCGTGCTCTTGGGCGGGGATCTCCTGAAAAGGCTATTTGAGCTGAGTCAGACTTATTGGGAGATCCCGGCTCGGAGGCCGGGAAGACAAAAATAGAAATAGTCACCCCTACATGCCCCCTCCGTCATCCCGGAAGTTTCGCAGACACTATCCGGGATCTCCGAATCAGACTAGTACAGTCTTAAAATTAGTAGCAATGGAAGTTTCCGCATCTTGTCGGG
>NZ_BAAJLP010000051.1:0-20297 GCF_057547795.1 Alteromonas sp. 4NH20-0104 | reverse complement strand
CACCAATTATCGTACAAAAAAGAAGCACACCAACAGTTGGTTAATTTAACCAAACAAGGTTGTGAAATTAACCAACTTCTTTAGTTTGATACTCAATAGCTCTCGATGCCGTTTCCTGCATTGCCGCCAAACCGTTCATCAGTAAGTTAGGATCGGGGTTTTTCCCAGTACCTTTCTGACTAAGGTAGCGTCGCCACACCCTGCCACCCGGTTGACCCTGAAACAGGCCAAGCATATGCCGGGCTGCATGCCAGGGTTTAAAATATGGCGCATCCTGGCGTTCAATATACGCTTGCATTAACCGGACAATCTCGGCGCGGTCCAGCGGCTGCGCACTGTTGCCGTAAAAGCGTTTATCAACCTCTGCCAGAACATAAGGGTTCGAGTAAACTTCGCGCCCCATCATTACGCCATCAACCTGTTTGAGGTGTGCTTCGGCCTGGTCGAGACTGGTGATGCCGCCGTTAATGGAAATATTTAGTTCAGGATGCTGCGATTTTAGCTGGTACACCCGCTCATAGTTGAGTGGTGGGATATCGCGGTTTTCTTTCGGACTAAGTCCCTGTAGCCAGGCTTTTCGGGCATGCACAATAAATGTATCGCAGCCCGCTCCGGCTACCACTTCAATAAATCGACTGAAGTCTTCGTACTCGTCCATATCGTCAATGCCAATCCGGCATTTAACGGTAACCGGAATATCCACTTCAGCCTGCATGGCTTTAACGCAGTCAGCAACCATCTCGGGCTGGGCCATCAAACAAGCACCAAAGCTGCCGTTTTTCACCCGGTCGGAAGGACAGCCAACGTTAATATTCACCTCATCGTAACCATATTCCTGCGACTTCACGGCGCATTTTGTCATGTGATCAGGATCGCTCCCGCCCAGTTGAACCGCTACCGGGTGTTCTTCTGCGTTATAACCCAGATAATCCCCTTTACCAAAAATAATCGCACCGGTGGTAACCATTTCGGTGTACAACAGCGTGTGGCGGGAAATCAGGCGCAAAAAATACCGGCAATGTCTGTCTGTCCAGTCGAGCATTGGGGCGACTGAAATTTTACGATTCAAAGAGATGTCAGGCATAGACTTTAAAACCTTGATTAATATGTAAAAAAGTAAATCTCATCGCATTTTTACCGATTTCAAAATTAGTGACATTTCCGTTGTATTCCGTTGATTTTTACCCTTCAGGTACACAATAGGAATACAAAAATATGGCGTTTTATTCAATCAACAAGCGGCTTCGCGGAGAACGAACCGTATATTCTACTTCTGTAAAGCAGAAAAACAAAGGCAAGATAGTCTTCTCAAAATCTAAAACATTCACTTCACGATCCTCCGCACTGAAGTGGGAACGAGGACTGATATCGCAGCTAGAGGCCGATGAGACAAATTTTACCGCAGGCTACAGGGAGGTGACGTTTGGCTATCTGATTGTTGACTGATCCTTTTTTACCTGGATGATTGTTGGAACATGGACGTCACTTCTTCTCGCTAGACTTAAGCTCAACATTGATAATTGTTCATTTTTAAATACCGTTCAAAATAATTGAACATCTAACAATAATGAACAAAAGCTTGTCATCACGTTCATTTTAGCGCATTGTTCAGTAGTAATGAACATATTCAATAAGTGAACATATGGACACTCTTTTAGCTGAAGCAGCCGAACTGTTAGCCGCAACAACAAACTTAAACGTCACCTACACTTATGACCAAGAAAAGATTGATAGGGGAATCGACGGGCATCTAACTATTACCAACCGACAACAAAAGTATACTTGGGGCGTTGAATTAAAAAATAGACTCACACGTCAAATACTGACAAAGCTCACAACAGGTATAACAATGCTTCAGGATGAAAAAGCGCTCATCATTGCCCCCTACATTAATGAAAATATTGCCGAACTTTGTCGGGAAATGCAGGTAGATTACTTAGATCTCGCGGGAAACGCTCACCTCAATAATCCACCGATTTATATAGACATTCGGGGCCGTAAACCACCGCCAGAGCATCAGATACAACTAACTCGCCAGCTAACAGGTAAGGCTTTCCAGCCTAAAGGGATGAAACTGGTGATGATGCTGTTATTGAAGCCTGAGCTAGTTAATCAGCCAATGCGGGTACTTGCGGAACAAGCTGAAATTGCTTTGGGCACTGTAAAACAAGTTTTAGATGATCTTAAGCAACTTACCTTTATTATCGACAAAGGGAAAAAGGGGGGCGTGCTCAATGAACAAGACCTACTCCTCACACGATGGGTGGATGCTTACCCTCACAACATGGAAGCAAAGCTGAAACAGACTCTCTATGTCGCCCATGATTTAACAGAAATCCGCAATACACCGCTTGAACCCTACGGTGCACTTTGGGGCGGTGAGGTCGCTGCCGACGCTTATACCCATTATCTCAAACCGAAAACCTATCAAATCTACGCAGATGCCGAGGCGCATAAAGCACTGTTAAAAAAATTCAGACTGCGCCGACTACATGCCAATGAAACAGACGTTACCCCAATCAGGGTTGTAGAGCCGCCTGTAGCAATTGAGAAAATTAAAGGTAAGTTACCAGGCTATGCCACGCCTTTGTTGGTCTATGCAGAATTGCTCAATAGCGACGACCCTCGCAACCTCGAAACAGCCAAAAGGATCTACAATGACTATCTCGCTTGATGTCACCAACAAACTGCCAGAAGGACTGGTTGAGGTTTATGGACGAATTCAGCGGGTTGCCATAGCCTTAGACATACCACTACTAATCATAGGTGCGACGGCAAGGGATATCATTTTAGTTCATGGTTATAACGCTGCGATTGAACGTGGTACGCGGGATGTGGATTTCGGCCTGGAAGTGCCGAGTTGGGAACATTACCAAAAAATGCGAGATGCCCTTATTGAATCAGGGTTTACAGCACACCCAAAGAAAACACATCAACTCAATACCACTGACAATGACGGCCTGTCTTGGGAAATCGACCTCATTCCATTTGGAGGCGTCAGTGACGCACACGGTCAGATCACCTGGCCGCCAGAACATGCTTTTCAAATGAGTGTGTTAGGCTTTGATGAAGCATACAAACATGCCTGGGACGTACTCCTAAACAAAGAGCCTGCACTTCGTGTAAAAGTAGCCTCTCCGGCCGGCATCCTGTTACTAAAACTCATCGCCTGGACGGAACGAGGTCGCGAGTACCAGGGAAAGGACGCTATCGATATCTATTACGTCATAAAACACTACAGTAAAATTCCCGACGTATTTGAAGCCCTTTATGAGCGCGATTACATGGAATTACAAGACTATGACGATATGAAAGCCAGTGCAATGATGCTCGCTGATGAGGTCGCTGCTATGGCACACGGCGATACCTTAAACTATATCAGGCAGACTCTGCTAAACAATGAACGAGTATTAGAACGCCTCAAGACAGATACCACTAAGTTCACCCGCGCAGACTTCGATGAAGCAGAGACTCTGATTGAAATAATAAAAGCGCAATTAAATGTAGCAAAAAACTGACGTAGGTTTCTGGTTTTTTCCGTCGATTTCATTACACTCAGGAATACAACGAAAACCACTTTTTTAGAAAATCTTCCTATAAATCAAGACACTTTAAAGTTAGTCCTGACTATCGAGTATAGGCACGACGGACAGTATACGGTTTAAGGGGGTGATAGACACAACCATTACCTCTGCGATTTATATTAAAAAACTAACTTCTGACGTAACCATCAAGCAGATCCATGGCGATGGGGTGCATAGTTTACTTACGAAAAACTGAAAAACAAAGAGGATATGGCTTTAAAGCGTGGCAAAGTTGCGGTTTATGGGGCATAGGGCGTTTATCGCCCTCTTTCCCCTGGCATTGGATTTTAAACCTGTGCAGGAGCCGCGGCACAGTAACGGCGGATAAAAGCCTCGTGGGAGGGCATGGATTCGGCGGTTTTCGCTACTGACATGCGCAGCATTTGCATGTTTTTAAGTAACGCCTGAGCGGGTACACGGTCCACCAGCACATCGTAATTCTCCGGGTAGATGCCTTGCCCCAACATAACAGCCAGCCAGCTGTGGGGCGTAAAAAGATCTTCCGGCGACGGAATTACCCGGCCATTACTACGAAATATTTCCAGCTTGGCGGCCAGCGTATCCGGAATATCCATATGTTTTACGTAGCGCCAGAATTCAGTATCCTCGCGCTCGGTAGCGTTATAGTGAAGCACGATAAAGTCGCGCAGGCGTTCATAATCGGCGGTCATTAATGCATTGTACTGAGCTATCTCTGAGCGGTTACAGCCACGCCCCGGCCATAAATTTACTAATCGCTGGATCCCCATTTGGGTGAGATGAATACTGGTAGATTCCAGCGGCTCGATAAACCCGCCGGCCAGACCGATAGCCACGCAATTCTTTTCCCAGAATGCTTTGCGATGCCCGGTACGAAACTTAAGTGGAAGCGGTTGAGTAACCGGTTCTCCCTCAACGCCCGCAAGTAACTTTCGCAGCGCCTCATCCTGAGTCATAAAGTCACTGCTGTACACATGACCATTTCCTAACCGGTTTTGTAGGGGGATGCGCCAGCGCCAGCCCGCATCATCAGCGGTGGATCTCGTAAACGGGTCGGGTGCGCCGGGTAGTTCTGTTTGCATTGCAATGGCCCGATCGCAGGGTAAATAGTGATGCCAGTCAACAAATTCACTTTGCATCGCACCATCAATCAACAGCGCTTTAAAACCACTGCAATCAACAAACAGGTCGCCTTCCAGAACCTGCCCGCTGTTTAGCGTTACTGATTGTAGCAGGCCCGAATTGTGCTCCTGTTCAACACTGTTAACGATACCTTCAATGCGTTCTACATTGCGTTGCTCGGCATAGCGGCGCAGCATCTTACCATAACGGGCAGAGTCAAAATGATAGGCGTAGCGCATGGTCGATAAGATGGTATCGGCGCCCCCCTGAGGCGGCGCAAATCGCCCTTGCTTAGCCGCTACGGTACACAAATTATAATCGCTGATAACACCCGGTGCTTCGGCAGGAATTTCGCCCTTTGCGGCCATTGTATTTAAGCGCAGCCACAGTTGATGAAAAGAGAACTCGGGTGTGTCGCGCCCGTAAAAACCAAACGGGTGAAAGTAACTTTGGCCTTTTTGATACCAGTCGACAAAGTCGATCCCCAGCTTATAGGTGCCCTGGCATTCACGCAGTAAATCGTGCTCTTTTATGCCAAGGAAATCATTAAATTCCATCAGTGTAGGGATGGTGGCTTCGCCAACCCCGATAACACCAATATCTTCAGATTCCACCAGGGTAATACGGGTATCTGGCGGAGCAATGCGGGCTATAGCGGCGGCGCACATCCAGCCTGAAGTGCCGCCCCCCACAATCACTACACGTTTAACTGCCGGCGTGTTAATGGTGTCAGAAGTCTGCGTCATCGACGGGCCCTCCGCGGCTGAGGTTTAAAACCACTCTGACAAACCTCGTTCACCAGTTCCCGATGGCTGGGAACCGCTCGTTTGGCATTCTCGCTTTGCTGGCGAATGCTGGCAAATTCGTTATGTGCATCATCAAAGAAACGTAACGCGCCTTCACGGGCTGAGATATCGGTTTTGAAGCCCATGCCATAGAGAATATATTGCCAGCTGTTTTCATCAAAAATATCGTGGCTGGCATCAATATCCAGAAACGAAGGGGGCCGGTGACGCCACTGTTCCAGCTTCCCTTTAAGGTACTCAGAGGCCGTGGCCGGATCCTGGTTATCGCGCCAGAACGGAGTATCGTCTCGGTCGGTCAGGTAATAGTGGAGTTTGATAAAGTCTTTTACATGCTCAAAGCGCTTGCTCATAGCCGTATTAAACTGCGTGGCTGAGCGTTCATAATCGCCGGACCACGGGAATAAATTGCACAGCATTAATGCAGCCACCTCAGCAAAACTTATCCCGGTCGCTTCCAGCGGCTCAATAAAGCCTACCGATAAACCGATGCCCACACAGTTTTTATGCCACTGGGTTTTACGATAACCCGGCTCAAATTTAAGCAAACGATGCTGCAGGTTATCGGCCGCGGGCCCGATATGCGCTTTAAGGGTGGCCACTGCGGTGTCTTCATCACAATATTTTGACGAATACACATAACCCAGTCCGCGCCGTTCATGCAAACCGATATCCCAAATCCAGCCAGAGTCCTTGGCGGTCGTATAGGTACAGGATGGGATAGGAGCCCCCGTCTGCTCATAGGGTACCTGCAATGCAACGGCCCGGTCGCAAAACAACTCATCTTTATACGACGTAAACTCCGAACCCAGGGTTTCACCGATTAGCCTTGCTCTAAAGCCAGTGCAATCAATAAACAAATCGGCAGTCAGGTCGCCATGCTTTCTGGCTGTCACTGCCGCAATCGCACCATCTTCATCCAGCTTCACATCGTCAATGGTATCGATAAGCCGTTTAACGCCCATTTCCATGGCCCGGCTACGGACTAAAGCCGCCAGCTTGGTCGCATCAAAATGGTAAGCATAATTAAGTGGTGCTTCGTAATTGGGATGTGTAATTAGCTTGGGCGCCAGTTTTGCTTCCACCGCGCGTTCCTGTACGGTACAGCATTCAGACCAGGGCACATCCCCGGCCACGCCTAACAGCCAATAAGGCAGCAAATCCATATCAGTATGCTGCGAAGCAACCTGAAAGGGGTGAAAATAGCTGTCATTCGGGTCGTCAGCGGGATTTTTCTTCCAGTTATTAAAACGGATGCCCTGTTTGAACGTGGCATCCGCGTGTTTAATTAAATCGCTCTCATCCAGGCCAATGCGGCCCATGGTTTTACGAATGATAGGAAAGGTACCCTCGCCTACGCCGAGGATACCAATTTCTTCAGATTCGACCAGAGTGATTGATACGCCGCCAGGGGTGTCTGCTGCCAGCATCCGCGCCATGTACGCTGCGGTTATCCAGCCTGCGGTCCCACCGCCAACGATCAATACACTCTTTCTCATCTTACATTTACCTTTTATTTACAACTTGGTTTGAACCATCTCAACACCCTGCTTAGAAGTCAAATCCTACGTGCAGACTGATACGACGGTCGGTAATAAATACCGCCCGGTCAACAAAGCGGCCATCGAGAATTTCCATCTCAGTGCGTTGTTCTGCATCAGTCAGGTTTTGCACATTGAGCTTAACGTTAACGGAGTCGGTAACCCGATAAGACACACTGGCATCCAGCCGTCCGATGGCCGCCGCGTATACAGGCAGGCCGGTTTGGATATCAGCTCCGGTAAACGGGTCGGTGTATACGACAGTTGTTCCCGAGTCGTTGGTGGTAGTCAGGTAACGATCCCGCCAGTTATAGGCCAGGCGCGCACTTAAATCACCTTTATCGTAAAGCAGGGTGGCTGAGTAAGACCACTCCGACAGCCCGATGACCGGCACACTCAACTCATCACCGTTAATATCCAGCGCAAAAGCATTCGGGGCATCGTTATCAATGTATGTGATGTTGGCGTCCACACCAAAGCCACTCATCCAGCCAGGCAGATCATCGAAGTAGGTTCTGCCACCTAACTCGAAACCGCTGATAATGGTATCTTCTTCAGCGTTAAAGTTGGTTCGGCTTTGTACAGGCCCGTCGAGGAAGGAACTTCCACTGCCGTCGGTAAACGCAGACTGCGGATAGTTGTCTTCATTAAAGTACTCGGCCCCCGGCCCAGAGAAGTTATTGAACGTGATATAATTTTCAATGGTTTTATGGAATAGCGATACATGCACCGAAGCGCCTTTACGCGGATACCACTCCACCGACACATCATGGTTAATGGCAATTTCGGGCTCCAGGAACGGGTTACCCGAGGTGTTGGTGTAGCCCGAGAAGATGGCCGGAATCGATACATCATCATCCGGATACAAGGCGTCGAGATCCTGGTTAATCACATTCTCGGTAGTCTGTACCGAGGCAATGCCCTGGGCCCGGATGTCCGGATAACGCGGTGGCGTTAGGGTTTTGGTAAACGCGTAGCGTACAATCCAGTTCTCAACCGGTTCAAACTTGATGTTGAAAGATGGCAGGAAGTAATCTTTAGTTAACTCACCCAAACGCTCGGTTTCAAAGCCAACACTCTCACGTGTAAACGGTGGCTGTACTCCTTCGTTGGCTTCCTGCCAGGCAAGGATATTAGACAATCCACCCATGGCCTCCACCGACGCCTGTGCATCAGCAACACTTGCGTAGTAACGGGCACCGCCATTGAATGCAAAGTTACCCATGCTCTCAATATCATAATTCACCCAGCGTACACCGAAGTTACCGGTAAAGTTAGACCAGAACGAATCGCCGTAATTCTCGAAACCCACCATGGCATATAGCGACTGGGTTTTATGCTTGGTGTCATAGAACGACGGACGCTGATCAAAGTTACGGTTTGGCGGATTGCCGTAAATATAGTTACTCGCTTCCGGATCGCTACACTGATAATACAGATCTGGTCCACAAGCGGTATAAGTGTTGTAGACACGCGCAAACTGGTCGGCAGAATTGATTTGGTCGGTACCTACCCACACTGCGCCTGGCGCCTGCACATCACCTTTAAAGAAGTCGGAGAATTCTTCTAAGTAGAAATCACCTTCCGGTGCCGTATCAACAAAAGCTCTGGGTACACCATTCCAGTTACGGCCGGTTGCCGACCACCAGGTACCTACGAAACTGTCGGATTCTTCACGGTCTGCTACGCGACCACCCACAGCGACTTTACGGAAGAAATCATGTTCGAGATAGAAACTGGCATCAAGTTGGAACGCGTGCGCATCGCCCTCGTTTTCCATATCCAGCCAGTTGATCCGCGACATACCGGTATCGGCTGGATCAGTCGACAGCGGGTTACCATAGGAGACGTTAGGAATATCACCTGACAAGTCGATGTTGGTTTCAATGATATTACTCAGCACTGCGCCGCCAAGGCTGTATTTGCCCGAGCGCGATTCAGCTTTGACGTACTGATAACTGCCGCTTAAATCCCAGTAATCAGACTCGTATTCAAAACCAAAGCTATGATCGGCTGTTTTACTAAAGCCAGGCGTAAAGCTCGAGTTCATTGCCACTGGCAACCCTGACGTAAGATTAGTGCTCGAAATTGCACCGCTAACAAAAACGTCATCGTTAAACTGGGCACCATCGAGCACGCCCACCGGTGCACCCGGCTCGGTAGTCATAATTTGACTATGACGATTACTTTCACGTTCAGAAATAAAGGTAGTGTGGAAAAACTCCAGGTTTTCGCTAGGTTTCCACTGTAACGCTGCATAGTAACCGGTCCGCTCACGTTCAAACTGATCCTGGGTAAAGCGCACACCGGCTGGTGCATACACACGTTCACCACCATACTGAGTCGCAAGATATGGAGGCATAATGATATTGCTGTCGTGAGAGGCTATTTTTGAGTAGCCCATATTGAATAGCGCACCAAACTCACCGTAATCGGTTTCCCAACGGTCTGAGATTAAACCGGAATACGCCGGGGTTAATTCTTCAGAGAAGTCGCCGTAATCTGCCGTTACTGAGCCATTGGCTTTAAAACCTTCAAAGTCAAAAGGCATACGGGTTTGCAGGTTAACCGTACCGGCAACACCGCCTTCAATCAGGTCCGCCCGGCTGGCTTTATATACGGTTACCGCTTTTAACAGCTCTGGCCCTACGTCAGCCCAGCTTAGCCCCGAACCACCGTTAGCAGAGAATACTTCGCGGCCGTTGATCAGGGTTTTGGATTTATTTAAGCCGCGTACCTGAATACCTGAACCTTCAAAAGCGAAGCCATCCGGTGAGCCTTCACTCCCCGCTCTTACCCGGTTCATTGTAACGCCCGGTGAGCGCTCAAGAATTTCAAGTAACGAAGTGCTGGGGACTTTACCCGCTTCATCAAGTACGATGGAATCACCAATGGTATCGGCATTCTTCTTCAAATCGATGGCACTTTCTAATGACTGACGCTGACCGGTAACAGAGATAACCTCTACGGCACTGTTATCTTCGTCATCCTGGTTTTGATCTACCGCCTCTTGCGCCATTACCGCGGTGGTACACGACATAATTGCAGCGGCAAGGATAGACTTTTTAAACCGCGGGTATGACTCCCCAGTCATTAAGCCGTATTGCTCGCTTGGTGAATTTAAATTTCTGCTCTTTGATTTAGGCATTTGTAGCAGCCCTCCGGTTTCAGTGATTCTCAGCCTTTAATGAGGCAACTGTGAATTTACAATCGAGTTCGCAATCGAGTGTCAGAGTTTCCTGTGTACAACTCATTCCGGAGGGTATTATTAACTTATTATATTAACATTAAATTTACGTTTATTGGTAAGCCCATTGCTTTTGCTTAAATACTATTCGTAAAAAATACCTTATAAAATAATCATGTAAGCAAGGAGTTACCTCAGGTTGTTAATTCTCCCTGATAGGCCCTCACATTGCCGATATTTAACCTTTCATTAACCCTGCGGTTATTCTGGCCGCTTACCGGTTCGACTCAGGATACGGTGTTACCAATGCCAAAGCGTGCCATCCTCCAGGCGGTTAACCGGCAGCGCAGCCCGCTTGTACGGATATTTAGCCGCCAGTTTTTCATCGATATCCACGCCATGGCCTGGCGCTTCACCCGGCGTAAAGAATCCACGCTCAAATTGGTAATCAAAACTGAATACCGACTCCATTAATTCGCTATGGGGCATGTGTTCCTGAATACCAAAATTAGGCACCCAGTAATCAAAATGAAGCGCGGCCCCCATGCATACCGGAGACAGATCGGTCGCACCATGAAAGCCGGTACGTATATGGTAGAGGGCCGCTAAATCTGCTATCCGGCGCATTTGCGTAATGCCGCCGGCATGCACCAGCGTAGAACGAATGTAGTCAATCGACTGATTCAGGATAAGGTCTTTACAGTCGTGAATAGAATTAAAGACTTCTCCCACCGCCAGTGGCGTTGTGGTGTGCTGGCGAATCAGCTCAAAGCCCTGCTGGTTTTCAGCCGGCACCGCATCTTCCATCCAGAACAAATGGTAAGGCTCCAGCTCTTTGCCTAACCGCGCCGCTTCAATGGGCGTTAAGCGGTGATGCACATCATGCAGCAGGTGTATTTCTTCGCCATACTGACGACGTACTTCACTGAACAGGTGCGGCACAAAATTAAGATACTTTTCAGTAGACCACACCGCTTCGGAAGGCAGTGCGGCATCTGCAGGTTCGTATTTTTTACCGTCTTTGGCAACGCCGTAAGTGCTGGCCATGCCGGGGATGCCTGACTGTACGCGCACAGCCTGATACCCCTGATCGATAGCTTCTCCCACCGCTTCGAGCGTAGAGGCTAAATCACTGCCGTTAGCATGGGTGTAAGTCATGATTCGGTCGCGACTTCGTCCGCCCAGTAACTGATACAACGGCAAACCAGCCACCTTACCTTTGATGTCCCAAAGTGCCATATCAACGGCCGCCAGGGCTGTCATGCCCACAGGCCCTCGTCGCCAGTAAGCACCCCGGTAAAAGAACTGCCAGATATCCTCAATCCGGGCCGGATCCTTACCGATTAACGCCGGGACCAGGTAATCTTCAAGATAGCTGACTACGGCTTTTTCCCGGCCATTAAGCGTAGCGTCGCCAATGCCATATACCCCTTCGTCGGTAACAATTTTAAGGGTAACGAAGTTGCGACCGGGTGAACAAACAATCACATAAGCGTCGGTAATTTTCATAGTAATGTCTCATCTTAAAGCCAGGTTAAGGCGTGGCATAAACATAATCGGGTAAAAACAGCACCAGGTCGGGCAGCAGCGCAAGCAGTAACAAAACCACCAGCACGGTGAGATAAAATGGCCAGACATGGCGAATAAACTGGGTGATAGAGCAATCCATAATGTTGCACACGGTGTACATGGCAATCCCTACCGGCGGTGTAGTGCCACCAAACGTAACAACCAACACCAGTAAAATGCCAAAGTGAACCGGGTCGATACCCACACTTTGTATAACCGGCACCAGAATAGGGGTTAGCAGCAGTACGGTGATGGTGCCTTCCATTAACGTGCCGATAATCAGCAGCAACGCCAGACATATCATAAGCACCAGCAGCGGCGACTGCGTTAAGGCAGACACGCTTTGCGCCAGTTCAACAGGCAGTTGCTGAAATGCAATCACGTAACCGACCGTTCCGGCGGCCAGTACTATCAGCATGATCATGCCAATATCCCGCACGCTTTCGTTTAACGCCCGGTAGAGTTGTGCGAACGTTAATTCACCATAGGCAAACAGCCCGACTACAACGGCATACACTACGGCGAAAGCCCCGGCCTCCGACGGTGTGAAAATTCCCCATCGAATGGTAACAATCAGTAGTACCGGAAATAACAGCGCCCACTTGCAGCGACCCGCTGCGTGTATAACCTCCTTGAATGCCGGGGCCAATTGCGTTTCGGAATCGCCCAACTGCTGACTGCGGGCTACCCAGCGCACACATAACATTAAAGCGATTGTTAGCAAGGCGCCGGGTAATAAGCCGGCAATGAACAGTTTACCAATCGACACATTACCCATATAACCATAAAGGATCAGGCCGATACTCGGTGGAATACAGGCGGTGATCAGCGCACTCACCGTGATAATGGCGGCACTGAAACCCCGTGGTAATCCGGAAGCTTCCATGGGCTGGCCGAGAATACGAGCCTGCATAGCCGCATCGGCAATGGCAGAACCCGACACGCCGCCCATCAGAGCACTAAGCACAATAGTGACATGTGCCAGGCCGCCACTGATCCAACACACCAGCAGATTGGCAAAACTAATGAGTCTCGAAGTGATCCCCGAAGCGTTCATAATGTGTCCTGCGAGGATAAAAAACGGCACCGCCAGCAACGGAAAGCTCTGACTGCTCGATACCATTCGCTGCACTGCCACAAGCACCGGTAACGAATCGTTCATAACAAAAAACAGCAGGCCGCTGGCCATCAGACTAAACGCGAGAGGCACCCCGGCTAACAGTAAAACCAGAAACACCAGGAGCATCATCATTGCGCTTTCTCCCCGGTGATGGAATACCATTGCAACCAGCTTCTTTCAAGGACTGTTAGCAACATTAAGCCGGCGCCTACGGGTAGCGCCAGAGCAACGTAGCGATAGGGAATGGGAGTACTGCCCAGTGTACGTTGTGGATTGAGATTAAACAGTAAGATTCCGTAAAATACGATAACCGCCAGCACCCCGGCCATGATCAGTAACACCAGGCCGGATAACCTCTGCTGCCAGTGAGCGGGCAGGTATTGGGTGGCAATATCTACCGTGGCATGTTGTGCATGCTTTAGGGTTTGATTTGCGCCGAGCATACACAGCCAGGCAAACAGCAGCTGGGCAACATCTACCGACCAGATAATCGGTAATCCCGCAGTGCGCATGACCGCCGCGGTAAACACCAGCACTACAATGGCGGACAACAACGCAATGCATACCAGGCGTTCACACTTATCCAGGTATTTCATTGGCCCGCTCCCTCATTCAGCATAGCGCGAACCTCCTTACGCAACTGGCTGTATCCCAGCTTTTTGTAGACCGACTCGGTAGCCTGCATAAATGGCGCAATAGCAGGCGTTGAAATACTTACGCCGGCTGCCTCCAGGGCCGCTTCAATGTCGCTTTCCGCTGAAAGTACCTGCGCGCTGGCATACTCGCCGGCGGTAGCAGCCGCGTTGATAATGATCTCCTGCTCAAAAGGCGACAAGCGGTTAAACCAGTCATCGCTGGTCACCAGACCGGAGATGAGTTGAATGTGGCCGGTTTTACTCACATGACTAATGACTTCATACAGCCTTGCGCCCCATACCGCGGCAAGCTGGGCTTCACCGGCGTCAATAACGCGCTGTTGCAATGCGCTGTATACTTCAGACCAGCTCAAAGGGGTTGGCGTTGCCCCCATCGCCTCAATAGTACTTATCCATACCGGCGCACTGATAGTGCGTAGTCTTACTCCGTTTAAATCCTCAGGCTGAGCCACCGGCTGCTGGGTTAGCAAATGCCTTGCGCCCTGCCACCAGTTAAATGCCAGCACGCGTAAGCCGGCATTTTGCTGTAGGTTGCTATTCCATTGCTGAAACAGATCTGAGCCAACCAATTGCTGTAGTTCGGTGAGATTATTCACCAGATACGGGGCGCCGAGGATCCCCATTTCGTGGGCATAAACAGACAGTCGCCCGCCATCCACCAACACCGCAATACCGGCACCGGCCATCGCCTGCTCAAGAATGTCATCATCGTTACCGAGCTGCGAACCAATAAACAGGTTTACCGTAAGCGAACCATCGCTTTGAGTTTCAACCAGCTGTTTGAAACGCAGCAGGCCCTGGTACATCGGATCACTGCTGCTCAGTGACGTCACCACATTTAATGATGCCACTTTTTCTGACCCCGCATCCGCATTACTACCGGTAGCAAAAAAGGCCAACAACAGGCCGAAAATCAAATTGTGCAGACGATGCTTAATCACCATACATTAACTTAAATTACTTCATAAAGGGGTCAGGGTAGCGCTGGCGGGTAACAGGCAACATTGTCATTTTTCACATTCCAGCAACGTTTTTTGGGTGTACCGAAAAATCACAAAAAAAGCCATCAATTAGCAACATGTTATTTCAAAAAGATTTTTTTGCTTCATCAAAAAATACACCGCAGTATAGGCACTCACCATTGTGAAATTTATGTTATTCATTACCGCTTTATCTTTTTATCGTTTCACAGCCTGTTAACATTGCCGATTGCCATCAGTCGCTGCATTATTTGACCCTGAATTTTAATCACTGACCGGGAGCGTATTGTGACGTTTCAACCAAAATATTCACTGACCTTTTCTGCGTTGTTGTCAGCCATGGTGCTAACAGCGTGTCAGCCACAACAACAAAATGTTGAAGCCCAGAGCACTCAGGCTCAAGCTGAGCCTCAAGCACAACCAAAAGTAAAAAGCGGTCTTGCTGAGCCGCTGGTAAAACACATTTATACCGCTGACCCCTCAGCTCATGTGTTTAACGGCCGTTTGTATATCTACCCTTCTCATGATGTTGAATCTGGTATCGAACAGAATGACAACGGCGATCATTTTGATATGCGCGACTATCATATTCTGAGCATGGACGAAGTGGGCGGCGAGGTAACCGACCATGGCGTAGCATTATCAGTGAAAGATATTCCGTGGGCCGGACGCCAGTTATGGGCGCCGGATGCCGCCGAAAAAGACGGCAAGTACTATTTGTATTTCCCGCTAAAAGACAAGAACGACGTGTTTCATATTGGCGCAGCAATCAGCGATACACCTGAAGGCCCATTCACGCCGGAAGCAAAACCAATTGCTGACAGCTACAGCATGGATCCCGCCGTGTTTAAAGATGACGACGGCGAGTACTACATGTACTTCGGTGGCATTTGGGGTGGCCAGTTACAACGCTACGAAGGCGGTACGTATAACCCCGAAGATGTTTACCCCGCCGATGATGCAACCGCAGTAAAACCGCGTATCGCCAAAATGGCAGATGACATGCTTTCTTATGCCGAAACGCCGAAAGAAATTGAGTTACTGGATAAAGACGGCACGCCTATTTTGCAGGGTGATAACAACAGACGCTTCTTTGAAGCGGCCTGGGTTCATAAGTATCAGGGTAAATATTACTTCTCTTACTCCACCGGTGATACCCATAAAATTGTTTATGCTACCGGCGACAATCCTTACGGCCCATTTACCTACCAAGGCGTGATCCTGCAGCCAGTAGAAGGCTGGACTAACCATCACTCAATCGCCAAATTCAAGGGTAAATGGTACCTGTTCTATCACGACAGCTCCTTATCCGGCGGTCAAACGCATTTACGCAGCGTAAAAATGACCGAACTTACCTATAACGCGGATGGCAGCATCGTTACCATCGATCCTTACCTGGAGCAGAAGTAATGCTTGAATCAACGGCAACACCGGCATCGATGGATAGTCCATCCGGCGAAAATATCGGCTTTGTTATCTTTATCAGTATTGTGGCCACCATTGGCGGGTTTCTGTTTGGCTTCGACAGTGGGGTGATTAACGGTACGGTTGATGGCTTGCAGCAGGCTTTTAATTCCGCCAGTGCAGGCACCGGGTTTAATGTGTCGAGCATGCTCCTTGGTTGTGCGGTAGGGGCATTTTTTGCAGGCCGCTTTGCCGACAAGTACGGCCGCCGTGCACTACTGATTGTGTCATCCGTCCTGTTTATCATCAGTGCCTGGGGTTCAGGCGTGGCGACCTCATCCTTTGAGTTTGTTATTTACCGTGTTCTGGGCGGCCTTGCGGTGGGTGCTGCCTCAGTAATGGCGCCCGCCTATATCTCAGAAGTCTCGCCGGCGCGTTATCGCGGAATGCTCACCAGCATTCAGCAAATTGCCATTATCAGTGGCCTGTTTGCGGCTTTTTTAAGTAACTATATGCTGGCTGGTGAAGCCGCCGGGTCAACCAATGCGCTATGGCTAAACTACGAGGCCTGGCGCTGGATGTTTTGGATTGAGCTTATCCCGGCAACTCTGTTTTTCGTGATGCTGTGGTTTATTCCGGAGAGTCCGCGCTTTTTGGTATCCAGCAATAAAACCGAGCGCGCTCAGCGGGTCCTCGCACGTTTGCTGGGTGAAGACGCTGCCACGCGCAAGCTCAATGAGATCCAACAATCGCTGGCCGACGATCACCGTCCTCAGCTTAAAGACTTAATCGACAAAAACACCACTAAGGTTCGCCCCATTGTTTGGGTAGGTCTGGGCCTGGCCGCATTCCAGCAACTTGTTGGTATTAACGTAGTGTTTTACTACGGTGCGGTACTCTGGCAAGCGGTTGGCTTTTCCGAATCGGATGCTCTGCTAATCAATGTATTAAGCGGTGCCATCAGTATTGCTGCTTGCGTGCTGACCTTGCTAGTTATCGATAAAATCGGCCGTAAACCACTGCTTAAGTGGGGCTCTATTGGTATGACTATCACCCTTGGCGTGATGGTTGTGGCCTTTTTAAATGCCTCACAAGGGCCAGACGGAAAGCTGATTCTGGGCGACTGGGGCACTACCGCACTGGTAGCTGCAAACCTGTATGTGTTTTTCTTTAATATGTCCTGGGGCCCGGTAATGTGGGTAATGCTGGGAGAAATGTTCCCCAATCAGATCCGTGGTTCAGGCCTTGCAGTAAGCGGCCTGGTGCAATGGACTTCCAACTTCCTGATCACCATTACTTTCCCAATGCTACTAGCCGGTATTGGCTTAGGCGGCGCTTACGGTATTTATGCCATTTTCGCCTTCCTGTCAGTAATCTTTGTGGTGAAGTTTGTTAACGAAACCAAAGGCAAAGAGCTGGAGCAAATGCAGGGATAAACAAAATCACACCCACACTATACTCATAATAAAACGTCACCACTTGCCAGCGCTTAGTCGCTGGCTTTTTTATGATTTTTATCTATAAAAGCGGAGCAGTCGATGTTAGAGAGCGTTATGCTTTTCGACTGACTTTATCAAACGTGACAAGGCAACGAGTAATAATGTTCTAAACTGAAGAACATCCCTCAACAGTGACAGCAGAAATATTTGAAATCAATGAGTTAGACCAAGCTTTATATGCCTCTTCAAACTGCTCTTTGTCAAAACCTGCTTTACTGTCAGCTCTGTATATAAGGGGCTCAGCCAATATTGATTCAAATACACCACATTCAATATTGAAATCTGAAATGAGTAACATGGGTAAGTTGAAGGCACTAGCAATTCCTGCCTCAGTGTGGATCCATGGTGACGTTAGGTATGAATTCTCAGCTTTTTCCTGCTTTAAATTCTCGTCCCACCATCTATAAGTTTTGTTGTACGCTTTGTATTGCTTAAAGCCAAATAACACGACACCATGGCAACCATTTATAACTCTTTTTATTTCGGAAAGAATACCAAAATCTTGATAGTCATTAACTTCCAGCACACATAAAGTATATCCATCCTTTTCAAGGTAATTACAAACAAGGCTATAGACTACTTCCTGCTCAATACTCATTTTCCCTGGTTTGCTAATAAAAACATTTTTGTTTCTACTATCATCATAAATCCCAGTTCTATTCGTATCTATCTCTCTAAAGATGCCATTCTCGTCTAATTTACTACGGATTAGGTAAGGAATATTTCTTGCGTCGGTAAAATTTGCTCCTTCGAATTTTGCCCCCTTAAATTTTATACCTTTTAAATCAGATTCCATAAAGTTTGCATCTCGAAAGTCGCCTTCTGATAAGACTGTTTCTTGAAGTCTTGCTTGATAAAAGACGGCGTGTTGTGAATCGCATTTTTTTAACGATGCAAATGAAAGATCTGCGTTAAAAAAATCGGCAGACGTTAAGTTGGCGTTGCTTAAATAAGCATTCTGGAGATTTGTTCTTTGTAAATCTGTTCCTTGCAACGATGGTGCATACTTTAAGTTATCTGCGAGTATTTTCTGAAAATCTCCTCTTTTTTCTTTTCTCAGGAGACTAGCAATCACGTCAATAGATTCTTTGGCATATGGAGTTTTCCCAACTCCTAGTTCACTTTTAGGATCAAAAAAACGTCTCAATAAAATTGCTGAAGCATATTTTTCAGCTTCGTTTTCTGAACCGAGCTTATTAACTATTGATTCAAATGCCGACTTTATTGAGTCAACTTTTCCTTTCTGAAAATGCATTTTTAAATACTTTATGCATATTCCACCAAAAGCCATAATTGCAAGTGCTATTGCGAGTAACGAGTCAAGACCGCTAATTACTTCCATTTAAACCTCAAAAACAACTAGTAAATTTCATTATTTAACTTTTCTAATGAGCTACTCACTCAGGTAGTTCAAATTAATACTTCACTCAACGAATTTGCAGATATGCACAGTAGTCTAAACGTATTCTTTCGCAATGTCGTTCAGCTTTACTATTTTTAGAATAGCTACCACATACCAATCGACCACAATTAACATTCAAAAAATGGTCTTAGCATCGTTTTTATTACTATCATCTTTCGTTTCTTCAAATAAACGTCACATTCATTATGGGCGATTGCAGTTTTGAAAATTCACTATCCTTCTACCGCCGTTAAGTTTGTTTACAACTTTTTGCGTTTTTCGCAGGCCATGAGTTGGTAAACTTACCTTTGGAACATTTGAAGGGAACTTAGCATCAGTGAAGTACATCGCTTTTTCGCTTGCCTCAGCGCTTGCGCTTTGTATTGCAGCCTGTAGCAGCAATAACCAGACAGAACGATTAACACCGCCCGATTCAGTGGTGAAATATTCCAGCATGGAAGGCTATCAGGACCGTTTTATTAATTTGTTTCCCAAATTTAAAGACTACCCGGTAACCTGCAGCGAAGACTGCTACCAGCCCAGTGATCTTCTGGTGTGTAATGAGCCTATGGAACAGTGCACTTATACCGGTGATTCAATGCCGTTATCGCTCAACACCGGGTATACGGTTAAATGGTATGGTCACGCCAGCTTTCGCATCACCACTCCGGATAACCAACAGTTCCTGTTCGACCCGGTATTTAATCAGTTTGACTGGCCGGTAAACTGGGCTTTTCGCCTGTCGGCTGGCTTTAATCGTAATGAACCGGAGCGGCCCTCGGATTCGGTGCTTAATGCAACCGATGCGGTACTGTATTCGCACATACATTACGACCATTTTAGCAAAGGCGATATCCAGGCATTCTCTGCCGGTACGGCCTTTTTAACGCCTTTAGGATTTGCGGAGCACTTTCCCGGTGGTGATTTTAACATTACCGAAATGGCCTGGTATGCCAGTAAACCGCTGGGCAAAATGAACGTGCATTTTGTCCCCGGCCATCACTTTAGCAACCGGATTCTGGTGCCTTATTTGTATGAAGACGAAAACAAAACCTTGTGGGGCGGCTGGCTGCTTGAACACGAGGGCAATACATTATTCTTTGCCGGCGACACCGGTTATTCGCCCCACTTTAAACAGATAAGAGAAAAATACGGGGAGATTGACGTGTGCTTGCTGCCCATTGCTTCCTATTTCAGCGCGGAATCACCAGCCTTTTACCGAAAAGTGCATATGACCCCGGAAGATGCTCTTATCGCAGCAAAAGAGCTTAATTGCAAAGTGATGGTGCCTTGGGGTTATGGCAATAACAGCTGGAAGATGGGCGATAAAACCTCTCACTCAGCCCTATTCCGACTGCTTACCATGCATGAGCGTTTAGCTTCAGATATTCCCTTACACATCCTCAACGAAGGGGAACAGGTTAGCTTCTAAAAGTAGATAAAGAGATAAA
>NZ_BAAJLP010000050.1:0-22888 GCF_057547795.1 Alteromonas sp. 4NH20-0104 | reverse complement strand
CTTTGCTCTGCTGCTTCGCGGCTCTTTCAGAACCTGCCGAAGCGGGATGCGTATAATACGCTGTTTAGTTTCGATGTCAATGCTTTTTCTTAATTTATTTTTTAAGTTTTTGCGTTGATGGACGTCTTCGCTTATTGCTCTGTGTCCCTCGAAACTGGCGCGCATTCTACAGACCACGATATTTTGATCAAGCGTTTTTTTGTCTTTTTAGCGGTTTTTTATCAAAAAGCCTCTTAAGCGTCTATTTTTACACCAAAAGGAAGATGTCGGGTTATTCTTTTGTCTATATATGTGAATCAATATTGTCCATTTTGTTATAAATGAGTAAAATTTAGAGAGCCGACCCTTTTTCTCATAACAATTATTAAGGTAGCATTATGAAAGTCAGCTTAATGCAATGTTTTTTAGTCAGTCTCGTTTTGGCTGTTTTAGGATTTGTAATTACTCATCAGGTTTCATTTGATGGACAAGCGCCCACTGTGGTGGCTTTATCTTTATTAATAAGCGGTATCGTGACGCCATGGATAGCTTCTTTTATAGGGACCAATAGCAATAGTCACTCTCAGCCCTCTGCCCCGGTTAACCATAGCACCGAGTCTTCGGCAGATAACGTCTCTACATTATATGTAGGTAATCTCCCCTATAAAGCGAATGAAGCAGCGGTTAAAGCTTACTTTGAGGATCACGTTCGAATTCAATCAGTCAGATTAATGAAGGATAAGAAAACCGGTAAACGTAAAGGCTATGGTTTTATCGAGGTTATAGATGGTGATGTTGAGGCCATTATCGGTCAGTTTAATGATTCGGTGTTTCAGGATCGAACTTTAAAAGTGCGACCGGCCAAAGATAAGGTCATGGAGTAATGGTAAATAAAGAGGCCCCTGCTAAGGGGCCTTTTTTTATTCTGCTTTTAAGGCGTTTATACGGCCGTTAAATAAGTGGAAACGATTTATCGCCGAGAGTACATCCGGTACATGTACTTCCTTCATTTGATTAATCACCCCGTTCACCAACTCTTTATATCCTTCACCGTCTTTCAGAGTGGTATCCAGTAACTGATTTAACGACTTGAGTTCGTCCATGTATTCTTTTATCGGGCGCATGTATTTCTTGAGTTCTGAAGAATCGCCATCGCTGACTTCTTTATACGCTGAAATTTTCTCGCTGACTATTTCACGGCGATCCAGCTTTAATGCGAAGCCAGCCAACTCTTTCTCGTCGTAACCAAGCGCCAGCGCTTTATCCAGTGCAGAGTCTAAATCGCCTTTGAAGAAGGATTTACTGACATCTGTAATTTGTTTTACCAAATCAGAGATTGCCCCCAACTCATCATCATCGAGTTCGCCCTTAACGGAAAAACTAATCCCGCGGTACTCAGCAAACTGCACGTTAACTGAGCGTTGCCCAATCATTTCGTTCTGTGGGTTAGCCGCAGTATTCGTCTCAGAGCCGCTATTGGGTGCTCCACTGACTATACGCTCGCTGGCACTGTACTGATACTGTCGTGACTGACCGAAGTTTATTTCCACTTCGTCACCATCCTGGGTGGTAATCTTCAATCCGCCAGACTGTGACTGTGTATACTGAGCAGAGAGTGACGCGCCTACTTCCATCGTACCTCGAAACGGCGACAATACTTCTTTCTCAATATCGTTGATGCCTTCACCGATAGCTTCTTTACTGTTACGGATGCCATCAGTTATCTCCGGGTTCATAAAGCCGGCCAAATCTTTTTCTGCCAGAGCTATCCCTTTGGCTACCCCGGAACGGGCCTGACCAATCAGATCGGTCAGTTGCGCTTCGTCGGCACCGCCTCTTGCAGCACCACGCACCACGCCGCCAACAAACTTCAATACATTGGATGCGACTTTCTCAAAGTCAAAGGCAGACTTATTTTCCTCGGCTTTATCGAACTGTCGGTTGTCAAAGCGTCTTTCGTTTAACACAACTTCCTGTTCAAACGAGCTGACCAACACAGTGCTGCCCACACGGGTTTGTGACACAGTCACCTGTGTTGCCTGACTACTTTGTTGAAACTCGCGTGCCTGACGCAAGCCTTCCTGTTGCAGCTGCTTTTTAAGGGCAACATCAGGCTTTTCTACTGTTGCCTGGTTACCTTTTGCAGCGGGAATTGAATCCACACTCATAATTTTATCCTCTCACACCTCACTAATGTTATCGGCAGTCAATGAGGATTGTTTAATTTTAATACATAATTAGCGTAACGCCGCTACATTGGAAGTTTTTTGAAAAGTCTCTACAATGCCGCTCCAAATGCGGTATGGGGAACACTATGAGCACACCAACAAACATAAGCACCACTTATCAGGATCAGCTTCAGGTAAAAGTTAACACCTTATCGTCGCTGTTGAGCCCCTTTTATACTGACGACCTGGATGTTTATTCATCGCCGGAAACACACTACCGTATGCGCGCTGAGTTCCGGGTCTGGCATGAGGGTGATGATCTTTATTACATCATGTTCAATAAAGAAACCAAAACACCTTACCGGGTCGATGCCTTTCCGGCAGCATCGCAGACCATTAATGCGTTAATGGCCAGAATCATTGAACTGGTTAAACCTAATCCGGTATTACGTAAAAAGCTTTTTCAGGTTGATTTTTTAAGCGGATTATCTCAGGAGTGTGTAATTAGTCTGCTCTACCATCGCCAGTTAGATGACGAATGGCAAACTCAGGCTAATGCGCTGTACACTGCGCTCAACGAAGAGTTTAAAGTCAGCATTATTGGCCGTGCCCGCAAGCAGAAAGTCATACTGGGTGAAGACTATATTATCGAAACGCTCCCCGCAGACGGTAAAACATTTCAGTTTAAGCATATCGAAAACAGTTTTACCCAACCCAACGCTTATGTGAATACTCATATGATTGACTGGGCCATTGCCCAAAGTCAGGGCTTAACCGGCGATCTGCTGGAGCTATATTGCGGCGCTGGAAATTTCTCCATTCCACTGGCGGCGCACTTTAACCATGTAGTCGGTACAGAAATAGCCAAACCATCGGTTGAAGCCGCGCAGTTTAATATCGCGGTGAATAACATCAGCAATGTTCAGATTGCCCGGTTGTCTGCTGAAGAGTTTGTTGAAGCATTGGCGGGCAAGCGTCAGTTTGAACGATTAAAAGGGATTGATTTAGATCAGCGGCAATTTAACACGGTACTGGTTGATCCGCCGCGGGCAGGTCTGGATCCTGCCACAACCGAAATGGTTAGCCAGTTTGACAATATAATATATATTTCGTGTAACCCACATACCCTGGTTGAAAACCTGGCATCGCTATCGGCAACACACAAGGTATCGCGAGCCGCTTTGTTTGATCAGTTCCCGTTTACAGACCATATGGAATCGGGCGTGCTGCTGACCCGTAAAGACTGATCTTCAGGCTTGGGGATCAGGCATGGTTTGCCAGTAGGCCAGGCTGCCCAGCTGAATAAACCGGAGTTGGCGTTTGAGCCGATCGCTGATGTCATTCTTAAGGATGGTATCGGCCTCCAGGGCATCGGCGCCGGCACTGAAAACCAGGCGTACCATGCTTTCTGCCTGTAATACGGCAATATCATGGGGAATTCGCAGCTGCTCAATGATGTAGTCGCTTAGTTCATCCGTGAAATGCTGGATTTCACGGGAAACCGCCAGGCGATAAGCCGCCGAAGTGCCGGTATGTTCCCGCAGCAACAAACGAAAAACGTTACTGTTGGCAGAAATGAACTCCATAAAGGTATCCACCGACGTATCAATCACTCCGCCACCGGAGGCAATTCGACGTCGGGCCTGACGCATTAACTGACGCAGCGCTAGCCCGGCTTCATCAACCAGAGTTAGCCCCAACTCGTCCATATCTTTAAAGTGGCGATAAAAAGAGGTAGGTGCAATCCCCGCTTCTCTGGCGACTTCCCGCAGACTAATGGCCGACAACGTGCGGTTTTCATTAAGTAATTGAAATGCCCCGGCAATTATATTTTGCCTTGTCTTTTGCTTTTGTTCCTGGCGGCTCAACGACTATCCCCGACTGATACCTATAGCTTATTCTTAAGACTAATCTTAACGGTATTTCCCTTGCGAAACACCTCTTTTAAAGCTAAATTAGCGTACAGTTGTAAGCTGAGATAGAAATAATGAATAAGCCACGATTAATCGTTACTAATGTGCTGGTCTTTGTGGTGACCGGACTTATCGCATTTGTAGGAGTTCCATTCTGGGCATTCTCATATGGATTTGATACCACTGAAGTAATCACCACTGTGGTGTTGTTTTTTGTTACCGGTATGTCTATTACTGCCGGTTACCATCGTCTGTGGGCGCATAAAACTTATGAAGCGCACCCTGTTGTCAAAGTCTTTCTGGCCATTGGTGGCGCCATGGCGCTGCAAAACAGTATTTTACACTGGTCTTCCGACCACCGGGTGCACCACCGCCATGTCGATGTGAATGACAAAGACCCTTACTCCGCCAACAAAGGGTTCTGGTTTTCGCATATTGGCTGGATGCTGCGTGAGTATCAGGCAGGCCACTATGGTGACTACAGTAACTGTAAAGATCTGCTTAAAGACAAAATAGTAATGTGGCAACACAATCACTATCTGGCCATTGTATTGATTGCTAACTTTGGTATCACCGCATTATTAGGCTGGATCAACGGCGACATTTTAAGCATGGTACTTATCGCTGGCGTATTCCGCCTGGTAATGGTGCATCACGTGACGTTTTTTATTAACTCACTGGCCCACTTCTGGGGCAGCCGCCCTTACACCGACACGAATACCGCCCGTGACAATGGCATTATCGCACTATTTACGTTTGGCGAGGGTTATCATAATTACCATCACATTTTCGAGTACGACTATCGCAACGGCATTAAGTGGTATCAGTACGATCCAACCAAATGGTTAATTAAAGGGCTCTCTTATATCGGGTTAACCAAAAACCTGCGTACCTGCCCGGAAGAGCGTATTGAGAAAGCTCGTCTGGCCATGCAGTTAAAGTATGCCAGCCAAAAAGTGTCCAAGCTGCCTAACGCCGAAGAAGTGATGCAAACACTGCAGCACGAATATGACGTACTGATGCAGAAAATGACCGACTACTACACCACCAAAAAACGCATTATGGCGTTGCGTAAAAAGCATCTGCTGAAAAGTGTAGAGCGTCTTGAGCTGGATTTTACTTACAAGGAAATAAAACAGTCACTGCTATTGCAAAAAGAAAAATGGCTGAAGCTCAGCCAAATGGAATTTGCTTTTAGTTAATCACTGACCACTATTATCTGTGGTGGGCAGTCTTGCCCACCACGGCAGACTGCAAATTATACTTTCCTCCAATTCTCCCCCTCAAACTTGAATTATCCCAATCTTCGGCAAAACTTAGCCATGTAGCCCCCATTGGGTTTTAAATGCACCACTGCATTAAAGACGCCGAAAGACCGGAGGTGAGGGAGAATGAATGAACGATTTGTTTGAGTTTAGCGCAGAGGAACAAACAGGCCACACATCGCAAAAAAACTGGATAGTGCTCAGCGTCGAGGATAATCAACCCTACCAGGACGTACTGGAATCAGCCTTGCAGGAAGTAACCTTTGATGGGCGCAAAATAGAGTTACTGAAAGCCTCCTCAGCGGCGTCGGCAGCAACCATTTTATCCAAACGTGAGGATATCGGCCTGATCCTGCTGGATATCGTCATGGAAACCGACGACGCTGGTTTTTACCTTATCGACACCATACGCAACGTTATTGGTGATGAACTGGTACGCATAGTGGTACTTACCGGCCAGCCTGGCGTTAAACCCCACGATAAAGCCATTAGTGAATACAACATTTCAGAATACTGGAATAAAACTGACTTAAGCGCTGATAAGCTCAAAAGTGTAGTAGTCAGCAACCTGCGAACCTGGCAGACTTCTCAGGAACTTAAAATTGCCCGGCGCGGATTGCAAATGATTGTCGACGCCTCGCGTGCATTAACCGCCAGGCAAGACACTACAGAGTTTGCTCAAACGGTACTAGAAGAAATTGCCCGGGTCATCAACGTTCCAGACACCGGTGGTATTGTCTGTATCGTCAAATCCGGGATAGAGAGTTTACAGCTCGCCCCTATTGTAGCTGCCAGCAGCCACTTCAGGGAATTAATGGATGCGCGCCTGGAAACTATTTTTAGCCGTTACAATGATGAGCGCAAAATACGGATTGAAAAAGCCATTTTCAATGCCTGGCAATCTCAACAGCATGTGTTCGAAAACGACTTTTCCCTGCTGTTTTTTGACACCAGTGAACACGACGGCAGACAATACCTGATGCTGGTTGACTCTCCTTACTCGCTAGATAGCAATCACCTTAATTTATTACAGGCGTTTGCCGAAAATATCAGTTCTGGTTTTATCAATCAGGCCCTGATGAATAAGCTCAGTCAGTTAGCTTATCTGGATACCACTACCAGCATTCATAATCGTAACTGGCTGGCCAGGGAACTAAATCAGCAGTCGTCTTTCCAGTTAAACAATAGCTCGCTGGTACTGTTCAGGTTACTCAACTACGATACGGCCGAGATGATGGCAGGGCATGAAAATGCCACTAAAATGTTTAAAACATTTTGCAACTTTATAAAAAATCAATTCCCTGACCACTATTTGCTGGCCGTGTGGGATAAAGAAACTATCGCTCTGGTTTTTACACTGGAAAACAAGCCGTCGCCAGACGCATTACAAAAAATTAGAACAACCCCTATGGAGATGGATGAGCTGGACATTCAGCTGCAATTTCAGGTTGGCAGTATAGACTTCAGGGACACCCAGTCACTAAACCTTGCCGAAGTCCTCGTGCTGGCTGATACCGCACTAGGCAAAGCGCGTAGCCTGGGCATTAACATTTATAACTTTGACTATGAATTAATTCAACGCCTTGCTAATCGCATGCGGGTTCTTAGCGCTTTAAAGTCAGCCCTGACCACCCGGGAGTCTTTTTTTCTGGTGCTGCAACCAAAGGTAGAGCTGGCAACGGGCAAGCCGATTGGTTTTGAAGCTTTATTACGCTGGCGTATGGAAGACAATTCGCTGTGCCCGCCATCAGAGTTTATTCCCATTGCCGAGGCGTCGGGTTTAAGCCTCGAGATTTCTGAAATGGTGCTGGCAAAAACCATAGAAACGATCCAGCAACTGCAACAAGCCGGCTATGCACTGCCAGTATCGTTCAACCTGGCTAACAGCGATGTAGTCAGCCCGCTCATTTTTAATGAAATTAACCGCTGTATCGACGAGCATGATATTGATGCTTCACTACTGGATATTGAAGTTACCGAAACCCAGGCCACCGAAGACTATACGGTGATTAACCCGCTGCTGCGCTCTTTTATTGATAAAGGCGTGGGCGTGAGTATCGACGACTTTGGTACCGGTTACTCCTCTCTTTCACAGCTAGCCGATTTGGCTGCCACAACCATTAAGCTCGACCAGAAATTTGTGAATGACCTTACGGCAGAGAACAGTGAAAAGACCCTGCATATTATTCAGATGATTGCCCGGCTCGCAGAGCGTTTTGATTTTAAACTCGTGGCTGAGGGAGTGGAAACCAAAGAGCAACGTCAACTGCTAATTGACAATGGTTATCACCATGCACAGGGCTATTACTTTGCCAAGCCGATGCCCATAGAGCAACTATTAAACTGGTTGAGCCAAAAGATACACTGAAATTGAGGTAGCACATTGTCTATTCCGGCCCGTTGGCGATATCTGTGGTTGTTTTTTGTTTTACTGGTGTGTGCTCTGGTTTTTCGCTTTGCCTATGTTGACAGACTGAATGAGCTAAGGCGCCCCTATGAAATACGCCAGGGCGCACTTATCGACCAGGCCGCCCTGCTTATTAACACCCGTCTCAGTCTGGTAGAAACTCAAATTCGCTTATTCCGCCACGAACTTGAATTACTTAAGCCCGCGCAAGCAGAGCTTGAGCCGGCCATGATCTCCATGTTCAGGTTGTATCGCGACACACTACAGGTTCGTTGGATTGACTCACAAGGCGCTGAGCAGGTAAGACTTAATAAAACCGCCGACAACGAGGTTGCGGCAGTGGCCCCCAACGCGTTACAAAACAAGCGAAACCGTTATTACGTTGAGGCTGGCCTGGCGCTGGCTGACGATGAAGTTTTTATTTCTCGGATTGATCTCAATGTGGAACAAGGCAAGGTGGAGCGGCCATTTCTACCCACAGTGCGCGCAGTGATAAAAGCCCGCTTACCGAGCATGGGAGACGGGCTGCTGGTCATCAACTTTGATTTGCGCTCACTGCTGAATGAGGTGGCTTCACTGAGCGAGGCTGACATCCAGTTACTGGTAGCCGCTGGCAGACAACGCTGGATTGTGCACGCGGATAAAGACCAGCAATGGCGTACTGATCTGAATCAGACTGCGGCTAATATCGCGACAGACCTGCCCGAATTATTGCTGTCAGTCAGGAAAAGCGGGTTTGCCCAGGGAGTAGAGATTGATAGTCAGCTGTTTAGTGCTATGATTATTTCATCGCCTTATCAAAGCGAAAGCAGTTTACAGGATATAGTGATTGTCAGCCAGACAGCCCCATACTTACTAAGCTCCCTTAAAGAGCAGGCTCTGTTCTATAGCACTCTGCTTGGCGTTGCTACCGTCCTCGCCGGATTTATTTTACTGTCTTTGTATTCCCGTCACCTCCGGGAAGTTAATCAACTTAGCCACGCACTGACACTCGAAAGAGATAACCTGCAAACCACTCTTGAGCGCCAGTCTGCATTGATCAACGAACTGGCTGAAACAAAAAAATTGTCGTCTCTGAGTATCATGGTTGCCGGCCTTGCCCACGAACTCAACACCCCTGTTGGGGCAACCCAACTCGCTTTATCCAGTCAGGTGTCATTACTGGATAATCTAACCCAGAACAAACAAGCAGGACTGACCAAGTCTGCATTTGATGCCTACCTTGAGCAATCAGGCAAGACCTTGCAACAAGCCCGGCATAATAATCAACGGGCTATTGAACTGATACAGAGCTTTAAACGCCTCACCTTTGAGCGGGCCAACAATGAACTCAACACCTTCTGCATAGCCGAACACCTTGATGACCTTTGTAAATCGATGAAAGGGTTACTGCACAAACACAATGTTCGACTGGTCACCACAGTGCCTAATGATATTACGCTGACAGGTTATGCCGGTGCCTTTAGTCAAATTGTGCAGATTATTCTTACCAACGCTATCGACCATGCTTTCGATAATATGGCTGGCGCAAGTATCGAATTGAGTGCTAAATACCACAATAATGATGTTGTCGTGACCGTCAGGGATAACGGTAAAGGCATCGCGCCTGAAGAACTGGCCGACATTTTTGAACCCTTTGTCACGTCAAAACGGCAAGAGCAACATACGGGCTTGGGCCTGCATATGGCACGGGTATGGATTGAGCAGGCTTTTAAAGGGGCGATCCAGGTTGAATCGAGGCCGGGCAAAGGCACAGCGTTTAAACTGACTTTTCGGTCGGCACGTCAGCTCGCTGGCCAACTTGTGAAAGATAAAATCCCAGAGAACCCTTTTATTTAGTCAGGTTCATTACTCAGAGATCGCGCCCGGCAGAAAATCCTAAACATATCAGTATTTTTTGCTACTATAATTTTGATATCTCCCACTCATTCAGTTAACGCAAGTTGAACAGCGCACAATTATGACAACCAAAAAGAAAACAGCTAAACCTAACTATCAATTTGATGCGATCGTTATTGGTACCGGTCCTGGTGGTGAAGGTGCTGCCATGCAGCTGGCCAAAGCAGGCAAAAGAGTCGCAGTTATAGAAAAATATCACGCGGTGGGGGGTGGTTGTACTCACTGGGGAACCATCCCATCGAAAGCATTACGGCATTCCGTGAGTCGTTTGATTGAATATAACAATACGCCGCTGTTCGCCGACAATCACGTGTCCCGCAGTCTGACCTTTTCCGACATTATGCAACATGCCAGCGGCGTTATACGTAGTCAGACACGCCTTCGTTCTACCTTTTATGACCGCAACAGAGTCACGTTAATTCATGGCGAAGCCAGCTTTATCGATGCTCACACGGTTGAAATCACCCGCAACGATGGTTCCAAGGAAATTATCACCGGCGAAAAAACGGCTATCGCTACTGGTTCCCGGCCCTATTGCCCCAAGGACATCGACTTTAACCATCCAAGAATTTATAACTCGGATACCATTTTAAACCTCGACCATGAACCGCAATCCATCATTATTTATGGTGCAGGGGTTATCGGTACTGAATACGCGTCGATATTCCGAGGATTGGGCGTAAAAGTCGATTTGGTCAATATGCGTGATCGGTTGCTCTCATTCCTTGATGCTGAAATATCTGATGCGCTGAGCTATCACTTATGGAATAACGGCGTGGTGATCCGCCATACCGAAACCTACAGTTCGGTTGAAGGCAGAGAAGATTCGGTTATCTTGAACCTGGAATCCGGCAAACGAATGCGTGCCGATTGCTTACTGTTTGCTAACGGCCGAACCGGTAACACCGATATGCTCAAGCTGGAAAACATCGGCCTGAAAGCCGATTCCCGTGGCCAGCTTAAGGTAAACCACAATTATCAGACCGAGGTGGATAATATTTATGCCATCGGTGATGTGATTGGCTATCCCAGCCTGGCATCAGCCGCTTATAACCAGGGGCGTTTTGCTGCGGAAGCCATGTTGCACGGAAATGCTAATGCCCAGTTGGTTGAAGATATTCCAACCGGTATTTACACCATTCCTGAGATTAGCTCTGTGGGCAAAAATGAGCAGGAACTCACACAGCTTAAGATCCCTTACGAAGTAGGCCGCGCTCAGTTTAAACATCTTGCCAGAGCACAAATTGCGTCTACTCAGGTGGGGAGTTTAAAAATTCTGTTTCACCGTGAGACCAAAGAAGTGCTGGGTATTCACTGCTTTGGCGAACGTGCCTCGGAAATTGTTCACATTGGCCAGGCCATTATGCAGCAACAAGGCGCCAGCAACACTATTGAGTATTTCATCAATACCACGTTTAACTACCCCACCATGGCAGAAGCCTACCGGGTTGCCGCACTGAATGGTTTAAACCGGGTCTTTACTGATTAAGCCGGTGACCGGCTTTCCAAACGAAAAAAACCGGAGATAAACTCCGGTTTTTTTATTCAGTCAATGCTGAAGGCTATTTTTGCTCTGTAACATTGCGCACTAACAGTGCGTCTCTGTGAGCAACGATATCGATAGTCATTTCTTCGACATTAAAAGTCATAGTTGCCATCGCGTACTTGCTGCTGTTGGTATCAGCAGCTTCAACAATTGTTTGTTGAGCAGCCTGGAAGTCCATGTTGTTGCTGATCTTATCAACCATACATGTACTATTAATTTCAAACGTCTTAGCGTCCATACAAGAAAATGCTTTATCGTTACCGGTGTCAGCATGCGCCACACTAGCTCCAGCAAGCAACAGTGATGCTAATACAACTTTACGCATGAGATTATCTCCTTTTGTTAACGATATGTTTACCTTACTGTATTTTTGTCCAATTAGCAAATGCTAAATCATAGCTTTGTGACAGTAATATTACAGTGGCTGTAACAAAACGAAAAAATCCTGTTTTTGGTTTTAACCGGCGCTTTTTTCAGCCAGAAATTCAACCAAACTGGTAAATGGCATGGGGTGACCAAACAAATACCCCTGCGCTTCATCGCAGCCGAGTTTTATCATAAAGCTGGCCTGTTCCCGTTTTTCGATGCCTTCGGCAATGGTGGTGAGGCCGAGTTTGCTGCCCAGCGTCACGATGGTTTCAGCAATGAAAGCCGTTTCGCCGGGTCGTATTTCGGCCACAAAGGAACGGTCTACTTTAAGCCGGTCCAAAGGTAGCTTTTGCAGATAACTCATAGACGAAAAGCCGGTTCCAAAGTCATCGATAGCGATGGTTACGCCAAACTGTTTAAGGTCTGTCAGTGCGTCAATCACTATCTGTGGTTCGTCCATTACCACGCTTTCGGTAATTTCCAGTTCCAGCAAGCTGGGGCTGATACCTGACTCGGTGATGAGATGTTTAATACTTTTGACAAACTGCGGATCCCGAAATTGTGGAATCGACACATTCACTGCCACTCTGAGGTTAGGATAGCCCAGATTCTCCAGTTCCTGAAGGCGCCGGCACGACTCTTCAACAACCCAGTAACCAATATCAACAATGAGCCCTGAGTATTCAGCTAAAGGCACAAACTCAGCCGGGGAAATAAAGCCCCCATTGCCGTCAGGCCAACGCAGCAAGCCTTCCATACCAATGACTTTTTCGCTGGAAAGGTCAACCTGAGGTTGAAACCAAAGCTCAATTTTCCGGGCCGTAAAATCGTTACGTAGCCGGCGGATCATATGCAGTCGCCAGGTTGTTTGCTCTTCAATCTCCGGCGCAAAATATTCAAAGTTGGTGGTAGGAATTTTTTTCGCACGGTTAAGCGCGATATTCGTCCGCTTAAGAATATCCACGCCGGCTTCCGGCTTACGGCCAAGTAAACATAATCCAATGGTAACATTCAGCGGCATGGTGTTATCACCGGCACTGAATGGCTGCTGGAATGCCTGGTTGATTGATGCCGGAGTCACTTCGTCGGCTTTGCCAAACAGGCCAAACACATCGGCAGCAATCCGGCTTTTCTTGATTTCAGCACCAAAACATTCGTTCAGCCGTTGTGCAACCGCTTTAAGTAATTCGTTACCTGCTTCCTGTCCCAATCCATCATTGATGTCTGAAAACTGGTTAATATCAATCAGTGCAGCGCATAGCTGTTCCTGAGAATGGTAATTCTTTGAATGGTCGAGAATATTAATAAACTCGTTCCGGTTTGGCAGCCGGGTAAGCCAGTCTCTGAAAGCGGCGTTGCGTAACTCATGGAACAGATAAACGTTCTCATACCCCACCGAAATACTGGATAAAAACACTTCCAGAAGCTGTTTATCCAGTTCACTGATTTCTGTGTGCATGTTTAAATAAACGGCCGCTTCAAAGCCTGAGCTATTTAAATAAAGTACTGATACACCGGCTTCAAAAATGTGTTTTTTGAGGCGTAAGCAACGACCGACATGTTCGACTATCAGGGCATTATGCAACGATTCAATGCGTTCGTTAATATAAGTGGCGTAATCGCCCGCAGCACCGAGCACATAAACGCCGTCGTCATCGCGATCGAGTACAGAGCCTGCCCGGGCACACACTATGCCTTCGGCCTCGAGCCCTACCATTGAACTGATTTGGGTGACAATCCCCTCACAAAATCCTTTTATGGAATGTTCTTCGAGCAGATTTGACGCTGAATGGATGATTTTTTGCAGACCAATCCGGCTTTGATTAATCGTAAGGATTTGCTGATAAGACCGCACAGAAGAAATAACCGTGGTGAGCAGTTTTGCTCTGGTCAACTCCGTTTTGGTTTTATAATCATTGATGTCGTAGGTTTTGATGACCTCTTCTTCCGGAGCAAAGCCCGGTTGTCCGGTGCGCAGAATAATGCGAGGTTCGTGATGATTAAGGGTTTCACGAAGGTAGCGGACCACGGTCAGACCGGCATCATCGGTTTCCATCACCACATCAAGCAGGATGATGGCAATGCTACTGCCGTACTCATCAAGAATGGCTTTGGCTTCTTTGCCTGAATAAGCGTGAAGGAAGCTCAGCTTGCGATCGTGTACTTCCAGATCTGATAATGCGAGGCGGGTTACCGTGTGGATTTCTTCATCATCATCAACGATCAAGATATTCCATTCTCTTTTATTGTTCGGCTCTAATTCCTGATGGGTATCCTCATCGAGAAATATCAGCTCATCATTATCGTATTCCGCAGACATCTTGTGTACGTTGTGACCAATATTATTGTTATCCTACCCCTAATATAGACCTTTGCATAGTAAACTTCCTATACACTAAAGTCGAAACAGGTTATTTTTAGTTATAGGTTTACGGCCAATGTTATGAGATGAAAATACCTACGCACACTTCAGCAACACAATGGGCCAGCGCTGCCAACAAGGAACGCAAAGTCCCAAAACCTGCCAGTGAGGACACTTCATCTGCCAAGCGCCGTTCCACACAACACAGCAGTTCAACGCAACACCGTATAACCCATTGGTTTTCTTCCATTGGCATTGAGCACTCCGGACTCGAATACTCTACGCAGCCTTCCCGCCAGATAGCCCAGTATCAGCGCTTACGAGAGCAAAAACGTTTAGCGAATTTACAGCAAATTATGTCTGTGGCCTTGTCTGTCTCCAGTGGCGAGCAGTCACAGGAACAGGTCGATCCTGACTGGTTTCACTCCTTTATATCCATGGCAGAAAATATCTATTCACCTACCATGCAGGAGTTGTGGGGGAAAATCCTCGCGGTGGAAGTGCAGCGTCCAGGTAGTTTTTCGATGCGAAGCCTGGAAACCCTTACCAAACTGACCCAACGGGATGCCAGTTTATTCAGCAAAGCTTGTCAGCTGGCCTGTCGGCGTAACAGCGATCCGGCGCCCATTATTATCACCGGTTTTCATCAGCAACCGGGTTTGTTAAATTCCCTGTTTCCCGCGCCGGCGGCACAAACGCAACTGGCTCAGTTTGGCTTGTCTTACACTGATATTCTGGCTCTGGGCAGCATGAAATTATTGTATGCAACAGAGATAGAAACCGGGCCGCTGGACAAGGGAACATCCATGGCACTGAAGTTTTCGACCGAAAGTCTGACGTTAGAAGCGCGAAGCAAACAATTGCTGATGACGTATTACAAGTTTACTTCGGTGGGCAGTGAGCTGGCGCGGTTATTACCTAAACAAAAATCAGATTCTTTTACTGCGCACATTAAATCGCTGTTTACCCCACATTTCAGTGTGGAGTAAACAACCATTTGATTAGATACCATCACCGAACTCGTGCAGGCCGCATTCGCGCTTAAGCCCGAAGAAGCGGGTATCCTGCTCGCTCATGCCTTCCTGCAGCGATTGTGTGGTATGCCAGTCACCAATAGACACATAGCCCTGTTCCCACAGCGGGTGATAAGACAAGCCATTGTCTTTAAGGTAATAATGCAGGTCTTTATTCGACCAGTCGATAATCGGGTACAGCTTAAACTGATTGCCAGAGCGTTGCAGTACGGGCAAATGCTGACGGGTATCGGCCTGACTGCGACGCAACCCGGCAAACCAGGTTTGTGCCCCCAGTTCTTTCAATGCACGCTGCATTGGCTCAACTTTATTCATCTTGTTGTATCGCTCAATACCATCGATGCCCTGCTCCCACAGGCGGCCAAAACGCGCTTCCTGCCAGGCCGGTGAAATATCGCTGCGATACACTTTTAAATTCAGTTTAAGTTGCTCAACCAGCTCATCAACGAACTGGTAAGTTTCCGGAAATAGATAACCGGTATCGGTTAACACTACCGGAATATCAGGCTTGGCTGCTGTCAGTAAGTGCAACATAACCGCTGATTGCGCGCCAAAGCTTGACGACACAATGTGGCTACCCGGCAAATACTCCAGCGCCCACCGGATGCGCGCTGACGCATCCAGTGTTTCCAGCACCTGATTGATCGCCGCCAGTTCCTCATCAGTGGTATCAGAGGTGACCGGCTGACGAATCGATTGAAGATCGTGATCAGTCATAAAAATCCTGAGCGGAGTTGATCACCGGGGCAATCACGCCTGTGCGTACTACGAAATCGCCGAATGACTCATTCGCTTCACGCGAGCCGGCCCACTGGCCAAGAAGCTCATCAAGAATAGCCATGATTTCCTGCTCGGTGATGTTTTCTTTAAACATACGAGGAATACGGGTCCCTTCGCGATTACCACCTAAGTGCAGGTTGTAACGACCCGGGCCTTTACCCACCAGACCCACTTCGGCCAGCATGGCGCGACCACAGCCATTAGGACACCCGGTGACCCGGAAAATCACACTGTCGTCACTTAAACCGTGCTTAGCCATTAACTCGTCGAGTTGGTCTACTGCACAGGGTAAGAAGCGCTCGGCTTCCGCCATTGCCAGCGGACAGGTTGGTAACGCTACACAAGCCATGGAATCTAAACGCTGAGCCGATACATCTGGCTGAATTAAACCGTGCTCTCTGGCCAGCGCTTCAATCGCTTCTTTCTGATCGGCCGGCACACCTGCCACAATCAGGTTCTGGTTAGCCGTCATGCGGAAATCGCCTTTATGAATTTTGGCAATTTCACGACAACCGGTTTTCAGGGTTTTATTCGGGTAATCCAAAATCCGGCCGTTTTCGATAAACAGCGTTAGGTGGAATTTACCGTCAATGCCTTCAACCCAGCCAATGCGATCGCCACGGCTGGTGAATTCATAAGGCTTGCTCTCACCAAAGGTAACACCGGCACGTTTTTCTACTTCAGCGCGGAAGTTATCCACACCAACACGCTCAAGGGTATACTTGGTTTTCGCATTTTTACGATTTACCCGGTTACCCCAGTCACGCTGGGTAGTCACTACCGCTTCGGCAACCGCCAGGGTATGCTCCAACGGAATAAAACCAAAATCGTCGGCTTTACGCGGGAAGGTAGTTTTGTCGCCATGAGTCATGGCCAGGCCACCGCCCACTAATACGTTAAAGCCCACCAGCTTGCCATTTTCCGCAATCGCAACGAAGTTCAGGTCGTTAGCGTGTACATCCACATCGTTTTGCGGCGGGATTACCACAGTAGTTTTAAACTTACGCGGCAGGTAGTTATCGCCCAGGATTGGCTCCTGATCGGTGGTTTCTACTTTCTCACCATTTAACCAAATCTCGGCGTAGGCGCGAGTTTTTGGCAGTAAGTGCTCACTAATCTTTGTTGCCCAGTCATAAGCCTGCTGATGGACTTCAGATTCAATCGGGTTAGAGGTACACAGCACGTTACGGTTAACGTCACCCGCAGTAGCGATTGAGTCAATCCCTACGGAATTAAGGGTTTGGTGCATCAGCTTAATATTGGGCTTTAACACGCCGTGAAACTGAAAGGTCTGACGGGTTGTTAAACGAATGCTGCCGTACATGGTGTAGTCATCAGCAAACTTATCAATAGCCAGCCATTGCTCAGGATTACATACACCACCCGGTAAACGGGCACGTAACATCACGTTATGCAGCGGCTCTAATTTTTGCTTGGTACGCTCGGCGCGGATGTCGCGGTCGTCCTGCTGATACATGCCGTGAAAGCGGATCAGCTGAAAGTTATCGGCGGTAAAGCCACCGGTTAACGGATCCTTAAGATCCTGCTCGATGGTGCCGCGCAGATGACGACTCTGGGCCTTAAGGCGTTCGTTGTCGGCCAGTTTGCCTTCAACTATAAAAGGAGACTTAGTATCGCTCATTAGTAGACATCCTTCTGATATCGTTTTGCTTTGCGCAGTGACAGTAAGTAAGCCTTGGCTTCTTCGTCACTCTTACCACCGTGGGTCTTGAAGATTTCAAGCAGCGCACTTTCAACATCTTTAGCCATTTGGTTAGCATCGCCACACACGTAAAGGTGAGCGCCATCTTCTAACCATTGGTAAACGTCCTTGCCTTCTTCAAGCAAGCGATGCTGAACATAAATTTTGTCTTTCTGATCACGTGAGAAAGCCAGGCTGATTTTGCTCAGCAGGCCACTTTTCACGTAACCCTGCCACTCAAGCTGATACAGGAAATCCTGAGTAAAGTGAGGGTTACCAAAGAACAACCAGTTTTTCCCTTCTGCGCCCTGGGCATCACGTTCCTGCATAAAAGAACGGAACGGTGCAATACCGGTACCCGGACCAATCATGATCACTGGCGTGTCCGGATTTTCCGGCAAACGGAAGTTGTCATTTGGCTCAACGAAAACGTCAACTTCACCACCTTCTTCAAGGCGGTCACACAGGAAACCGGAAGCGCCACCCTGATGACGATTGCCAAAGGCATCGTAATCAACATGAGCAATAGTCAGATGTACTTCATCTTCCACTTCAGACTGGCTCGACGCTATGGAATACAGGCGCGGTGTTAATGGACGACAAGCCGCTACAAACTGCGCTGCCGTTACCGGATGAGGATGATCACGCACAATATCGACGATCTGACGGTCTGCCAGGTAATCGCGAAGCGCGGCTTTATCTTCCAGCAGTTTGGCTAAGGCTTCACAGCCCGAAGCTTCCTGATAAGCCTTTACAAATCCCGGATAGCTCAGAGTGAGCTCCAGTTTATTGATCAGTGCTTCTTTAAACGACAGTGTATGTTCGGCAACGGTGACTTCCTGATCGGCAGATGCCTGGATCAGGGTAATAATCTCGTCGGCCAGTGCTGCATCGTTTTTAAACCAGACCCCCAGCGCATCGCCGGCCTGATAAGTAATGCCAGAATCTTCCAGGCTGATTTCGATGTGGCGGATGTCTTTAACCGAATCACGACCGGTAATTTTTTGCGAGGTTAGCAAAGTCGCCTGATAAGGCGCCTTCTTGGTATAAACCTGCGCCGCGGTGCCGGCAGCTACTGCAGAACCGGTTTGCATGGCAACGGCAGCCGCACCAGCTGAAGTGAAGTCGTCTTTCAACGTCTCAATCAGTTTCGCAACCCAGGCCTCAGCTTCGGCTTCATAATCCACATCGCAGTCTACGCGAGGAACAACCAGTTTACCGCCCAGCTTCGCCAGACGCTCATCAAAGTCTTTACCGGTTTGACAGAAGAACTCGTAGCTTGAATCGCCTAACGACAACACTGCGTATTTCAGCTTGTCAACTTTAGGGGCTTTCTTCGTGCCAAGAAACTCATGCAACTCAATGGCATCATCCGGCGGCTCGCCTTCACCATGCGTACTGGCCACAATGGCCAGGTGAGTTTCATTTTTAATCTGGCGCGGCTTGTAATCAGCCATGCTGACTAATTTGCTGGAGTAACCTGCGGCTTCAACCTTAGCCTGTAACGACTGGGCAATGCCCTTGGCGTTACCGGTTTGCGAGCCAAACAGAATGGTGAGAACCGGCGCTTCGCCTGCAGCGGATGGTACTGCCGCAGCCTGACTTTGCGGTAAAGCCTGACCCGACGCCGCCAAACCTGCCAGGTAACCACTTACCCAGGTTAATTGCTGTGCGTTTAACCCAGAGATCGACTGGGTGATCGCGTTCCATTGCGGTTCACTCAGAATTGCTCCCGGTGCACCGACTGAAGTGTTTTGGTTGTTAGAATTTGCTGACATAACTCATTAGCCTTATTTGCATACTACTAGGCTAATGAGTTTTCTTGATAACTGGAAAGAATTAAAATTACTTTTTTATATCTTAAAATACTAGAAGTGAATTTCAAGTCCGGCAAAGACGCCGTCGAAACCCAGATCAGCGTAGATATCGTCCAGATCTTCAATGTCTACAGTGATGTCGCGGTAGCCAACCTGTAAGGTCATATCGATAGCTAAATTCTCTACAAAAGAGTAAGTTAGCGCGGCCTGGATATCACGAACCTCGTGATCATCAAAGCTCAGATAGCTACCTTCAGCGTAAACGCCTAAGCCAGTAAACGGCAAACCGAACTCCACCCGGCTGTACGCCATTGGGATAATACCTTTAAACGATGCCTCACCACTTTCGCCGCTATCAACGTCTTCAACATAAAATGTGCCGTCGATGTATTTACCGTTTACACCAATATCAAAGCTAACCAGATCGTTGTCGAAGATCTCGTAGTACAAAATGAGATCGGCGCTATCGATGCTCGCATCGGTTAATAACGACGTATTGGCAGCGTAATCTGTTCCATCAAAAGTAAACTCAGCATTCAAATTAGTTACGCCGTCAGTATCCAATTGCAGATAATTTACTTTTACATTAGGCACCAGCGGTACAAAGTGTTCAAACGCCACGTACAAAGATGCATTGGTGGTGCTGTCAAAATCAAAGTCAGCCGTATTGGAGGTTTCTGAGAAACCGCCAGAAGTTGATGTGTTCCATCCCTGAGCGCCGGCGTAAAGCCCCAGCAACGTATCTGCATGGGTGGCAGGGGCAAGACATAACGCCCCAAGAGCGGCGGCAAGTACACGTTTTTTCATCGTTTATCCTTGATTGAGTAATTCAGACAACTCAATTATGGCTGCATTTGCACGAGAAATATAGTTTGCCATGACTAACGAGTGATTAGCTAACATACCAAAGCCGCTGCCGTTAAGTATCATCGGGCTCCAGATAGTCTGTTGTGTTGCTTCTAACTCTTTGATTATTTGTTGCAAACTCACCAAAGCATTTTTGTTTTCCAGAACACTGGCAAAATCGACTTCAATGGCTTTGAGCAGGTGTAAAAGTGCCCAGGTAGAGCCTCGGGCTTCATAAAAAACATTATCCAGTTGCCACCAACTGGTGCGAGTTTGAATAGAACTGGGACGCGGCGTGCTGTTCGACGCTGATTTGTCGCCGGCAAGGTCGGTGTTTACGCGCTCCGCTTCAACGCTGGCGCTGAGTCGCTGTGACAGGCTACCGAGTTTTTTCTCAACTTGTTTTAAATATTCCCGCAGATTATCGGCGCGGGTATAAAACTGGCTGTCGCCCAGCGTGGGATCGGCCAGATCATCTCGATACTGCCCAAGATAATCAATAGCTTCAGAATACTGTGACTCAGCAGAAGGAAACAGCCAGTTGCGGCTGTCGATATTGAATTTTGGTTGAGCTTTCACCAAATGTGGGTTTTCAACCGATTGTGACTGGGAACGACTGAAGTCTTTGCGCATGGATAATGACATGTCACGAACCATCTCCAGTACGCCAAACTCCCAGCTGGGCATGTTGTCGAGGAATACAGATGGTGGCATCACATCATTCGATAAATAGCCTCCTGGCTTCTCCATCAGCGTATCGGCAACGGTAATTAACGTGGTTGTAATAGTGTAACCGGGCACTGGCTGAGCATTTGCGCTGGTCATTTGCGTCCTGGCATTGGCCCTGACGTCGAAAGTATCGGGTTCTAAACTCCAGTAAAAACCCACCAACCAAAGAAGCAGAAACAAAACACCCACGGTGATACTGACGGTCTTTACATTAATATATTGCTTCATAGTATTCCTTGTTTGCGCTTAGCCCTTCGGGCGAACAACCTGTCATACATTCAAAGTATGGCTCATTATGCTAAGTTGTTCATCTCAGAAAGTAAATCTACGTTTGGTGGTGCGGGCTGGTCAGGGGGCTCACGCCGCAGCGCGGTTCGACCTCCCCACCAACATAACAATGCCGACAATCAGTAACACCGGCCAGAACACACTGATTCCCGCGAATACCAGGCCACCCAGCACGGCAACTGCAGCAATGCCCAGCGCGGCAGCGATACTCATGGCTACAACAAAACCGATCACAACCAGTAACACTCCAACACCCGCCATAATGACCCATTCCAGGGTGCCACTTACCAGCTCATCGCCCATCACCAGGTGCAAATCAAACCAGTCGGATGCAACCCCACCAAGCACCTTGGTCAGGACAATGGCAATCAGGATGGCAAGAATAAAGTTTTTCATTATGCTCTCCTTGGTAACAATATTACCGCCGCAACATAAGCAGGCAGAGTAATCATTGGCATGAACACTAAACCTAAAGCGGCACCGGCACGAACCCAAACCGGGTCGATGTCAGCATAGCGGGCTACACCGGCACACACACCTGAAATCACAGCCCGACCTAAATCTCTTGATACACGTTTCTTTTCATAAATAGTTTTCATAACCTTACTCCTGCTTGAATGACCTGGTTGATTGCGAGGCCCGCAATGTGCGGGCCATCATGCGTTTACGCGACTTTTTTCGCTTTTAACGCAGCCAGTTCCTGCTCGATTGATTCGTCTTTTTCCAGCGCGTCAAATTCAGCCTGGAGTGAGCTTTTTGAAGCACTATCGGTTAGATCGTATGCTTCAACCCGAGCCTCCAGTTCATCAACACGCTGCTCATAGTGATCAAAGCGGCCCATTACGCTATCCAGTTTGTCGCTGTGAGTAGCTTGTTTAGCCTGCATTCTTACTGAGGCTGACTGACGACGTACTGCCAGCGATTTCTGCTTGGCCTTGGCTTCATTTAACTTCTCGTTTAAACGGCCGGTGTCGTCCTGCACTTTCATCAGTGCTTCATCGATTACCTGCAGTTGCTCCTGCAATTCAGCTTGTTTCGCTTCCAGCTCTTTCTTTTCTTTCAAAGCGGCGCGAGCCAGGTCATCTTTTCCTTTGCTTACTGCCAGTTCTGCATTTTCCTGCCAGTGGGCAGCGCGTTTTTCCAGGTTATCAATCTGGCGGTTAAGATGCTTCTGCTCAGCAATATGCTGGGCAGCCAGCGTGCGGATCTCAACCAAGGTTTCCTGCATTTCCTGAATAATCAGGCGGATCATTTTTTCAGGATCCTCGGCCTTATCCAGCAGAGCATTGATGTTAGACTGAATGATGTCGTTGATACGTGTGAACATTCCCATAATTAAATCTCCGATTGGCTAAACGTTTTTAAAAAGTTACTTAACACTTGCTTAGATATAACAATTCGCATGCCAACTCATAACCAACTGATTTTAAACAACTAAAATAAAACCATCTATTTCTCACCCCGAATATCACCATATCAAAACCATATATTGGTAAAATTGACCAACCATTTAGCCTAATTGACCAGCAGCTTATTCCAGCACCGCAAAACGAGTACAAATCGCACTCCACCGCATCAGTCAGGGCATGAAAGAACTGCAGGGCAGATAAGAGTTATGGATGGTAAAGGATGTTTATGGACGTACAGAGCCTGGGGGACAAGCAGAGCTGACAGGGCGAGAACTAAAAAGCTACGCAAAAAAAAACAGGTAACGTTTTTACGGTTACCTGTGCCTTCGAATTTGTCTTAGTAAGACATGGGGCCTTATGATTCTGACCCTTTGC
>NZ_BAAJLP010000049.1:0-22915 GCF_057547795.1 Alteromonas sp. 4NH20-0104 | reverse complement strand
GAAAATTCCGGGATGACGAAGATGATGAAAATTCCGGGATGACGAAGATGTTGAAAATTCTGGGATGACGAAGGAGTAAAAGGTCGGGATTACAAAGATAGTGAAAGTTCAGGAATTACGCCCAAAAGAAAAATCCCGGCGCAGAGGCCGGGATGACAGATTTTTTAGCAGCAATGACAACTAAGTCAGAGACGCCTGATAAATGCCTTCAATAGCTTTATCCAGCGTGGCTTCAAACTCTTCATCGCTTTGCTGTGCAGACACACCTTCCGTCAGTGCCCGTGAGAAACTGGCAATCATGCCCTGGTTCTCAGCCAGCTTGGCGTTGGCATCGTCACGTGAGTAACCACCTGATAAAGCAACCACTTTGATTACCTTGGGATGATCCACCAGCTCTTTGTAGAAATTCGCTTCGGTGGGAATAGTCAGTTTTAACATGACTTTTTCTTCGTCCAGCAGATTGAGCTGAGTCAGAATTTCCAGCTTCAGCAAGGCTTCTGCTTCGGCTTTTTCAGGGCTGTTAATGTCGACTTCCGGTTCGATAATCGGTACCAGGCCGGCTGCCAGAATTTGTTTACCCACTTCAAACTGCTGCTCAACAATGGCTTTAATCCCTTCGTGATTTGCCAGCTTCACAACAGAACGCATTTTGGTACCAAATACATCTTTAGCATTGGCTTTGGCCAGCAGCTCGTCGAGCTGTGGCATCGGCTTCATGAGCTGCACACCATTGGCTTCGGCTTCCAGGCCTTTATCGACTTTCAAAAACGGCACTACGCGTTTTTTTTGCCACAGGTAATGGGAAGAGGCTAAACCTTCAATTTCACGGTCGAGAGTGTTTTCAAACAGGATGGCGCCGAGGACACGCTCACCTGAAAAGGCGTTACAGGTTACGATACGGGTACGCATTGCATGTACCATGTTGAACATTTCCTCATCGTTTGAGTACTCTGATTCTTCAATACCGTAAAGTTTTAGGGCTTTTGGGGTACTACCACCGCTTTGATCAAGGGCGGCTATAAAGCCCTTTTGGGTGATGATTTTATCCAGCATAGCTTGCTGAGCCTGTGATGCCATGTGCAACACTCCTTATTTTCTTATCCGTTTTTTATAAACGGTTGTAGGGTTAAGAGAAATCATTTATTAGGCATGGGAATTTCGTTATATCAAAGCTTTAGCAGTGCTTACAGCGAATTGACAAACGATTATTCAGCCTGCGTATCCTTATGCAGGTGTCGCCGGAATACTGCTATTCCGGCGCCGGGACATTACTTTTCTGTTAGCGGTTTTTTTCTTCTAATATCGCTACTGCAGGTAAAGTTTTGCCCTCAAGAAATTCCAGGAACGCACCGCCACCGGTTGAGATGTACGATACTTTGTCTGCAATTTCATATTTATCTACTGCTGCTAGCGTATCACCACCGCCGGCAATTGAAAATGCATCACTGGCGGCAATTGCTTCTGACAGCGCTTTTGTTCCACTTGCGAACTGATCAAATTCAAACACACCAACCGGGCCATTCCATACGATGGTGCCGGCATTTTTCAGAATATCTTCCAAGGCAGCAGAGCTGTCCGGGCCGATATCAAAAATCATATCGTCGTCGACAACATCACTAACTGGCTTCAGTTCTGCCGGCGTGTCTTCGGCAAAGGCTTTACCGGTGACTACATCGGTAGGTACAGGGATATCACCGCCATTGGCCTGCGCTTGCTCTATCAGGCGTTTGGCTTCATCAACCAAATCCATTTCAACCAGTGATTTACCCACATTGTGACCCTGTGCCGCAATAAAGGTATTGGCAATACCGCCGCCAACAATCAGTTGGTCCACCTTGTCGGCCAGAGACTTAAGCACGGTGAGTTTAGTCGACACTTTAGAACCACCCACAATGGCCACCATGGGGCGAGCGGGGTTATCCAGCGCTTTCGACAAAGCGGTCAGTTCGCCAGCCAATAACGGACCAGCCACCGCTTGCGGTGCAAATTTTGCCACACCGTGGGTTGATGCCTGGGCCCGGTGCGCCGTGCCGAAAGCATCCATTACAAATACATCGCATAGGGCAGCATATTGCTTGGACAACGCCTCGTCGTCTTTCTTCTCACCCTTATTAAATCGCACATTTTCCAGGATCACACATTGACCAGGCTCAATGTCTACGCCATCAAGGTAGTCTTTTACCAGTTTTACCTCGACATCCAGCACGTCATTGAGGTAATTCACAACTGGCAGTAAGGAAAACTCGTCAGCGGGCTCGCCTTCAACAGGACGGCCAAGGTGCGACATTACCATCACTGCAGCACCGGCTTGCAGGGCGGCTTTGATGGTCGGTAAAGACGCTTTAATCCGTGCATCGGATGTCACTTTACCGTCTTTTACCGGTACATTGAGATCCTGACGGATCAGTACACGCTTACCTGACAATTCAATGTCTGACATGCTTGGGATTGACATAAGGTTTCCTTCTTATCCGGTTAAATTCAAAATAAATTAGTCATTGCCTGTTTGATACATCGCCAACGCGGTATCCAGCATTCGGTGGGCAAACCCCCACTCGTTGTCGCACCACACCAGGGTTTTGACCAACTGGCGGTGACTCACCCGTGTTTGTGTACCATCCACAATACACGAATGGGGATCGTGATTAAAATCTACTGACACCAGCGGTTCTTCGGTGTAATCCAGTATGCCCGACAAGCGGCCGGTGCGGGCTGCACTGAGCGCCTGGTTCACTTTATCGATGGTTACCTCAGCCGCCAGCGTCACGCTTAAATCCATGGCACTGACGTTAATGGTTGGTACCCGCACGGCAATCGCTTCGAACTTACCGGCAAATTTTGGCAATATTCGTTCGATGCCCCGGGCCAGACGGGTATCCACCGGAATTATCGACTGACTGGCAGCACGGGTGCGTCGCAGGTCGGGGTGGTAGGCATCGATAACCTGCTGATCGTGCATGGAGGAATGGATAGTGGTAATGGTGCCACTCTCCACACCAAACGCTTCATCGAGTACCTGAATTACCGGCACAATGCAGTTAGTGGTACAGGAGCCGTTCGACACCACTTTATGCTCTGGTAGCAGGGTGTCTTCGTTACAGCCGAAGATAATGGTGTTATCCATATCCGGCGCGCCGGGCTGAGAAAACAGCACTTTTTTAGCCCCGGCCTGAATATGTGCCAGGCCACTGGCCTTATCGGTGTACTGACCGGTACATTCCAGCACAATATCCACCCCCAGCTCAGCCCAGGGCAGGCCTTCGATATCGGGTTGGTGACAAAGGCGAATAACGTCACCGGCTACGGTAAGCTGATCGCCTTTGCGCTCCACATGGCAGGCAAAACGGCCGTGGGAGGTATCGTATTTGAGTAGGTGTGCCATGCCGTCAGGATCAGCGATTTCGTTGATAGCGACGACCTGGATAAATTGATTGCGGCCACTCTCATAGAGTGCCCGCAGTACATTTCGGCCAATGCGGCCAAAGCCATTAATGGCGAGTCTTACCATATTTTTATGCAGCCCTAAAGCCGGGGCAAATTATAGCCCCAGCGCAGCTTCTACTACAGCGTCAACAGTAATGTTGAAGTGTTTGAACAGTTCACCGGCTGGTGCAGATTCACCAAAGGTGTCCATGCCCACAATGGCGCCGTTAAAGCCAACATACTTATACCAGCTCTCTTTTGACAGTGCTTCTACCGCCACGCGTTTAACAACTGCAGACGGCAATACTGACTCGCGGTAAGCCGCATCCTGACGATCGAAAACATCGGTGGATGGCATCGACACCACGCGTACCGCTTTACCCTGTTCGGTAAGTTTGGCTGCCGCATCTACTGCCAGTTGAACTTCTGAACCGGTACCAATCAGAATCAATTCCGGGGTGGTGTCACAGTCAACCAGTACATAACCGCCTTTGGCCACATCAGCAACCTGAGCCTCAGTGCGCGGCTGTTGTGCCAGCCCCTGACGACTGAAGATCAATGAGGTAGGACCGTCGGTACGTAAAATAGCTTCTTTCCAGGCTACCGCTGATTCCACCTGGTCGCACGGGCGCCAGTTGTCAAGGTTCGGCGTAGCACGCATGGCAACGACTTGTTCTACCGGCTGGTGAGTCGGGCCGTCTTCGCCCAGACCAATTGAATCGTGGGTATACACAAAGATGACCGGCTGCTTCATTAACGCCGCCATACGTACAGCGTTACGAGCGTATTCCATAAACATCAGGAAGGTCGCACCGTAGGCCTTAAAGCCGCCGTGCAGGGCAATACCATTCATCATGGCAGACATGCCAAATTCACGCACACCATAATAAACATAGTTACCGCTGGCATCGTCTTTTTCTACGCCTTTACAACCGTTCCAGATAGTCAGGTTAGAGCCGGCCAAATCGGCTGAGCCGCCGAGTAATTCAGGCAGCAACGGCCCAAAAGCATTAAGCGCATTTTGTGAGGCTTTACGGCTGGCAATCGTATCCGGGTTAGCTTGCAAGTTAGCGATGTATTCATCGGCTTTGGCCACAAAGTCTGCCGGTACGTCACCGCTTAAGCGGCGTTTTAGTTCAACAGCCAGTTCCGGATAGGCTTCAGCGTACTGCGCAAACAACTCGTTCCAGGCTTGCTGGGCTTCGCCGCCTTTGTTTTTGCCGTCCCAGCCAGCGTAGATATCAGCAGGCACTTCAAACGGAGCATGGCTCCAGCCCAGTGCTTCACGGGTCAGGGTAATTTCGTCGTCGCCTAATGGCGCACCGTGGCAGTCTTCTTTACCCTGCTTGTTGGGCGAGCCGAAGCCAATAACGGTTTTACAGCAAATGAGCGTCGGTTTGCCGGTTTCGGCTTTAGCCGCTTCAATAGCACTGTTAATAGCTTCAGGATCGTGACCGTCGATATCGGTGATCACATGCCAGCCGTAAGCTTCGAAACGTTTTGGCGTATCGTCGGTAAACCAGCCTTCCACTTCACCGTCGATAGAAATACCGTTGTCGTCCCAGAACGCAATCAGTTTGTTCAGGCCCAGCGTACCGGCCAGAGAGCTGGCTTCATGAGAAATACCTTCCATTAAGCAGCCATCGCCAAGGAACGCGTAGGTGTAGTGATCGACTACCGCCAGATTGTCGCGGTTAAATTGCGCCGCCAGCACTTTTTCAGCCAGCGCCATGCCCACAGCATTGGTAATCCCCTGCCCCAGTGGACCGGTAGTGGTTTCAACGCCTGGCGCATAACCGTATTCCGGGTGACCAGGGGTTTTAGAATGTAACTGACGGAATTGCTTAAGCTCGTCGATAGGCAGTTCGTAGCCGGTAAGGTGCAACAGTGAATACAGCAACATAGAGCCGTGACCGTTAGACAGTACGAAGCGGTCGCGGTTAGCCCACGCCGGATCGGCCGGGTTATGTTGGAGGTGATCGCACCACAGTACCTGGGCAATGTCTGCCATGCCCATTGGCGCACCAGGGTGACCTGATTTAGCTTTCTGAACAGCATCCATACTTAATGCTCTAACGGCATTAGCTAGTTCTCGACGAGACGGCATGTTGACTCCTGAATTGTATTTGAGTGCCAGTTGAGGTGGCAATTTACTGTAATTATTGACACATCAGCGATGTACTAATGTATTTGTGTTTGCTTAGGTTTGCCGCCATTGGCTTACCGCAAATTTTGCAAACAGAAATACACTCTCACTCAGTGTCGCATATTGTTACCCACCGGCCATTGCAGTTCAATGTGTTTCGGTCTTGTCGGAGCATTTAATAGCGCTGACATTACTCTGTACCAGCCGGTAGCCAGACCCTGACTGTCAAGTAAACGTAACAAATAGACTTTTAGACGTCCAGAAGTAAAGACTGGTATTTATAAATTGGCTTGCTACAATAGTCGCATGTGTATTGATCTACAATGACCCTGCCCGACGTAAAACTGCGGCAGAACGGTGATTTTACGGTTTTCACCGGTGTTCAGTTGAACAATACGCCCCGACTATAAATTGAAATAAACACGGAGCATGTAATGGCAGCCCATTTATTTACGTCCGAGTCAGTCTCTGAAGGCCATCCGGACAAGATTGCCGATCAAATATCCGATGCGGTACTTGATGCAATCCTGCAACAGGATCCTAAGGCGCGAGTCGCCTGCGAAACCTATGTAAAAACCGGCATGGTGCTGGTGGGTGGTGAAATCACTACTTCTGCCTGGGTAGACATTGAAGAACTGACTCGTCAGACCGTGCGCGAAATTGGTTATACCCACTCTGATATGGGCTTTGACGCCGATTCCTGCGCCGTATTAAACGCCATTGGCAAACAATCACCGGATATCAATCAGGGCGTCGACCGTGTACGCCCGGAAGAACAGGGTGCTGGCGACCAGGGCCTGATGTTTGGCTATGCCAGCGATGAAACCGAAGTGTTAATGCCTGCCCCCATCACCTACTCGCACCGTTTAGTGCAGCGTCAGGCTGAAATGCGTAAATCAGGCAAGCTGGAATGGCTACGTCCGGATGCCAAAAGTCAGGTAACCTTTATTTACGAAGACAACGTGCCCGTCGGCATTGATGCGGTGGTACTGTCTACCCAGCATTGTGATTCGGTATCTACCGAGACCGTGCGTGAAGCGGTAATGGAAGAAGTCATCAAACCGGTACTACCGGCTGAGTGGATTTCGGCTAACACCAAATTCCACATTAACCCCACCGGACGCTTTGTTATTGGCGGCCCCATGGGCGACTGCGGTCTGACCGGCCGTAAAATTATTGTGGATACCTACGGCGGCATGGCGCGTCACGGCGGCGGCGCTTTCTCGGGTAAAGATCCATCGAAAGTAGACCGCTCAGCGGCCTACGCCGGACGTTATGTAGCGAAGAACATAGTGGCTGCGGGTCTGGCCAAGCGCTGTGAAATACAGGTGTCTTATGCCATTGGTGTAGCAGAGCCAACGTCGATTAGCATTGATACCTTTGGCACCAGCCAGTACGACGAAGCTACTCTGGTTGCTATCGTTAAAGAGCACTTTGACTTGCGCCCGTATGGCCTCATCAAAATGCTCGATCTGGAACGCCCCATTTACCAACCTACGGCGGCTTATGGCCACTTTGGTCGCGACAGTTTCCCATGGGAAGCCACCGACAAGGCAGAAGCCCTGCGCGCTTCGGTTTAATTCTCCGCAGTTTCCTGTATTACGCCAGACTTCGTCTGGCGTTTTTGTTTGGGCTAATAGGCATTGGCCATAGCCAGCGCGTCGGGCAGGCCCATTCTGGCCAGGTTAACATGCTGATACTCACGCCGGTGTGTTACTTCGAGTTCTGCGTAGTCCGGCGGAAAAAACTGGCGGCTTTGCATTTCATTTTCAAAGGCGACCTCCACCAGGATCAACGGCGCTAAATGGCCGGAAAACACATCTAAACACAACCGATGGCCGCAAAATCCAATGCGATAGCGTTTTTTCTCAACCCGCATGTGCTGCGTGAGTGGCCATAAGTCGTTAAATTGTTCTGCACTAATGGAAATTTGAGTGTCGAGACGTTTTAAGCCAAAGCCCTGTTTTACCGTCATGGTAAATTTACCGCCTTCATCTCTTATTCGCACATGGTGGTCACCCTCTGCAGTCACGTAACCTTGCCTTACAATGACCGGCTTGCGCGTTTCAAGTAGCTCTTCAGGTAAGTAAGTAACAACAAATTTTCGTTCGATTTCCCAGTCTGCTCGCATTATTTGATCCTCAGTGGGCAACATCCCTCGCCGCCTTATCAGTGGTTCCGTATTGATTGAATCCCGAAAGCAATAATGTTCATTTATAGCGCTTTTAATAGTTTGTTTTATATGAGTTTTTTGTTTTACCCTTATGAATATTGGCCGGTTTTACAGGCCGTTTTTTTTCACAATGGAGACTTTTAAAGCTAGCTGACCGGGATAATTTTTGCCACCAAAATCGACGAAAAACGATACGAAAAAAAGTTACGGTGAGAACTTGGTATCGCTGCCGATTAGGTCTATATTGATACTAAGCTGCCGAAAAAGCCCGCAGCGTAAAAAGCCGGGCTGCAGGTCACGGTAAGGCACCAGATTAATTAATAGATAATAATTAATAGATAATAAATAGATTAATAAATTGTGCCGCTGAGTATTCAGGCAGGCTGTAATAAAAACGGCGCGGTGTAACTGCGCATAGATACACTCAAACACACGGGAAGACCTCACAATGAACAAGCCTCGTTTCCGCTTGTTTTTGTTTGGTTTGGTTGCGATGTTTAGTTGTCCGCTGCTGGCCAATCAATCCGCCATGCTGCCAGATTCTTCGCTGGTCACCCGGCCCGTGGGAAATACCCAGTACTTCATAGCCTATCAGAGCAAACGCCTGCCCAAATGGAATTTCAGTGTTGAAATAAACCGCTCTTATGCCGCTCGCTTTGGCAGTGACGCACGGGCGGTGCCGATTACTATGGTGGGTCTGGAAGCCGTCAGCTTGTCGGCACGTCGGGCTCTGCCGGTTAACTCTGCCCAGTGGATATATGCCACCATTCGTTCTACCCAATATTCGCTAACACCGCAGGCCGGCGCCATGCCTATGGTTAGCGACAGTGACAGAGCCGCCAGCGTGGGCTGGCAGTTTGGTGAATTACGGGGTTTTGGCGTAGCGGTAGGTTACGAATACCGCGATGCCGGACAAATTGATATCAACTCTCTGGTTATGGGCGTGCACTACTACTTTTAATCGCACGGGTTTTCACCAGGCGACCTACATAGACTCACTCAGAATAAAATCAGCCACGCTGTCAGCATGCAATAGGGCCGTATCGAGCACAGGCAATGAGCTGTTTTCGGCACCAACCAGCAGGCCAATTTCGGTACAGCCTAAAATAACCGCTTCTGCTCCCGCCGCTTTGAGGTTATCGATAATTTGCTGATAGCGGCAAAGCGATTCTTCGCGGATGATCCCCTGACACAACTCTTCGTAGATCACCCGGTGTACTTCACCGCGCTCTTCCTGCTCGGGTACCAATACGGTTAATCCACCCGCCGTGAGATGCTCCCGTAAAAATGGCTGTTCCATCGTAAACTGTGTGCCAAGCAAACCAACCCGTTGATAGCCCTGAACCCGGCTTGCGGTGATTAACGCGTCACCGATATGCAACAGAGGGATACGCACCACATTTGCGACCTGCGGCGCGACTTTATGCATCGTATTGGTGCAAATCACCAGGGCTTGCGCCCCCGCCGTCTCCAGACTTTGCCCGATAGAAGCCAAATACGCCGCCAGTTGCTGCCAGTCATTCTGATGCTGCAACCGGGCAATGTGGGCAAAATCCACACTGTAGAGAATTAATGGTGCGCTGTGTAAGCCACCTTTGCGTTGCTTGATGTGCCGATTAATTCGCTGGTAGTAAGTCAGTGAAGACTCCCAGCTCATACCACCTATAAGACCCACCGTCTTCATTGTGTTTCCCTGTCTGGATAAGGTTATTACGTTAGCTTAGCGTCAGAATAGCCTATTAAGCCCGGGGTTAGCCATTAATAACGGCGCGGGCAAGATGATCGGAATCTTGCTGTGGCAGGGTTCGTATAAAGGTTTGCTGAATAATTTCGGCGTCGGTACTGGCGCGGTGACGACAACCGTTAAAGTGTGAAACCACCTGATTCTTAGTGCGCATCCACAGGTCCATTTGCGCTTCGCTTAGCACGTATTCCAGCGCCCTGACACTGAACGTCATGTCCACGCCAGCCGCAGCATACAGCTTAATTAGCCAGGGATGATCCACCACCCAGCCATCGGTATAAGCGGTACCATTGGCGAGGAATTGATTAAGCGCCAGGCAGACTTCGAGGCCATCATTGCCCCATTTTTGCAAGTGGTCGCGGCTCAGGCCATGTAATGCCTCGGCTTTTTTATCCCAGTGGGACCATTGGGAGTAAGGACGAATCAATCGACAGAAACGCGCACCATCGCCCCTTATCACACCTACCTCAATGGGGTAACTGTGAGAGCTAAAACCGCTGGCTTCCACGTCGATGATTGTTGGTATTTGCATGCCAATTTTTTCCTGTCTGTTTCTTAAAGCTAGTTTGTTATTTGTCAGATGCAAATTTAAACCATGATGTTACGTTTATTTGTGTCTGGCCGGCAGCGTATTGTTAAATATTGCGCCCCACCGATACCGCCTGAATGAATGCTCGGATCCAAAGGCAATCAATTACCATGCCACCATAACCCCGCCACCGAAATGAACAAACGGAGTCTGTTTTATATAGAATAATCATGGAGGTTGTGTGACGGCCCGGGTCTTTTTGTGCGTGTACATTTTGCTTGGGCAAGCTGAATAAATAATGGTCGGTGATGGCGAAAACGGCAGCGCCACCTTGCTGATTGCCTGGTTAGCATATTGCGCGGGCAACGAAGACTGTGCCACACTGGTTTTCCTTTTTATTATTCGCTTTAGCTTTTTATGACACCGTCTTTAAATAAAGTTACCGATACTTCCACCCGTCATTTTCGTTTTTTTGATTTCATCCTGGCCGCTACCTGCATTTTAATTGTGTGCTCCAACATAATCGGTGCCGGTAAAGTGGCTGACATTGGCGGGTTCACTTTTGGCGCTGGCGTGATTTTCTTCCCGCTGTCTTATGTTTTGGGTGATGTACTGACCGAGGTGTATGGCTATCAACGTGCCCGGCGCGCTATCTGGGCGGGTTTCTTTGCGGCCGCCTTTGCCGCTTTTATGGCCTGGTTTATTACTGAAATGCCCCCTGCTCCGGGCTGGAATGAAGATCTCGGTGGGGGCCTTACTCGTCAGGACAGTTTTGCCATGAACTTCGGCCAGGCACCGCGAATAGTCCTGGCGTCAGTACTGGCTATCTGGCTCGGTGAGTTTGCCAATGCCTTTGTGATGGCAAAGATGAAGGTACTCAGCAAAGGAAAAGCCTTGTATCAGCGTACCATTGGTTCGACCATTGTGGGTCAGGCAGTAGACTCTGCGGTATTTTATCCTATTGCCTTCTGGGGTATCTGGAGTACCGAATTAATCTTTACGGTAATGGTGACCAACTATGCATTGAAAGTGCTGTGGGAAGTGCTATTAACGCCGGTCACCTACAAAGTTATTGCGCTGCTGAAACGTGCAGAGGGCGTTGATGTGTACGATGAACACACCAACTTTACGCCCTTCTCGATTAAATAAGCAGGCTGGCGCTAGAGTGTAAAGCGGCTCACCTGACGCTGCAGATCGGTGGCCAGCTGGCTGAGTTGCTCGCTGTTAGCGGCGACCATCTCTGAAGCACTGCTGGTTTGCTCGCTAACCACAGTAATATCGCCAAGATGCTGCTGAATTTCTTTCACCACAACGCTCTGTTCTTCGGTAGCCTGAGCGCCATCGAGGGCTTGTTCGCGAACGCTTTCCACATGACCCAGTATTTGCTCCAGGCTGTCGTTAGCGTGGCTGGTAAGCTGCATACTGTCGATGGCATTTTGCTCACTTTGTTCCATACTCGATACCGACTGGGCCACACTGCTGCGTAACCGTTCGATGACGCCGCGCACTTCTTCGGTAGAACTGCGGGTACGCATTGCCAGTTGGCGAACCTCATCGGCCACTACGGCAAAGCCGCGCCCAGAATCTCCGGCACGGGCTGCCTCAATGGCAGCGTTTAATGCCAGCAGGTTGGTTTGCTCTGAAATACTTTCGATTTCCACCAGCACATTGGCAATTTCCACGGTGTCGGCTTCCAGTGCCCGCAACTGACCCGCAGTCGTCGCCACCACCTCTGACATACCTTTAATGGTAGCTTCTGAATCTGCCACCTCAGCCGAACTGCTTTTAACCCCTTTTTCCACCAGCTCGCTGACCTGCGCGGTTTGATTAGCACGCTCGTTAATGGCATCAATGGTCACGCTCAGACTTTCTACCGCATGATACAACTGTTGCGTACTGCGCATTTCAGCCTGCACGCCCTGATTGGTTTGCACCGCCGCCGAGGCCAGTTGCTCAGCACTGCTCTCCATCTGCGTTGCCGACGCCACGAGTTGGGTAATTAACGACTGAAATACCTCCAGCGTTTTGTCGATGTTCGCCGCCATCTCGCCCAGTTCGTCAGCCGAATGATAATTGAGTCGAACAGACAAATCGGCATTAGCCACCTGCTTCATAGTGCGATTAACCCGGCGTAACGGGCGCAGTATAGATGCCGTCAACCGCAAACCGGCAAAGACCATCAGGCTACCAATCACCAGTAACGCCACCGAGTTCACCAGAATATCGTGGAATATTTGCGCATTAATATCGTCGATAAATACCCCGGTGCCTACCGCCCAGCCCCAGGGCTTAAAGGTAGCAACGTAGCTCACCTTTGGCGCGGCCGAATCACTGCCAGCCTTCTTCCACTTATATTCGAAAAAGTCGGCTGATACACCACTGGCGTTAACCAATGCTGCCATTTGCGCAAACACCGGCTCACCGGCTTCAGTGAGTACCCGGCTGTAGTCTTTACCAATGACATCAGCCCGGTCGCCATGACCAATCATTCTTACGCGGGAGTCCAGCACAAAGAAATACTCACTGCCCTGATACCGCTGCTGGTTTAACTGTGCCAGCGCCCGCTCCTGCGCCTGACTCTCGCTAAGCTCACCACTTAACACCAGATGATGATAAGTATTCAATTGGCTGACTGCTGACTGCACCAGGCTCTGCACTTCACGCTGACGGGCGTTTACCGCGTCGTTATAGGCGTTATATAAACTGAAGGCTTCCAGTGCCAGTATTGCCAGCAGCACCGCAGCTATACTTGAATAGAGCCGGCCACTGATAGTGGTAAAGAGTCCTTTAAACATGGTGAAAGAAATAATAGGTGGGGTTAGATTAAGTACTATTAAACGATATAAAAAAACGCTAAACCAGTGATAATTTACATAAGAAGAAGTTGATATAGATTTAAATAAATACCCTCTTACTCTACATATATCAGCATCTTTAAATTATGTTAATATTGTTTTAAAAACAGTACTTTAGTCTAAGAATTTGACGATTTTTCAAGCACCGCATTAGCAACCCGAGGAGTCTGGTAAGACCAGCTAAAACGATTAAGATTGTGCAATTCTTATACACCAATTACCCAATACCCATCTCTGCGCAGGCAATAAAAAAACGCCGGTAAGATACCGGCGTTTTTGGGTCGTTTTTTCGGGCAAGCGTAACACTTCCCTGGCTGCAATGGTGATTAAAAGCTTGCTTTTAAGTTTAACGCGGCGGTACGCGGCGCGCCAATCCAGGCGCCACCGTTAACAACCGTGCCTAAATAGCTGCTATCAAACAAATTGTTGATGGTTAAACGAACATCGATATTGCTGATCCCCTGAACCGGTGAGTCAACAACCGCGCCAAGATAGAAGTCGGCTACGGTATAGGAGTCTACCTCAAACGAGCCCGCTGAGCGCTCGCCCACATATTTGGTGGAAAGACCCATGTTGTACACATCGGCGGTGTAGTCCAGGCTTACCACAAACATGTCTTCGGCTGAGCCAACCACGCGCTGACCATCCACAAAGCCGGTAGAGGCTGCTGGGTCTTTGTACTCTGAATTATTATGCGTGTACGAGAAATACAGACCAAGCTTGTCGGTTATGGTGTAGTCCATTGCCACTTCAATACCGTCTGACTGCACACCACCGACGTTTACGTAAGTACCATCCAGCTCCCCTAAGTAGTCAACACCACCCGCTTCTTCAGCACTTTGATAGGTAATGCGGTTATCAAAGTCGATACTGTAGTAGGTTAAGCTGGCGCTGATATCAGCCGCCACATAACGCACACCGAGGTCGATGTTGTCAGCGGTTTCCGGTTCAACCGAAGAAATATCCACTGAACTGCTTTCCAGTACGCCGTCTTTAATAGCTGCATAGTTCTGCGCAAAGCCAGCAAATACTTCAACGCCATCCATCAACGGCGCTACCACACCCGCGGAGAACAGCACATCAGAATCAGACTCTACCGACAGACTGTTGGCCGGTACAAACAAGTCTTTTTTCTCAATATCAACGTTGAATTTCTTGGCCCCAACGCGCAGTGTGGCCACGCCCAGGTCGATTTCATCTTCCACGTAGTACATTAAGGTTTCAACTGGGAATTCGCTGCTGTATTGCACCCAGTAAGGCGTTTCATCGAACTGATAGCCAATGCGTGAATCGATGATTTTCTGCCAGCTACGGTTTTCTTTACGCTCGTAATCTTCATACCACAAACCGGCACGCAGGGTGTTTTCCATATCGCCAATCTGCGCAACCCATACCGCATCGATATTTATACCGGTACGCTGCTTGTCGTAGTTGGTGTGACGGTAAGAGCCAACCGGAATCGCATTCGCCGGATAACAGGCCGGATCGTACACAACACCGCCACCGCCGTAAGGGAAGGTCAGTGAGCTCTCGCAATCAGCCGTTGGTGACAACGAGTTGCCGTTTGCGTCAACAAAGAAGATCTGGCCTAATGCCGCGCCGCCTTCATAAGTATTACCGTGTACCAGCTCCGAATGGCCTTCGCTGCCATCATCGTTAACGTCGACGATGTAAGGCGGTACCCAGTCACCACGGCCTTCATTTTTGTGCCAGTAAGCGTTGGCTTTTACATCCACGTCGCCAAAGGTCATGTTAGCTTCAAGGTACGCAAACAGATTTTCGCGCAGGGTTGACCAGCCACGGCGATAAGACTGATCGATATAAGGTACGCCGGTCCAGTTACCCGTTAGTTCATCCCAGGCCGGGCTTTGGGCAAACTGCTCAAGGCTGTAAATGCGTTGGTAGTTATCTTCGTGAGTATCATCGTAAGAAATATAACCGGTGATATCCATGTTGCTCAGGTAGCTAACAAACTTAGCGGCCATGTGATCGCGGGTATTTTCGGCGGTGTGGGTCATCCAGTCGCTGTTTTCCTGAGTCGACATGCTGATCCAGGCATAGGTATCGGCCGCTATTTCGCCGGTTTCATAGCGCATGAATAATTTCTGTGCGTCAAACTCACCAAAGGTAGAGCTTACGGTGAGCTGCTCTTCCACACCCGGATTAATGGTGGTGAAGTTGATGGTTCCACCAAGCGCCTCGTGTGAACGTGAGGCAATATCTGCAGTACCCTGCGACACTTCTACTGCACGCAGGTTTTCGGTATCGATATAACGGTTGGCTTTGGCACCACCACCGTAGTTAGAGTTACCATTGGCAATGCCGTCAACGGTCATACCGATTTGTTGCTGGTCGAGGTCAACGGAAAAACCACGAATTGAGATACTGGTAGACCAATCATCGGAACCAAAGGTATCGCCCTCGTTAATCAGCACGCCTGGCAGGTTATCAATGGTCGCCAGCACGCTGGTCATACTGCTTTGTTGCTTAAGCATAGATTCTTCGGTGGCGTTGTTGGCATAAGATACGCTGCGGCCAACAACCGTAACTTCTTCAATTTCATCTGGCTGAGCCGCCGGTGCATTCATTGCTTCGGCCAAAACGGGCGTACCAGCCATCGCGGCCAGTACTGACAAAGCCAGCAGCGAGCGCTGCTTAAAGCGGGTTGGGTTCATGGTTTTGTTTCCTGTGTGATTTTATAGGGATATTTGGCGCGTCAGGTTAGACCCGCTCAATGACATTTCCATGACCATTCCCTGACAGTTAGATGAATCAAAAATCTTTTAAAATTCATCTATTTGTAACAGTCACACAGGATAAAAAAGCCTACGATATAACGTTATTTTGAAGGCCCGGTTTAAGCAAGGCTGGCGAGTGCATCAACCAGCGCGTCAATTTCCTGTAAGGTAGTAAATACCTGAGGCGTAACGCGGATACAGCTGCCACTGGATAGGTCGTGACGGCCAACCGTAAACACCCCGAATTCGTTTTCCAGACGTTTCTGCAATTGATTAATTTGCTCACGGCGGGTTTGCCCGGCCAGACGAAAGGCGCCCATGCCGCTGGCACTGGCATCGTCGGTAGCGCCAAGTACTTCGATATGAGGCATGTTACGGGCTTTGCTCACCCAGCGTTCCCGCAGGTATTTTAAGCGCGCCATTTTCGCCGCCGGACCAACCTTATTGTGAAAGCGGATAGCATCCGGCACAGCGAGAAAGGCGGCAAAGTTAGACGTAGCCATATGCACGCGCTTATGCACAAGGGTGTTGTCTGGATCAGACTCGCCCGGATACGGCGCGACTTTCTCCAGTGTGCCCTTACGCATATACAGGGCGCCAACGCCAACCGGCGAACCAATCCACTTGTGCAGGTTAAATACGGCCCAGTCAACATTCAGCTCTGGCAGGGTAAAGTCGATTAGGCCCCACGACTGAGCGCAGTCACAGATCACATCAACACCATGCAGTTTGGCAAAAGCCGCGATTTCTGCCACCGGTAATATTAGCCCGTGTTGATTGGAAGCATGGGTGAGGATCATTAGTTTCAGGTTAGCTGTGCTGCGGATCCTCTCCTGGTACACTTCCAACAATTGCTGTTTGGAGGCTTGCGCAGGCAAGGTAATTTCCACACCTGTGGCGCCGCGTTGTTCTGCCAGTGCGGCCATGGTTCGTTGGAAGGCAGGATAGTCGATATCAGCCCACATCAGACGGTCGCCGGGTTTTATGCCCTTATACTGGAATAAGAGATTATGCATCGCTTCCGTGGCATTGCGAGTCAGGGCCATTTCTGCTGCCGACACTTCCAATGCATCCGCAATCGCTGCTACTGAGGCCTTGGCATCGGCGTACCAGTCTTTGCGCGCATAGAACGACAACTGATGATTCACCATTTTTGTCAGCTCAATATAGGACTGCTCCACCGGCAACGCCATCTTGCCCCAATAGCCATGCTCCAGGTTAACTATGCCCCCGGCCTTTTTATAAAACGCACTAACCGAGCGCCAGTAAGCTTCATCACCGGCCAGCTCTGCAGCCGTAAGACTGCTCGACGGAAAAGCCGGCCATTGATTAGCGAGCGCCTGCGCACTCACCAGGGAGCCAGACAGTAATAAGGATTGCTGTAATAGTTTACGCCGTGAAATATCGGGGGCAGACATGTAAAGAACTCCAATGCAAAGTAAATTAGTATTTTTTATACGATTACACCATTGCGATTTCAAAACAATGGCTTAAACACCAATTACGATAGAATACCGAAACAAAAAGATATGTTACAACATCACGAAATCTATGAAGGCATGGTGAAAGTTGAGCAACCTGCTCTTGTGGTCTAATTTTATAGTTTAGGTTTATTGTAATTACACAGGGAACGCCTGGTGACGTCATTTCAGCCTTTGCATTCTGTGACATCGAAGTCGCTTACCGGAAAACTTCAGAGTTTTCATGAAGCGCTGTTGACCGACTTCCCGCACATTTGCCGACTCGCCTGCGCTATATACGATGAATCCACAGATATTCTGAAAACCTTTATTAACAGTACCCGCACCGGACATGCCATCGCGGGCTACGAAGTAAAACTACAAGACACCCCCTCGTTACTTGATCTGGCTAATCGCCGTCATAGCCGCGTGATTGAGGATATCAGTACCGAGATACATGCCGGGTCAGTGCACTCAGACTGGTTATTGGAGCAGGGCTACTTAAGTTCGTTTACGATCCCTATTGTGCGACAGGAGCAATTTCTGGGTTTTGTCTTTATCGACAGCACAGAAAAAGACAGCTTTACCGACAGTATTCAGCGCGACCTCATTATGCGCTGCGCCGGTATTTGTGATGCTATTGCCAATGAACTTTCCGCCGCGCACTTACTGGTAGCCACGGCTTCGGCGATTCGTAGCATTGCTAATCTGAGGGATTTTGAAACCGGTATGCACCTCACCAGAATGGCTGAACTGAGTAAACTAATTGCCCGCCATTTACCCGGGTACCATGGCCTTAATGACGAAGATATCGAGCATATTTATCTGTTCTCGCCACTGCACGATATTGGCAAAATCGGCATTCCCGACGCCATTTTATTAAAGCAAGGCAAACTCACCGACAGCGAACGCCAGACCATGCAAACCCATGTAAAAAAAGGCGTGGATATGATTGATTCGATTCTGGCTGAGTTTAATCTGATTGAATTGAATGATGCGCGCATCATGCGCAATATTATCGCCTTTCACCATGAGTACCTTGATGGCTCAGGCTACCCGTTTAAACTCAAAGGCGAACAGGTACCCATTGAGGCAAGGGTGGTGACGGTAGCCGATATCTTTGATGCCCTGACACACAAACGGCCCTACAAAAAGCCCTGGTCGGTTGAAGACTCTATGACTGAACTGCATAAAATGGTCAGGCAGGGGAAACTGGATAAAGACTGTGTAAATGCACTGGCTAACTCTTTAAGCACCGCTCAACACATCATTACTGCTTTCTGCGACAGCCAGGAGCCAACAACCCAACCCAACTGATAGCAATATTAGCGCTTTCTAATACCGCAGGCTTTGTGGTTCAATATACGCCTTTACACTAGCGCATTGACGGGTTCGAGTCTTCGTTTTAGTTAGGATGAATTACTATTGATTTTTGAATCGCTCACTGGGTTTGACATAGCGTTGGTGCTGGTTATTGGCTTTATGGTGGGTCTGGCCAAAGCCGGGATCCACGGCCTGACCTTACTGTCTGTTCCGCTACTGGCTTTGCTATTTGGCGGTAAGCACTCCTCTGGCGTCATGCTGCCCATGCTGATCATGGCTGATATTTTTGCTGTGCATCATTATCACCGCCATGCTAACTGGCAGTTCCTGATGAAGCTCTTTCCGTCGGCGTTTGTGGGGGTATTGATTGGCACCTGGCTGGGCGACCACATTAACGATGCCCTGTTTATGCAAATTATGGCAGTAATTATATTTGCCAGTGTGGGGCTGATGTTGTGGCTTGAGCGTAATAAAGGCGCGATACCAGACTACACCTGGTTTGCCATACTGGCCGGAGTGCTGGGCGGTTTTACCACTATGGTAGGCAATTTGGCCGGATCGGTAATGGCCGTTTATTTACTGAGTATGCGCCTGCCTAAAAACGAATTTATCGGCACTGCGGCCTGGTTCTTTCTGGTGATCAATCTCTTTAAGGTGCCCTTTCATGTGTATGTATGGGAAACCATCACCTGGCCGAGCTTTACCCTTAACCTGATTGCCTTACCGCTGATTATTGCTGGCGTTTACCTGGGCATTTGGCTGGTGAAGCGGATCAACGAAAAACACTACCGCTGGCTGGTGATTGGCATGACCTTACTGGCTGCCGCGGCATTATTGCCGGGCTAGATACTCTTGCGCGTGGCAGGAGCTCGTCTGACGGGCTTTCGCCGTTGAATACGTATGTATGTGTTTTTACGGTAAATCAACGGCTATGCTTGGGTGAAATCCAATTGAGAGAGCCTGCCCATGCCCTACTGTTACCTGACCAAAGCCAGAAACGGTCTTTCCATCACCGTACTGACTACGTTACTGTTAGGGTGCAATACACCCCCAGCCACTAAAGAGGCCAGCGTGACTGTCAGCCAGGACTCCTCTGTAAAACAAGCCGCCCCGGCAGCAGGCAAACCCGTGGTATACCAGGTATTCACCCGTTTATTCGGTAACCAGAATACCACCAATAAACCCTGGGGCACGCTGGAAGAAAACGGCGTGGGCAAATTCGCCGATTTTACCGATGAAGCACTGCAAGGCATTAAGGAACTGGGCACCACCCATATCTGGTATACCGGTGTTCCCCACCACGCAGTGATTAATGATTACAGTGCCTATGGCATCAGTCATGACGATCCGGATGTGGTAAAAGGCCGCGCAGGTTCACCCTATGCGGTAAAAGACTATTACAATGTAAACCCCGATCTGGCGGTTGATCCGGCCAACAGACTGGCTGAATTTGAAGCGCTCATTGCGCGAACTCATGCCCAGGGCATGAAAGTGATCATCGATATTGTGCCTAATCACGTGGCGCGCAACTACGAGTCTTTATCGAGTCCTGCCGGGGTGAGTGACTTTGGCGCTCACGATAATACCGCGGTGACTTATGCCCGGGACAATAACTTCTATTACGCAGTGGGCGAGGCATTCCAGGTGCCTGCCACCGATAACGGCTATCAACCACTTGGAGGCCAGCCCCACCCGCTGGCTGATGGTAAGTTTGAGGAAAATCCGGCCAAGTGGACGGGCAATGGCGCACGGGCAGCCCGGCCCGATGCCAACGACTGGTATGAAACCGTTAAGGTAAATTACGGTATCAAACCCGACGGTAGCGAAGACTTCCCGGCCCTGCCAGCAGGATTTGAACAACAATCCGTTGCTGCCCACGCCGCTTTCTGGCAGGACAAAGACGTACCTGATTCCTGGCGCAAGTTTCGTGATATCACCCATTACTGGCTCGATAAGGGCGTAGATGGCTTTCGCTACGACATGGCCGAGATGGTGCCGGTAGCGTTTTGGTCTTATTTAAATTCGTCGATAAAGGTACGCAACCCGGACGCTTTTTTACTGGCCGAAGTTTATCAGCCTGACCTTTACCGGGATTATCTTCACCTGGGCAAAATGGACTATCTTTACGACAAAGTGGCGTTTTATGACTCGTTGAAAGCCATAATGGAGGGCCATGGCGATACTGCAGATCTGGTATCCATTCAGGCAGACATGCAGGATATCGAGCGCCATATGCTGCATTTTCTGGAAAATCATGACGAGCAGCGTATAGCTGCCCCAGAATTTGCCGGGGATGCAGACAAGGGCAAACCGGCCATGGTGGTATCAGCCCTAATCAGCCGCTCACCAACCATGCTCTACTTTGGCCAGGAAGTGGGCGAAGACGGCAGTGAAGATATGGGCTTTGGCAAACCGTCGCGCACTACCATCTTTGATTATGCGGGCGTCCCCGCCCACCAGCGCTGGATGAATAACGGAGCTTTTGATGGCGGACAATTAACAGAAAAAGAACGGGCACTGCGAGACTTTTACCGCCGGGTTCTTACTATCTCGGCGGACTATCCGGCCATGAGAGGCGATTATTACAGTCTGCATGCAGTGAGTCTGGCCAATGACAGTAATTACTCCTCGTCCCAGCTGGCGTTTGCCCGCTGGACAGACACCCAACACATGATTGTTGCGGCTAACTTTAACGCCACCACACCAGTAACTATTGAGCTCACCGTGCCAAAGGATTTGCTGATAAAGTGGCAATTACCACAGGGTGAGGTAGCCCTGACAGAACACCTGAATTTACCTCAAACAACGAACAAGATGATGGTCAATGGCGAAACCGGCAACATACAGCTTACCTTACCGCCACTGGGCTCGGTGGTGTACACCATAGATCGCTAACCAAAATTAAACTTTTATCTGCGCAGAAGTGCGGCCTAAAGGTTTGACTTCATAGCAATAAACGATAAAGTGCAGGCACATGGATTGATAGTGCAAGCAGTCTTAGAAATTAACATTGTATAAACGCAGTCAGACAGTTTTATCATTGTTGCTTAATGTTAGTTGTAGATGAAACAAGGAAGTAGAATGAAGAAAATTTCCCTTATAGTGTTACTGTTAGCGGTCGTCGCTGGCCTGGTGGGCCCTCATTTTGCGGGCAATTCGTTCAATCAGCAATTAGACGAATTCGCAGCAAAAATCAGTGAGCAGCCCTTTTATGAGGCCAGCATTGAAAGCCGCGAACAGAGCTGGTTTTCAACCACCGCATCTTTGGTTATCAGTCTGGATGGCGCCGCATTTGGCCCGCAGGCCGATGACGTTGAACAGCCAAAGCTTTCCCTGACCATTCCGATTGAGGCCCAGCATGGCCCGTTGTTAACCCAGTCAGGATTGGGCCTGGGCTGGATAGACTGGCAGGTGAAGATGGCCATTGACGATCCTGAAGCCCGCTTCGCGCTGCCCGAGGGCGAAGAGTACATCTACTCAGCGACAGGGATAGTGAGCTTGTTCGGCAGTGTTTCCTACCATGATGTGGTCCCTGCGTTTACCTACACTCATCCTGAAATGGCTCTAATGGTCTCAACCACTGGTTGGCAGGGCAATGCGCGTTTAACCAGTGATACGATAGATTCCGAAACCGTTGAGGCGATGAATATAGATATGTTTATTCAGGATGCCAAAATCGCGGCTATTGAAAACGTGTCTCTCGTTACCGATTTAGAGACTGGCTTAATGCAAGCCTGGGATAACTCTCTGTATGACGGCGTGGCTTCTTTTACCATCGGTACGATGACCATTATGGATCCCACCACCAGTGAAGAAACCAAGTTAGACAATGTCGTTATGGACTCTGTGACCAGTGTTGATAAAACCTCCGGGCTGGGTGATGTACTGGTTTCGACTAAAGTGGCCAGCTTCGCTAACAACACCGTTACGATGCAGGATATCCAGTTTGATTTTGAGATGTCCAAACTGCAGGGCAGCTTTTTAAAAGCCTATCAGAAGATGACGGAAGACATTATGAACACGCCTGATGAGGCTGATAGTGTCATGCAGGGGTTTTTAAAAGGTGCCGGCCTGGCTCAGTTACAGGTTGATCCAGAGCTCAATTTACCGGTGATTAAAGGTGTGATTAACGAGTCGAAGTTTGATGGCTATGCAAACACCAAAGTCGTTGGCATTCAGGCACTGCCAGACACCATGGAAGATGTCAGATTCTGGGCTGAACATGCCGTGGTAGACGCCAAGTTAACCATTGAGGAAGGTGCTGCGTTATACATCACTGAACTTATCCTGAAAAGCCAGCTGGCGGCCAACCCTCAGTTTGCAGTCATGAGTGATGAAGAGCAAAAAGCTTTAATAGAACAACAAACCCAGGGAACCATTAATGCGTTTGTGCAACAAGGTATCCTGAGCGAGACTGAAGATGGTTATGAAATCACCTTTTCTATGGAAAACGCTCAAGCCCTGTTAAACGGTCAGCCTATGGGACTGCCTTTCTAGGGGCATCCGCTTGTATAAAAGGAAAAA
>NZ_BAAJLP010000048.1:0-22937 GCF_057547795.1 Alteromonas sp. 4NH20-0104 | reverse complement strand
CAATTTGAGACATGCATTCAAGCGTTAATTTCTTAAGATCCTACCTATGAGCATTTTCTAACTGCGATACATAGCCCATCTTGGTAAGACTTACCAAGTACTTATATAATCGGCTGGGACTCATATGAGCGAGTTCAGATAATTTGGTCAGTGAAACAGGTGCGTCGTGTTCCGAGATTAACTCAAGCACCGTAAGACCAACCTCCAGAGAGCCGATGCCTTGTCTTACATTCACTTCGTCCTTTGGCTGCATACTTAATTACCTGATTTCGGGCTGAAAAAGCGATTTATTAACTGAACTGGATTTGATGTGAAGTCGAAAAGTTAGCTAAGCAAATTGGCGCTGACACAGGCATGCCATCGCCAATAAGGTTATTATACTGCGAGATTAGATTCTATAAACTCGCGTTTCGCATTCAATTCAGTCGAATCACCACTGAAAATAACCTTACCCTTTACAATTAAAATGTGTTGTTCACAGAGCTCGTGGAGGACTGACGTGGTCAAGCAAATTCACACAACCCAGTTAAGCAGCTTTTCCTAAGTCCGCCATGTCCGCCTCATATTGGTTTGGACTTTTGTAATCCAGATATGAGTGCATTCTTTGGCTGTTATAAAACATAGTGATGTATTGCAGGATATCTTGCTGAGCTTCATGACGGCTCTGGTAATGACGCCATTGCACTCGCTCTTGTTTTAATGTGCCGAAGAAGCTCTCTACAACGGCATTGTCCCAACAATCACCTTTCCGACTCATGCTGCCTGTTACCTTGTACTGCGCCAGTAGCTGTCTAAATTGTCGGCTCGCATATTGAGAACCACGATCCGAATGATGTATCAGGCCTGCCTTGGGTTTACGTTGCCATAAAGCCATTGTTAAGGCATCACATACAAGCTGGGCATTCATCCGTGAAGCCATACTCCAGCCCACGACTTTGCGTGAGAACAGATCAATGACAACGGCCAGATACAGCCAGCCTTCCTGCGTCCAGATGTAAGTAATGTCAGAGACATACGCCTGATCTGGTTTTTGCGCATCAAAGTCGCGTGACAGCACATTGTCGAAGACAGGTTGCTGATGGTCGCTATTGGTCGTTACTTTGTATTTTCTACGCCGTCTAACGCTCACGTCGGCTTCTTTCATCAAGGCTCTCGTACGCTGTTTTCCAACCGGATAACCGAGCGAATTCAGCGCGCGTTTCATTCGCCTTACGCCATAGGTAAAGTCACTGGCATCTGCTATTTTCTGTACCCATTCGATAATTATATTCTGATCTCGTTCCCCGCTTCTAAGCTGAAGGAAGGGCAATGTCGCCCTGAATTCACTCAGGAGTGAAACCATGAGTTACTTTGAAGGTTCCAACCCGTTACGCCAACGCATGATTGAAGATATGACCATGCGTAGGCTCAGTCCTAAAACGCAAATAGGCTACATCAGAGGCGTGAAGAAACTCGCTACCTTTTTGAAACGCTCGCCAGAGGATGCTACGGCTGAAGAATTGCGCCAATTCCAACTCGCATTGGCCGAGCAAGGTACATCTAACATCACCATCAATGCCACGTTATCGGGTTTAACGTTCTTATTTCATAAGTCCTTGAATCGACCTGATGTGATGCTCAAAGTCAGCACCGCGCCGGTGCCAAGGAAGTTGCCGACGGTATTGAGTAAAGAGGAAGTCAAGCAACTGATTGATGCCACACATAGCATCAAATACAAAGCTGCCTTCTCGGTCGCTTATGGGGCTGGGTTACGGATTGGTGAAGTGGTGATGTTGAAGGTGACGGATATCGACAGTTCTCGCATGCTATTGCGCGTTGAGCAAGGTAAAGGGAAGAAAGACAGAATGGCAATGTTATCGCCAATGCTGTTGAGTACACTTCGCCAATGGTACAAACATGCCAAAGCGCATCACTTAATGCTACCGGGTGCTTGGTTGTTCCCAGGGCAAAATCCGTTAAACCCTATTGGCACCCGCCAACTCAGTCGGGCCTGCCAATCTGCGTGTCTGGATGCAGGACTGAATAAGAAAGTCTCCATGCACACCTTACGGCACAGTTTCGCCACGCACTTACTGGAAGATAAAGTCGATATTCGTATCATTCAAACGCTGTTGGGGCATAGTAAACTGGAAACCACAGCGCTGTATGCACAAGTCGCCAGTAAACTCTTGCGAGAGGTGGTGAGTCCGTTAGATACACTGGCATTGTGAGCGTGACGTTATGTCGAGTTGTTCACGGCCACCGCTTGAGGTGGCGGATGTGTTTCGTCTGTCTGGTGCCCAATACAAACAATCTCAGCATGGGCATTTAAGCTTAGCTCAACTGAAAGTGATGTCAGCCATTGCGCGTTGTCAAAGTGCCCAGTTAGGTGCTCATCACCTGCACTGTGAACACTGTCATACCGATGCCATCGCATATAACTCCTGCCGTAATCGTCACTGTCCGAAATGCCAGGGTTCAAGTGCCAAACGCTGGTTTGCAGCCAGAGAGCAGCAGTTGTTACCTGTAGAGTACTACCATGTGGTGTTTACCTTACCTGGTGAGGTAGCACAACTGGCCTTTTACAATAAAGCACAGATGTATCAGCTGTTGTTTAAAGCCGCATCACAAACGCTACTGACCATTGCCGGTGATACGCGACACTTAGGCGCTGGGGTTGGCACCACTATGGTGTTGCATACGTGGGGCTCCGCGATGATGCATCATCCTCATGTGCATTGCATTGTGCTCGGCGGCGGGCTGGATAAGGCTAAGCAATGGAAAGCGTGTAAAAAGGGCTTCTTCTTGCCGGTCAGAGTGTTATCACGTTTGTTCCGCCGTTTGTATATGCAAGGCGTACGTGAGTTATACGAATCGACGCAGTTACTGTGTTTCGGGGAGTTGGCGCAGACCAGTGGCTTTGAACACACCGGGCACTTTATGGCATGGTGCAAACAGCAACAATCCATGGAATGGGTGGTGTATGCAAAACCGCCGTTTGCAGGACCACAAGCGGTGCTGAAGTACCTGTCGCGTTATACGCATCGGGTAGCGATTGCGAATCGCCGACTACAATCCGTTGATGAAACACATGTCTCGTTCACCTATAAGGATTACCGGCGCAAAGGAAACAACATGCACCGGACGATGCAACTGACGTGTGACGAGTTCATGCGTCGATTCTTATTGCATGTCTTGCCAACCGGGTTTCATCGTATCCGGCATTATGGGTTACTGGCAAATAAAGCCAAACTCAATATGGCCAGACAAGCCTTGCACGTAGCACCGCCACCAGAAATCAAAAATCCTGCCAATGAATCGAAGACAGACTCAGCCCCCTTTGTGTGCAGGCAATGTCAATCACCGATGAAGATGTCGGCGCTCAGGCTACCTGCATACTTACCAAGAGCGCCCCCTAAATAGGCGGGGTGCTTAAGGAGATAAAAAAGCGCCTTTACTGGTGAGGATGATGCTTTACCTGAAACGCTATAAACCCCATGATAATGAACAGAATGAGACAACCGAGCTGAATAAAAACGTGAAAATCAGATGCCAATAGAAACAAAACACCACTGGAAACACGTGATCTTGGCGATCATCCTCTACAGCAGACTCATATCCACCATCGAAATCCCCATAGCCAAACCACAGGGGTAACATCCCGCGGTTTCGTCCACCGACGATTATCTGATATCTGCCCGAGAGTAGGACATCAAGGTGGATCTGAATGGAGGGCAGATAACTGATAATCTAAACATTAAGTGCAGCACATATCGTAGATTCATCTGCTTTGCAGCGTGGGTCTCGGAATTTGGCCAATACACCAGGGTTGTATTCGCCACCAACGATAGCTCTGACAATTTTCATTCCGGTAACACCAGTAATATCAGACACAACGATATTCAACTGGATATTCATAAACGTCAGTGCTTTTTGTATATGCTGGATGTGTGCAGCGGCATAATCCAGAAGTCGTTCTCTCACTCTCATGTATGTCCGGAGTTCAGCAATGGTGGATTCAGGTCTGAAGCTCGCTTTTAGCAAACCGCATGCGTGCAACCTTTGTATCCATTGCGCATCTCCAACATCTGTTTTCCTGCCTGGGACTGCACGAGTATCACGGGCATTAGAGAGGACAACGTTAAATCCATGCTCTTCCAGTATTTGATACACCGGAACCCAATACACTCCCGTTGATTCCATTGCTACGGTTTTGATCCTGCACTCTGCTAACCAGCGGGCCATATTGTGAATATCACCGGTGAATGCTTTGAAGGTTTGAACCGACTCGTCGCACCGCTCCGGTGGAACGGCAACAACATGAAAACTTCCTCCAATATCAATCCCGGCAGCGTCAGGGTTGATCACAGGAAGTGACTGCGATTTTGCTTTTGACTTTGACATGATGACCTCACTCTATTAGAAATAACCGGATGGGAACTCGGATTAATCACTTTCCTAAACGGGGTCTATGCCACCAACATCGGGTCCGCAGCTTTCCCTGGGTCAGGTTTTTTAACGGGATTTATATCTCCAAAAGGCGTACGACCACTATCCGGTTACCAAATAGTATAGATCTACACGTGTTTCTAGTCAGATGGGGGATGGGGCGCAATGTAGGCTGTTTTTTAGGATCTCTTTCTCCATTTTCAGGCGTTTATTTTCTTCTCTCAACCGACGGATTTCTTCCTGTTCCGGTGTCAACTTACCATTGCCTCGAAATGCGTGAGCGCCTTCTGATTCTCGTTCTTTAAGCCAGTGGCCTAACATATTCGCGCTAATACCAAGACTACGTGCAGCCTCAGCAATCTTGTAATTTTGTTCTGTAACCAGACTAACAGCGTCCAGTTTGAATTCTTTTGAATAGCTTTTTCGCGTTTTCATATACACTCCAGTTGAGATAATTATCCCTTAACTGGCTGTGTGAATCTATTGGAGCACGTCATTCATCTAGCATTGAAAACACTTGCACCATTTACTTGTACGATTGAATAGTCTTATGAACGAAGAAGACGAAAATTCAGCTCCGAAGTGTACAGTTTTACTACGGGATATACTGAAGATAACTTCTTAATCATTTTAAACGTTAGGGTTTTACCCCGTTTTCATAATGCAAACGGTGATCTATCACCAGTAAAGTATGAACAATACTCCTTAAGAAAAGTGTCCTGATTTAGTTGCACAGAACACGAGAATGCTCGTCAAAAGTTTGAGTGTACACACCTTGCTGGGGCTCTGCGCCGGTCATATAGTTCTCAGCGCCCATCGGGTAGAACGAACCAACGATTTCCGTTGCTAGAACAAAAGTCGTAAATACGAGCGTAGCGCATTTAAACCATAGTAGGGTGCGACCGAAAGGCTGAATTACTTTTTCTTTCATAATTCACCACATTTCTTTTTGTAATTGGTGATGGTGACTTCGTACAGCGGTGAACATAGAGCTTACACGTAAGTAAAAGTCGCCGGTGCCTCTGTGTGCGCCGGCTCTTGGTGTCAGTATCAGAACGGATAAGGTTGATCAGAGCGTTCCACAGTGACCCACTTAACTTCTGTAAACTCTTCTATCACTGCGCTTCCATCGAAGCGGCCATAGCCGCTGTTCTTCATGCCGCCATACGGCGCTTGCGGTTCATTCTGAACAGTAGCGCCATTGATATGGACACAGCCTGCGTCCAGGCGACTGGCGAAGTCGAGTGCCTTGGTGACATCAATACTGAAGATCGATGAGGACAGGCCGTAAGCCGTGTCGTTAGCGATCCGAAGCGCCTCTTCAGTGCCCTTGACACGTACGATAGTGGTCACAGGGCCGAATGTTTCTTCGTCATAAATGGACATATCACGTGTGACGTGGTCGACAAGTGTTGGGCCCATCAACGCGTTGGCTGCCAATCCGCCGACTACGACTTTGGCCCCCTTGCCTTGAGCATCCTCAAGCAGGTGATTGATGCGCTGTACCGAGCCTTGACCAATCATCGGGCCAATGACGCAGTTGCCGTTTTCTGTCGGAAGCCCTGTCGTAAGGTCTCTGATACGCTCGGCGAAACGACTCACAAACGCATCCGCAACTGCCTCATCAACGACAAAGCGCTCGGTGGACATGCAGATCTGACCCTGATACAGAAAGGCTCCGAACACGGCAGCGTTCACCGCGCCTTCGATGTCTGCATCATCCAGCACCACGAAGGGGGCTTTACCGCCAAGTTCAAGCAGGCAGCGTTTGAGGTACTTTGCAGACGTCTGAGCGATCATTCGGCCAACGTGGGTCGACCCGGTGAAATTAACTCGACGCACGCTTTCATGGCTGATCAGCACTTCGGTAACAGCCGCAGAATCTTCTGGTGCAGTGACCAGGAAGTTCAGGACTCCGGGCGGTAAACCCGCTTCAAGAAAGGCTTCGGCCAACAGCTTATGCGTGCTTGGGCTACTCTCGGAACCTTTGAAAATTACCGTGTTGCCGCACGCCAATGGATAAGCAATGGCGCGAGCCCCCAGGATAACAGGACCATTCCAGGGAACGATGCTGAGTACCGTCCCTACAGGTTGTCGCAGAGTCATTGATACCGCACCAGGCTTGTCGGTAGGAATGGTCTCGCCCTTGATCTGAGTCGTCAGGCCAGCAGCCTCACGAATCAAATTTGCAGACGCGCTAACGTTGAAATTCGCCCATAGCTGCGAGGCACCTATCTCCTCAGCCATCACAGTGCAGATTTCCTCCATTCTGGCTTCCAGGGCATCTGCTGCAGCCAGCAGAATGCGGCGTCGTTCAGTCGGGCCGGTTTTAGACCAGGTTTGGAACGCTCGTTGTGAGGACTCAACGATCTGCTGGGCGTCCTCCACATTGCACGCTGCACCGGTGGTAATCGTCCTGCCGCTTAGCGGATCAACGCGCTTATAGGTTTTACCGCTTGATGCATCAAGTTTCTTATTGTCTATGATCAGTTGAACCGTCATTTCGCTACTCCTCTCAGATTGTATTCATATGAAAACTTCAGGCATGCGCAGAATCGGCTTGAAGGTCACCGTACTCTCGCTGTCAGCCATAGTTTTGCGATGTCGTCGATGTTGGCATCGCCTGTCTAGCTCGATAGTTTATAGCCTTCTGTGGGCCTATAACCCACGCGTCCCTCATCAAAGCTGCTCGCCACACCGAGGTCATTTTGCTTGGAGAGGTCGCTCAGTTCGCCGTGCCAAGCCGACACGATGGCATTCTTTCCAACATTAAAATCACTTCCTGCATAACTGAAGGAACCGCCTTCGACTCTGAAATAGGGAATCGCTTCCATCATAGGGGGGAAGGAGCAATCAACAAACTGATTGCACAGCTTGACTGAGGTAAGATGCGCCGCGGAGATTCTCGCTTTTGAGATTTCTTTGATGGAGACCTCGAAACCTTGGTATGTGGTCCGCACCAAGCGATTATCTGTCCAATTGAGAACCGTTATGTTAGTCCTGAATTCGCCTAATTTGGCAGTGGTAGTGCTGTCTTTTATAAAATCACCTTTAGTTGGGCCAATAAGCGAGGTGAATACGAACACTGGTGGCAAGGCGTACCGACTTAAGTTATTTATAGGCTTTCTTTTGTAATTGTTATAAGCAAAGTAAAGCTGAAACATTTAGAACTTGCCTTCGTATAACCAGGACAAACCTGCATAAGCCTGCTCAGCGGTACGGTTGGAAAACATAATATTTCGCAGTTCAGCTGTGACCCCCTCGGCGTGGTAGAACTCACCATGAACACGTGCCATGATTTGGCAGCGTCCGGCTCGTAAATAGCGGCGCTGTTGATAGTGCTTGAAGGCCGACTCAACATCGCTGGCTATATATAGCTCTTCAGCCAATACAAGTGCATCTTCCATGGCCATGCAGGCTCCCTGGGCGAGATACTGTAGCATCGGGTGCGCTGCGTCACCCAAGAGCGCAACTTTGTTATTAGTCCAGTTGCTCACGGGCTTGCGGTCGCACAGTACCCACATCCGCCAACTGCTAATCTTTGACAGTAGAGCCTGAACCGTCTCGCAGGTGCCTTCAAAACGCTTTTTCAGCTCTTCGGCATCACCCTCAGTGTTCCAGCCTTCAACGTATTTGTCGCTGTGAAACACCGCTACCAGGTTGAAAAGCTTACCACCGCGTAATGGATATTGAACTAGATGGCACTTTGGCCCTGCCCATAGAATCATCGAGTTTTTACGGTACTGCTCTGGCACCTCACTCGTTGGGAGCACGGCGCGATAGGCGATGTGCCCAGATACTTCGGGTGTGCCGTCTTGGACGATATTTTGTCGAACCTTAGACCACAGGCCATCAGCCCCAACCAAGGCAGAACCCGAAACGCTCTCGCCGCTTTCGAGGGTTACCACTACTCCTTCAGAGTCTTGCTCGTAGGACGCCAGTTTGCTGTTGAGTCGGAAGCTGATCAAGTCTGTTTGCTTGCAAGCATCCAGCAAAACAGAGTGCAGGTCAGCGCGGTGTACCAAAGAATAGGGATACTTGAAACGCTCTAAGAATTGCTGCCCTGCGGGGATCACGGTGACCGGCTCAGAGGTCACAGCGTTCATCATGATGAGCTCGTCAGGATAAACAGCGAGATCCTTCACGGCATCGACCACGCCAAGCATTTCTAGTGCCTTGTAGCCGTTGGGCCCTACCTGAATGCCCGCGCCGACTTCCTTGAATTCCGCGGATTGCTCGAGCAGTACTGATTTGATGTTCTTCTGCGAGAGGGCCAGAGCAGTAGCCATGCCACCGATACCTCCGCCCACAATAACGATTGGGAGTGCATTATTTTGCATTGCGCACCTCCACGGCGAGTGTGCCGATTTTTTCGATTGTTGAGGATATGGTGTCGCCGTGCTTGATTTCGCCGACGCCTTCAGGGGTGCCGGTATACAAAAGATCACCCGGCTGCAAGGTATAGAATTTAGACGCGAACTCAATAAGCTCGGCGACGTCCATAATCAGGTCTTTGGTGTTGGCGACCTGGCGATTTTCACCGTTCACAGTGAGGTGCATGGCTAGCGCATGGGGATCGCTGATTTCGTCCGTGGTCACAAGCCAAGGGCCTAGTACAGAGTATGTATCTAGAGATTTACGAAGGCTTCGCTCCTCTGGGCCTCGGATAGTGATATCCAGACCAATGCTGTAACCGGCCACGTAGGTCAGGGCCTCGCTGGCTGGAATGTTGCTACCAGCTTTCCCGATAATCGCAACGAGCTCGATTTCGTGGTCAGTTCGACGCTCAGGCAGGTTGATGGATACGGTTTCTCCTTGACCAATCAATGAGCTCGTTGCTTTCAGGAAAAGCCCCGTCTCTTGGATCTTTCGAACATGGGCGCGGGAGAAGGTATCTGTGTCGGCAATTGCTTCATCCAGGTGGGCCTGATAATTAACCGGTGCGGCTACGATTTTGCCCGGGTTAAGCACCGGCGAGAGAAACTTGACATCGTTAACGCTGTAAGTCTTAGCGCCAGACTTTTGAACCAAGATTGCCTCTTTGAGCGCTGGAAGTGCGCTAACGTATAGATCATGAGTTGGAAACGGATAATGACCAGGTTCGATGATATCCAGCACCGAACTCACATCGTAGACGGTATCGCCTTCGACCAGGCCCAGTTGCTTTTTATTGAAGAAACAAAGTTTCATGGGTAGACCTCTTATTGATTTATTATACGACGTTGCCAGAAGCCCAGGTGCTCCTGGAGACATCTATCTGAAAAACTGAACAGGATACAGCCCTCTTGAGATTCGTAAGAACGCGTTGACCAGCTTGGAACAATAAATACATCATGCTGCTTGAAATACCGTGTTTCACCATTTATGACGACGTTTACACTACCTTCAATAACACAGCAGACAGCACCATCCGTTTCTTGAAAGGTTTGTCCTGAGAACCCTTCAGGCAGAAGCTGCATGAATGCGCTCATGGTCAATATGGGGGACAATCCGGTGGTTGGGTCGGTAAAGGTCATTTTGATTCCGTCGCAGGGATCAAGCTGGCCTGCCGCTTCCATAGTTTTTAGCGTCTTGCGTGTGCGGTCGTAGGGGTAGTGGAAGATACTTCCCGTACCATAGGGTCGCTTTAGCTCCGGTGAAACTGGACGTAATCCGTTGCTGAAGACTGTACTTGAGTAGTCCGCAGGATACTTGATCTCTTGCTTATGCTTCGGGTCGTCAGCGGAGAACCCGCAATTCAACATTTGAACAAGGGGGACATCGAGCCCGTCCAACCACATAACAGGCTCGGAACCCTCTGCGCCATGGTCATGAAAGACGCCGGTCGGGGTGATAATAAAATCACCTGGCGTCATGAATACTTTATCTCCATCTACCGTGGTATAGCCTCGCTCGCCGGAGAGGATCAGGCGCAAGGCAGACGCAGTGTGGCGGTGACTCGGGGCGACTTCGCCAGGCAGGATCATTTGAATACCTGCATAAAGCGAGTTTGTTGCCAAAGACTTACCTCTGAGCTGCTCATTCTCCAGTACTAGCACCCGGCGCTCTGCGTCTTCCGCAGAAATGAATTCACACGCGAGCATCATGTTTGCTTTGATGGTCTCTGAGCGCCAGTGAGTGGGGCTTACTTTCTGTAGTGGCTCTCGCGGCGTCAAGCCCCGCAGAACCTCCCAGAGAGGCGCCATGTTGTTATTGCTTATGATCTCGGTGAACTCGCTTGCCATAAAACTACCTTAATCAGCTTATTGGTTTTGAACGTGGCTGGCTAAATGTTTAAACTCGTTTAGCTTGCCTATAAACAGTGCATATCATCAGTGTGCAGAACAGCATTATCATACCTATGAAGCTTAGCGCCTAACTCCACGATATGGAGCTGCGGTTGGTATTGAGATCAGTGTTCTTCGCGCGGTGCGACGGGCTCATTACCTGTGCATCGTCACCATCACACACGTCAGCAAAAGCAGTACTCGCTATTGATAACCGCTCCAACTCAATTCCTCCAGTATGGTTTCTGTCTCATGGCTTTTTTTTATGGGCAGCCAAGATTCTTACTGTCATGGTTTATGCTTAATGTTGGAGTTAATTATCACCTAGCGATAATTGCGTATAAAAAAATTAATGTCAAGCAAGAATGTCGTATAGAGATAAATTATGTCATTATATTTTTGATGTATTTGGAGGTTGACGTCCATATAAGTAAGGATCTGAAAAATATACACTTTGGGTGAGCCATTTTTTCTCGCAGTGTTCAAGATCTATAATTCAAGATCTATAATTGGTCGGATTATCCGATCATTTATAAGGTTATTATCCCAATGAGATATATTTGTGATTCCTTTGGTGGGTGGCGACCATCTCACTGGTCGAGCAGCACAAAAATGCTCTACAGGCGAAGAGCGCGGCTTCTTTGAGGTCCGGTTTTACGCGCGCAATAACAATATGAGGGGTGTAGAATGAGCTCTAGAAATTCGCTCTTCGATTCATTCTGAGTAACACATCGTCAAAGACTATCGTCTATCTGTGTGGGCCTTGGGGAATGATTTAGGCAACCAAAGCGGTATGGAAAGCTTTAGGGCGAGCGTATAAAAACCTTAGGTTTGAAAATTTTGGCAGTAGCGGCTAACCCCCAAATAATCGTTTTAATGTGTCGTAAGCGGGGATTGGTACAATGGTCAAGGTGGAGTCGAACGAAGCGATTTTGGAAGCGCTGATTCGCAACAACCAAAAGGGCTGCACGGTTACCAGATGGCAGAGCGCGGGCTTTGTAAAGCTGCAGTGATTTCTGTCAGCCCTATTGATCACAGAGATAGGTTCCTTGCCCATCATGAACGAAAGACTAAAGGTTAAATATGTGCTTGCTTATCAAGGGTCGTTTCGGGGAGTGCTACAATTCATTTGGATGGGATCACGCATGGGCCTGCGCCACACGAAGCTACTCTGAAGACTCTTGACATGATTTGGCCCGTGCGGTAAACAGGACGAACTTTTAATTTTTTTGAAAATTGCGATTTATTAATGACCGACTCCATAACAAAAGCGTCCAGTCATCATTTGAAGAAAAAGGAGCAGAATTCTTTTGATCGATTGACTAAGCTATTGTTGCTTTTTACGCGCGACGATGTTCCTTCCTGGAGTGTGGATGAGGCCTCTGGGGAATTAGGTTTGTCCGCAAGCCATACCTACCGATATTTTCGATCGCTCAGTTCAGCAGGCTTAATTGCGCAAATATCAACCGGTAAGTACGTCTTGGGCCCGGCGATTGTGCAGCTTGATCGTAAAATGCGGAGTTCGGACCCTCTTATTCTCAATTCCATTACAGCGCTAAAATACTTGGTCTCGCAATCGCCTTTGAAAAGTGTGGCAATTATCTGCCGGTATTTTGATGGGAAGGTGATGTGTATTCACGAGGAATTTGAGAGGCGGGAACAATACGAGGTCAGTTATGAGCGTGGTATGCTGCGGCCTCTCTATCAAGGCGCTGCGTCCAAATCAATCCTGGCGCACTTACCACTGAGAGCTGTAAAGTTACAGTTTGAAAAGGATGCTCCTCATTTCGCTCAATTCGGTCTGGGAAGTAGCTGGGAAGAAGTAAAAGCCGGTCTGCGGAAATTGCGAGCAGCGCAAACGGTTTATACACGTGGTGAGCTTGGGAAAGGAGCAGCAGGCATCTCAGCGCCTGTTTTCGATGGTGGAAAAGTAGTGGGTAGCATCAGTATTGTGATCCCTGAACAAAGCGTCAATGAAGCGGTTATAGCGACTATTTCTCCAATCGTCGCTCTTTCCGCGAAAATGATTTCTGATCGATTTTGATACAGTCACGCACTTGCCTGGTTATACAACCAGGGAGTGACTTCTCTGTCTTTTTTTTCATAATGCTTTATGGCGTTAGAATATTTCAAGGTGGCGCCGATGCTATCCAGGCCATGCAACAGGCGCTCTTTTCTGTTGGAATCTATCTTGAAAGTCCAGCTATTGTCATGGTGGGTTACCGTTTGGGCGTTTAAGTCAATGTTTAAGTGCAAATGCTGTTGCTCGTGGATTTTTTTAAACAGTTTATCGATGACCTCTGAGCCAAGCTTGATAGGCAACAAACCGTTATTGAGGCAGTTGCTCTCAAATATGTCAGCAAAAGTTGTCCCAATCAGAGCTTTTAGCCCAAAACCTTCAAGCGCCCATACTGCGTGTTCCCTACTAGAGCCGCAGCCGAAATTCTCGCGGCAGAGAAGTATTTGTGCTCCCTGAAACTGAGGTTGATTGAGCGAGAACTTCATATTCAGCGGGCGTATCGAACAATCCTGTCCTGGTTCTCCTTCGTCTAGATACCGCCAGTTGTCGAACAGGTTCTGCCCGAAACCAGTTCGTCGGATGGATTTCATAAATTGCTTGGGGATAATAGCATCGGTGTCGACATCACGTCTGTCGAGGGGGACGACGCTTGACTTTAGTGTGATGAATTTTTGCATGATCATATTTCCATACTCGGAGGGGGGACGAATCTGCCGGCGATAGCGGCGGCAGCGGCAACGACTGGGCTTACTAGGTGCGAACGCCCCCCAGCACCTTGGCGCCCCTCGAAATTGCGATTTGATGTCGATGCACATCGCTCACTGGGAAGTAGGCGATCATCATTCATTCCTAAGCACATAGAGCACCCTGCATCCCGCCACTCGAATCCGGCCTCAATGAAGATCCTGTCCAATCCCTCCAGTTCGGCTTGTCTCTTCACCGAGCCAGATCCAGGAACCACCAAGGCCTGAAGGATGTTGGAGGCTATCCGCTTGCCCTTAACGATGCTTGCAGCGAGGCGTAGATCTTCGATCCGGGCATTCGTACAAGAGCCAATAAACACCTTATCCAAGACAATGTCAGTGACAGCCATGCCGGGCTTTAAGCCCATGTATTCGAGGGCACGAAGGAACCTGTCCTGGCAAGGCGGTTCGATAGCCTCTTTAGTCGGGATATGGCCAGTAATCGGGCAGCACATGTCCGGGGTCGTTCCCCAGGTTACGTATGGGTTGACTGTTTCGGCGGCGACCAACAACTCATGATCGAATGGTGCGTTGGGGTCGCTCACAAATGTCTTCCAGTGCGCAACGGCTGCATCCCAATGTTCATCAGGAGGAGAGAAGGTCCTGTTTTTGAGATAGGCAATGGTTGTCTCATCAACACCGATCATCCCAACTCGCGCCCCAGCTTCTATCGACATATTACACAATGTCATACGGGCCTCCATGGTGAGCGAACTTACCGTATTGCCCGAGAATTCAATGGCGTAGCCCGTAGCTCCCGAGGTAGATAAAACACCGACCACGTGAAGAGCGAGGTCTTTGGAGGTTACGCCTGGGTTAAGCTTGCCTTCGATACGAATATTCAAGCTCTTGAGTCTTCGCATTTGCAAACACTGGGTCGCTAGCAGGTGCTCAACCTCGGAGGTTCCTATCCCGAATGCCAGTGAGCCGAACGCTCCATGGGTACTGGTGTGCGAGTCACCACAGGCGATGGTCATGCCGGGCTGAGTGGCGCCCAATTCGGGAGAGATAACATGGAGGATACCTTGTCGTGGATCATGCATCCCATAGTGCAGTATTCCGTGATTTTCGCAGTTTGTCGCCAATGCGCTGACTTGGGCCGCTGCCAGCGCATCAACAATACCGGATGTCCGGCCAGAGGTCGGTACGTTGTGGTCGGCAGACGCGATAGCCGCAGCCGGTCTCCACACTGTTCTGCCAGAATTTTCTAAACTCTCAAAGGCCTGTGGGCTGGTAACTTCGTTAATCAGGTGTCGGTCAATATAAATAATAGAATCGGTGTCGTTAATTGCGTGCACATGGTGTTTATCCCAAAGTTTTTGATAGAGTGTTTTAGCGGCCATTCATCCTCCTGCATGCTGGGGCTACGGGTGTTGTTGCGGTTAAGGTAGGGTTGCCAATTACAAATGTTAAAAATGGGTGTTAGTGTGTTAGGCGATAATTAAAAGGGCACAGCACCAAGATCCTCGGGTACGTACAGGCATCGGATGCCGATTTTTCAAGCAACTTGAATTACCTTAATGAGAGAATCTAGCCCTGTGGCGGGCGCCTCTTGTTTATTTCCCTCGTGACCGTGACTGCGTGCTTCGAAGCCTACCGTGTCTGTAGTGCAATCAACTAGCAGCTCGCCAGGCATATCGGTGAGCTGCTGGTTGAGTGACGTATCCTTTGTCATATAAGCAAACTCGAAGCCTAGGATCTTTGCGTGTGCAAACCCCGCTGGAATTAAATCGCAGCTGTTTACGACCTCTGCACCCTGCAACCTCGAAGATGCTGCAGATGCCAGACCAACCGCGTCTGCGCTTGCTACGTATACGATGCTACTTAGGCCACTCCCAGCTTTGATAACGCCGTGATGACAAGTCTGAAACGCTGATTGCTTGTGGCACAGATGCGGACAATCGCTTTGCATCAGGGGAGCCTTCAGTGCTGAAATGGACATCCCTTCGTTTGCGCATTTCGGGCCTTCAATCGACGCTCCTCGAAGGTGTCTGGTGGATCCGGCTGGACATTTTCACCGAACCAAAAGAACCAAGCGGTCAGTTTTCTAAACACAGCAGTTCCGAGAGCTGAGGGCCGCTTTATCGAAAAGGCTTTCAGCACATGATCCGGGTAAAGTGACGCGATCCACTTGTAGACCAAAGGATGCAGAATCTTCGGAAAGTAGCGATCGGCAAACTGACTCATGATAGCTTTAGCTGCAGGTGGCCCTATTTTATGACGTGGGACCTCTTCGGCCTCCCACTTGTCCATGAATTCCATGATGCCATCAAACGAATCGGGGAAACCGATTAGCTCTTCGCCGGTGCCAGCGTTACGAAATACTTTAGATATGTTTGTCCAGTAGTGAACAGCAGCCAATTTCTCGTTATCTGAATAGCCAGATAAACCTACTCGACGAAGAAGCCTATGTATACCTGCAGCTTCATAACACAAAGTATAAATATAGGTGTCATTGCGGCTAAAACTTTCTGAGTATTTTTCAGCGTAATGCTCATGAAGCCTGTTAATGGACTCGATGTTCTTCAACGTTAGCTCATGTGATGATCCGTAGTTCCACCAAACTTGCATTTTCCAAGACGTTGCGTCAGCCCTCGCGTCTGCGTGGTTTAGAATCTTCCCTGAGCCTTCATCAACCAATGGTAGCGCATCGAGTTCACGCACAAAGAAGTGAGGAAACGTGATAGTGTAAATCAAGTTCATGATAAAATCGTTGGGCCGATAGGCAGATGACAACCTCCAGATCTCATCAAAGTCGGTAGTAGGATCAAGGCTATTGATGCGCTTAGCAATCCACTTTCTTGGCATGTTAGATACCTCATTTTGTTATTGCTTTAATATTTTAAGTAACTCGTGCTAAAGGCTATACCTCTCAGACCCAAGTGTCATTAGACGCCCAATACAAAATTTTCAGAAAAAATAGTACTAAGGTACAGCGAATGCAAAGGTTGGTTATTCGCGCGGTTTGAGGTCAAGCAATGCCAGTGCGAAGCTCAATGAAAAATCAAATTCCTTTATCGGTTTTCCCAAGATATCTTCAACAGCTTGCAGTCGATAAACAACCGTATTTCGATGAATGCTTTGACTTTCCGCAGCATGCAGTAAACTATTTCCTGAAAGGAGATAACTCTTGAGAGTTTCTCTATAGCTCTCAATTTTTTGGTCAGTGCTTACCAATTCTCCCAGCGTAGATTTTACAAACCAGTCTGTAAGCTCTTTATTCCTGATAAAAATCGCCGTAGCAGCGTACTTAGGCCATTGTAATACCTTGTCTACTGAGTATTGCTTTCCTACTTCCAACAATGCACGAGCTTGTACATGAGAACGTCTGAAGCCCTCGACACCCCTGGCGGTCTCCCCTAAGGAATAAATCCCGACTTCAGCGGACTTTAAAGAAGTAGTCAGATTTGAAATTTGCTTTTTTAATGGCAGAGTGTTGGTTGCAATCCAAAGCCATGCTCCATCAGATTGAGGCACGTGGACCAAGTTAGAATTTGAAATATGCTCACCGATGGCTCGCTGGGTATATTTGGTGGCTCTAGAAGCAGCTCGAACCGAAGACATTATGATGGCAGTGTAAAATTTATCAGGATCCACCCCTAAATTACTCTTAAAAACCTCGACCACTTCAGGTGCGACAGGAGATCCTCCTTCTATGAGTTCTTCCACTAGTCTTCGTTTTGAAACTAGAGACTCTTCCAGTAATAACTCCTTTTCGGCCAGGCATCCTTCAAAGAAATCTTTAACTGCATCATCAAATACCGTTGCCAACATAACAATCAGCTGCGAGATATTCTCGCGCTCTTTGAATATATCTAAGGAGTCAAAAATTTCCCTGGTCCAGAGCCCCTGAATCTCTCTTATACCTTGAGCGATGCTTTCAAAATATACATCCATGCGCACTGCCTTATATGCCATCGCACGCATAGATTCAGACAACCCGACATCGACATCCTGGCCCGAAATCCTGACGAGCAGTTGCAATATCAGAAGTTCAAGGCTTCTAAGAACTTCCATGTCTGGGAAGTTATCAAGGTATGAAAACTTTGATTTAGCCACAGCCAGTGAGCGCTGAGATAACTCTAGCCCCCATGCAACTTCTTTATCTCCAACCTTGGAAATCGCAAGTTCTAGAACCACCGGCGCAACACGGGCTTGGCTTAACACCTGATCTGCCTTGCACGAGGGTTGAAAATAAGCGAAGACAGATTTCAAATTTTCCATCTAACCTCCTATCAATCGAGAGCCGAACACTGCAGGTTTCGATTGCATGGTCATCAGGAACATTATAGCAGCTTGAAGCCCAGTCATACCGAAGCTCATGCAGCGGAGCTTTCGGCTCCGCAAACATCAATTTTAATAGAACGCTTTGGCATTCGGTTACCTTGTTTATACCTGCGCTTTCACTTGTTGGCGCTCCGCTTAGACAAGCTAGAACTCATGCAACCAGCGAAGGGTTAATGAGTTCTCTACCTTAAACCTATTTTCCACGTTTGACTCGCGATAGGCAGTTACAAAGAACTTATCTTTACCAAGCTCAACCATTAAACCCGGACCAAAACCGATCGCTTTCTCTTTGGAGTCCGAAATACTAAGCCCATTGATCTGGTGATCCGTAATTTGTTTCAGATAATAGCCGCTGACGCCCAAAGTGAGGTAATTATTAACTTTATAAGCAACATTGTAGTTAAGCGATACACTCTGTCCGGCTTGCGTATCTTCAACGCCTTGATCGAGAGGGAGACTGCTCGCTGGGTCACTGTTCTTGAAATTGTAGTAATACTGAGGCCGAAGGCTGATCGACCACTCGGGGCCGAGCAGGAATGTCATCGCCCAGTATGAGTGAACGGACCAGAAATTGTTTCCAATATTGAAGTCCACATCATTATCGTACTTTCCAGCCGGCATTGTCACACCGATATTCAGTCGCGAAACAAAGAACGGATTCCCATTTAGTGTAATCGGGTCAGACTGAACGAATAGCGATACCGTTGGATCGCCCAACCCAGCTCCATTGTCCTTGAGTTTAATTCCTGGAAATGGTGGTGCATCTTGAAAGCTTGCATCCAGCGAAGCCATCGGCACGATAAAATCAACGCCAAGGTGACCACCCAAGATCTTTTGATCTGTCTTAAACAGATAGCTGTATTGATTGATAACGGAGTAGACATCCATTTTTGGGTCATTAAAAATTGGAATGTCTTTACCTGCACTATCTTTCAGGCCTTTATTTTGAGCATATGCAATGTATGTCTGCCAGGCACTGTCTCCCGGCTGCTGCCCCCCAAAGCCGTCATAGAAGCTTGTTGCACCTAAATTCAATCCACTAGGGAGCGTAACCGTGGGTTGGACAGCGAGGGCCTTGCTTACATCAAGGGCAACAAATCCAGTCGCAGCTATCGCTGCAAGGGTATAACTATGTATAGCTTCAGCCATCATAACGAACCGCCTTATTTTTATTTGAACGAGATTAAATTCGATCAGATCAATTGAAATTCAGCTTCAAGCAACCTGTCGAAATATTTGAGATTAATTTTACCTGCCAATCTAGCCAGCTCTCGCTTGGTCTAACATCTTGACACCGGAAAAGCGGAGCCGCCGATCCCCCGCTTTATCAGAAAAAGCTTGTCAGAACGGATAATTGTGACCTGCTTGCTGCCAAGTTACCCAGTGAGCTCTGGTGAACTCGTCGATGGCATAGCTGCCGTTGAATCGACCTAGGCCAGAGTTTTTCTCCCCTCCAAAGGGGGCGTTGGGCTGGTCATCGATGGTGATGTCGTTTATATGCGTAATGCCTGCCACGATGCCACTTGCGAAGCGCAAGCCGCGGTCCATGTTTTGTGTAAACACAGCGCTCGCAAGCCCAAACTCGCTGGAGTTAGCGAGTTCTAAAGCATGCTCTTCGTTTTGAGAAATGATCAAAGGCATGATCGGCCCGAATGTTTCGTCGTATGCCAGTTCGTGATGTGGTGCGACCCGTCCATAAACATGTGGTGGAAGAACCAAGCCTGACGCAGATCCGCTATGGAGACACTCAAGACCATCGCGGTTTGCTCGGGTGATTTTGTTAAGCAAACCAGTTAGTTGGCTCTGGCTTACAATTGGTCCGATCACCGTTTCAGCCAGGTTAGGGTCACCCACAGAAAGCTGCTGAACTCGCTCCACTACGAGGGCGGCAAAGTCGCTATAGATCTTTTGATCAACGATGACCCGATTGACACTCATGCAGACTTGGCCCTGATGCAGGAAACGACCCACCACTGCCGCATGGGCTGCAGCCTCGATGTCGGCGTCGTCCAATACGACCAGCGGGGCATTACCACCAAGTTCTAGGGCTACGCGTTTGATGTAGTTTCCGCCGACAGCAATGCGCCCCACACTGCGGCCGATGTCTGTCGACCCTGTGAACGAAATCAAGCTTGGGACGGAATGTTCTACGAAGGCATCACCGATTTCGGAACCGGCACCAACAATCACGTTTAACACTCCTGGCGGGAAGCCTGCTTCCTCGAACAGGTGAGCTATCAAAAGGCCTCCGGTGATAGCCGTATCGCTAGCTGGCTTCAAGACTACAGTATTACCTAATGCGATCGCTGGCACGACCGATCGCATGCTGAGATAGAGCGGGAAATTCCAGGGGCTGATGACGCCTATGACCCCGAGCGGCTCACGAAATACAAAGCTTTGCTTCCCAGGTTTATAGCTGGTGAGGACTTTACCTTCCACCTGGAACGGGAGAGTGGCGCTCTCACGGACCATGTTAATCGTATGGAAACACTCAAAGGTTGCTTTTCCACGGGTGCTGCCTGACTCGCGAATAAGCCAGTCAATAATTTCATCGCTACGGGACTCCATGACCGAAGCCAAAGCGTTCACAAGCGCAACACGCTCAGCAGGAGCGACTTTCGCCCACAGCTGTTGAGCCTGCTTCGACCCTTTATAGGCCTCATCAAGGTCCTTTGAAGATCCAAGCTGCATGTCGAGCAACTGCTCATTATTATAGGGGTTGCGGTCGTCGAGACGACGTTCCGAGCATCCTATGCTCCAATTGCCGTTGATATATTGATGGCCGGTAATTTTGTACGGAAGCAGTGTTGGCTTATTCATTTCTAAAAACTTTCCTATCGATGGTTTGGCTATGAAGTGTTCGAGTGCAGATACCTTGGACTTGATGCACTGTAAGAAATTTCTGTGTCGGTTCAGTTTGTTTTTGAGACGCGCGCATGACCCAGTAAGCCTGATGAGCACTAGGCGAAAGGCAGCAGACCGATCTGTGTATAGAGCCCGAAACGGCACCAAATATTTGGCGAGCCGTACAGGACCAGAGAACTGAAAGTTGCGGGGTGTTCGCTGTGAGGGCCGCTTTCCTGAAGGTCCTCGCCAAAGCTTTGCCCAATTGCCAGGCAAGACTCTGCAGGCTCAACGAGGCCACGAGCACCGCGACAAGCCTGAAAGGGTGGAGCAAGGCCTTCTCTAGCTTGTGAGAGGGGCTACTAAGTTCAGCAGGCAGGGCTTGGCTCATAAATGGGTACCTCGCACTTCAAAGTGACTTTTGTAAATATTAGTGTATTACGATAATCACGTTTTATTTACATTTTGTCAACAGAATTATCTTATTAAGATAGTTTTTGTTGTCATCTTTAAACCACCTTCTATGAAGGTGGTCGATGCAGATAAATCGACGAGCTATATGTGGTTGTATGCCACCGGAGCAGATTCACCTGACGCAAACATACCAGGCTCAACCATCCCGAATATCGTCCTGTACGACTACCACAATAGTCGGGCCGGGCAATGTGCCGTGGACTTCCTAAATGGCTATAACGGTTATCTACAAGTGGATGGTTATGTTGGCTACGAGCAAACACAGGCCACCTTAGTCGGCTGCTGGGCTCATGCCAGACGCAAGTTCGTGGAGGCCAAAAAAGGGGCGGGTAATAAAGGCAGTGGCAAAGCCGACTGGGCCCTGAACCATATCCAAAAGCTCTACCGTATCGAAACCCAGCTAAAAGATAGCTCAGCAGAACAACGCTATGCCATACGGCAGGAAAAGAGCCTGCCATTACTGAATCAACTTCATACCTGGCTAACCAAATCAGCACAACAAGTGTTACCGAAATCAAAACTGGGTGAGGCGATACAGTATTGCCTGAACCAATGGCATAAACTGGAACGTTACATACTAAACGGCCAGCTCAGCATTGATAACAACCGTGCAGAGCGAGCGATAAAACCGTTCGTCATTGGCAGGAAAAACTGGCTGTTCAGCCAGACGGCTACTGGCGCAAACGCCAGTGCCGTCCTCTACAGTATCATCGAAACCGCCAAAGCCAACGACCTCAATGTATTCGAATATGTGATGAAAAGTCTGGAATTACTCAGCCAACCGGAAACCGAAATCAAGCTACTGCTACCATGGCAGTTTACTAAAGATTAGGTGGGATCATCGGACGGATACACTTAACGTATCGCGCAGGCTCATAGCCCAGCTTTCGTCGCACATAAAAAATAGCGCTAAATAGGCTTTCCTTCCCGGTAAGTGCCGTAAGTAGCGAGCAATTACAGCGCTCATAAGAACGTGCCTGATATTCACCAATAACGACATACTGATAATCAATAAAAGGTGCGGTGGGGAGGTCCAGAGTTCCACAGCTGTGAATTCGGAGCCTCCGGCAAAATTAATCCCTGTCATCAATGCCACAATGTAAGGAGGAAGTCCTTTTTGTGTGGCCTGTGCACCTAATACCAGTGCAAAGGGAATGAATCCTAGTAGTACGGGGATCGCGTCTCGTTGTCCTCGCCTGAATTCGTGAATTCTTGTTGCAGTCACTTTTGATTCCGTCAGCAATAAAATAGTGTGAATATTATCCGGCAAGTGCAATAGTTTTCGATTGCGAATAATGGCGAGTCGTTGTGTTAATTTGGTTTTTAGCGCTATTATTTATGTGTTTGTTGAATTTGGGTGCTAAATAAATTGGATCTAATAGATAAGCGTATTCTCAAAGCGCTACAGCATAATGGTCGGTTACAAAATATAGAACTTGCGGAACAGGTTGGCCTGTCTCCGTCACCCTGTTTACGCAGGGTCAAATTACTCGAAGAGCGAGGCGTCATTCAGCGGTATGTGGCGCTCATAGACCCGGAAAAAGTAGGCAAAAGTTTGTCTGTTTACGTTCGAATTTGGTTAAATGGGCAAGGGCAAGCCTTGGTGGACTTGGTTGGACATAATTCGAATCACCCTGATTTAAACTTCGATAAGGTCTTTGATATATTTACCTTATGGAGAAAGGTTTTAGAGCAATAACCCCTATTCACGTTTAGCATGGTTCAGCTTCTGATTCAGGAACTGAACTGTCGTCAATTAACTATCTTTTTAATTCAAAAAATGCGTTTGATTCCCTATAGAATAAGAATAGGAACTAACCGCTGATCATAGGTAGGATCTTAAGAAATTAACGCTTGAATGCATGTCTCAAATTT
>NZ_BAAJLP010000047.1:0-25115 GCF_057547795.1 Alteromonas sp. 4NH20-0104 | reverse complement strand
CTCTGCGGTTACGCGCCTCAGGTTATGTTATGCATGTTCACAGTCTGAGTGTTGTTGTTTGGGGTTAATGTGTAGCGAAATCCTATTGATACCGAAGCCATTAAGCACAATATAGGCGTCAATTGTACGCTGTGGATCCATGCACTTGTCTAGGATTAACGTAATGCTGTCTACTTTTTTAGATGAGATTATTGCTCGAAGTTGATTGTCGTTCAGTAACTCGTCTGTGTTATTGAATAAATAACCTTGCTCTTTGACACCCACCAAATAATGCTCTTCGGCAACCGCATTACCCAACGGGTAAGCAAGAAACATAAACAGCGCTGATAAGACTCCCCTAATCATGTGTGAACTCTGGCCCTTAATTTTCCAATCGCGGAGGCTGCCACCGGGGCATAATGGCAAAACCGCTCCACGTGCAAATATTCCAGCGAACGCAATGAGTGAGCTAATTGAGTGGTTAGTAACATTACTCATAGGTAGCGTTGCTTGTACGCATTTCTGCTGCACTAATCTCTAACCCCGTATCTACTCTTTTAATTCGAGCACCTAAAGCTAGAAATGATGAGTCTTCCGCAGTGATTTTAAGTTGATAATCGTAGTTGTTATCGTTCGGATGACTTTCAATTGTCGAAATCTCAAAAGGGACATCAGGGGGAATAACCATCGTGACTTTGCCAAAGAAGACGGTCTCTTTCTTATTTTGAGAAACTATCATTTTGTCGGCCAGCACTTCCACACCGGGCGAAGCTGTAGTCGTTGATGTAAGAAAAACACTCATTGCCAAAGACATAAGCAAAGCAAAAGAAGCCGCTGTCTTTTTCACTACGCCATTTGGTTTTGAGGGTTTAAAAATCAGACTGTTAAAATCAGTTTCAAACGCTGATGCCAGCGATTTCAGCGTTTCTAGAGATGTGTTCCCCTCGTTCTCTACTCTCTGAACAGTGCGCAGACTTACCCCGGAAGCAAGGGAAAGGTGCTGTTGACTCCACCCTTTCTCTTTTCTGAGTTTAACGATTAATTTTGAGTCTATTTTCATGTCCATATTACTATTCCTTTGAATGATAAAACTCTATCGTAAGGGAATAGTCCTTATTGGTGTTACGACAAACCGCTAACTGCCTGATTTGCTGTACTTGCGAATCGGTTAGCTTTATTTTTTATGCTCTTTTTGATTAATCCGGTTCAAGATCATATGACTCTCCGGCAGGCTGATAGAGTGAAGGCTTATTAATGGGCTGAACCTTAAACTGGTGGCGTATTTTGGGTACTAATAAATCTTCAAGCGCCTGTGGCTCAGTAATGCCTGCATCAAGCCATCGCTGCAGGCTGTTATCTTTTGGAGATAACATTAATGGCGTGGATTTTTGATGAACATCCACTAATTTTTCGTGTGGCGGCAACGTAACCACCGAGCAAGAGGTCTCAACAAACTCATTACCATGACTGTCGTGACCGTGCCATTCACGATACAGGCCGCCCATGGCCATTTGCGCTTCGGGATTGGCAATCATGTCGTGGTAAGTCATTTTACTGCCGACTTTTTGCGACTCACCAAAACCAGCGACCGGAATAACACAACGATGCTGTCGAAAAGAGTGATATCCCGCGCTACGAGGCACGTTGAGCTTGTCGTAACGGGTATTGAAAGAAGTATAACGTGACGGCTTGAAATGCATAATACCAGTGCTGTGTTCCGGCTCCAGCAGCAACCACCAGATGGCATTCCGCGCTACCCTTCTTCCCTGTTGTTCGAGCACAATGGTTACTCTTTCAGTGGCGCGTACAAAACGGCTGAACCGCATGCCCTCCTCTGGCCAGAAATGAATTTCCAGTTGATCGCACAACTGCCTGACACCAGGACTATCGGTAACGTTTAGCCTGCCACACACAGCACCACTCCTAATAACAACGGCGTTGCGAGTGTCATAATGACATTCTGCCCCATTGCCGCCAAAAAGGGTTTATCAGGCTGTTCAAACTGTTTGGCCTGTTGATATATCCGCCAACCCGGCAGCATAGGTAATAAACAAATAAGGCTGTACCAGGGTAAATGAAACGCTACTACGGTTAACACAACGACCAGTATGGTGAGTAGCCATTGCACTAAATACAGCCTGGCTGAAAACGCATAACCGTATTCTATGAGCACATGGTTTCGGCCATGCTCTGCATCATTGGCCGCATCGGGAAACTGATTGAGTAGTAACAGATTATTAGTTAACAACGTGGGGATCAGCGCCAATAATAACATTGTTGTATTATGCGAACCGCTGATGGCCACATAGCTACCGTATGACATTAAAATACCAAAACCTAATCCCGGTGCCACCAGGCATAACCAGGGGTAGCGGTTGAGCACCGGTGTATAGCTTACTACTATTATTACCCCTAACACTCCCATACCAAATAACGAAACCCAGGCTTCAGGCGTGTGTTGTAACACCAGCAATCCTGAGGCAATGGTGAGTACGACAAAGGCAATACCAATGTATTTTACCAACCCGGCCACCGACGGCTGATTGACCAGCGCCCCGCTACCGCCACTGAAGGGGGTTCGGTTGGTGGAAAAATCCAGCTTACTGGTACAGTCAACATATTCATTGAGCATGTTTACAGCAATATGTGCACACAGGCCACAAACCACAATTAAACTTAATAAAAACCAGGAACCGTCTATATTTAAAAAGTTAACAAAGCCAAAGCTGAGTGTCAGACAACTCACTACCAGCAATAAAAACGGAGGACGCATGGTTTTAACTACGGTGGATAGAACGCTCATTCCCTGCTCCTATGCAGTCGATTGGTTAATGATCTGCTTCAATAATTAGTCACGAAGTTGCGCTAAACTAAAGGTATGTCGAGCTGATGGCATTTTGATGGATACACTCCTTTCAACCAGTATCGAGTTAAACAAAGTCAATATTTTATTGGCTCTGCTGTTCAGTATTGGCTGGATAGTGATTGCCAAGCCTTTACAGTTGTACCATAACAGCAGTATCCGCTTTGCGCTGGCCAACCTGTTATTTGCGCTGGCCCTGCTTCTCGATTTTCGTCATCCCGACAATCCCACACTTTTTTTGTGGGTGATTGGGGATATCATATTACTGATTTCATTTATTATCTATAACCTTGCACTACGACACCTATTTCGCCTGACCATCGATCCGAAATGGTTTAGTTCAATGATCCTGGTGGTGAGTGCAGCCTATGGCTTGTTTTTATTGGGTTGGATAACACCAGAATCCGCGTCATTACTGGCGTTAGGTATGATTATCGTGGTGATGGTTGCCACCCTGAAAATGAAATTTAAGGCGTTGCATGAGGCCTTTTCAGCCAATATCGCCAGCATCCTGTGCCTGGCCGATGTCCTCATCATAGTCATGGTGGTCAGTAAAATTACCCTCTGGGCAGTTACCGTACCTATTCCACAAAACAGTTTGTTTTTCTCTCCTTACAATGCGTCACTGATGCTATGGATGCAGGTTGTGCTGGTTATATTAATCAATACCACCGCAGTAGGGACTACCATCTCCCGGTTAATTGTGCGCATGAAATATCTCGCCGACCACGACCAGCTGACGGGACTGCTTAACCGCCGGGCGTTTCAATCACAACTGGAGTACCAATTCTCGCTGTTTCAACGCTATCAGCGCCCGTTTAGTATTTTAATGCTCGATATCGACTACTTTAAAATGATCAACGATACCTTTGGTCACAGTGCTGGTGACAAAGCTATTGTGCATACCGCCAAACAATTAAAGCAGCAGGTCAGGCAATCTGATCTGGTCGCCCGATTTGGTGGTGAGGAGTTTATTGTGCTGCTGGCCGACCAGTCTCAGAGTGACGCAAAACTAATAGCCGATAAAATCTGTCAAACACTGAGTGAAGCTAAGTGGGCCGACGCAGCCGACCCTCTGACTATCAGCATTGGTTGTGTGGAAGCCAGTCAGGCCCGAGACCCGGACCAACTGCTTAAACTGGCTGACGATGCACTGTACCAGGCCAAAGCAAACGGCCGAAATCAGGCGGTAATGGCCGGTACAAAATTGAATTACCTTGTTTAGTCCTGTTCGTCGGAGTCGTCATCACTGGTATCGGCCAGCCGTTTACTGGGTTGAACCCCCAATGCGCGGAACTGTTCAACCTGACGCACCAGGTTACCCCGCCCACTGGTTAATTTATTCAGCGCGGCATCATAGTGTTTCTGAGTGCTTTCTACTGCCTTACCAATCTTTTCCATATCGCCAACAAAACCGGCAAACTTATCGTAAAGTTTAGCCGCATGCTGGGCAATTTTCTGAGCGTTCTGATTTTGATATTCATATTGCCAGATATTGTTGATGGTACGCAGTGCTACCAACAGATTGGTGGGCGAAACCAGCATAATATTGTTGTTAAGGGCCAGCGTGACCAGTTCGGGATCGCTTTCTACTGCTAGCAAAAACGCCGGCTCTACCGGAATAAACATCAGTACGTAGTCGAGCGAGCGGATCGCTTCCAGCTCATGGTAATCTTTTGCACCCAGCGCTTTAATATGGGTTCGCAGCGAATTGACGTGCTCTTTTAATTGGCGAGCCCGTTCTTCGTCATTGTCGCTGTTAAAATACCGTTCGTAGGCGGCCAGGCTCACCTTTGAATCGATGATCACATCTTTGTCGTTAGGCAAATGTACAACCACATCGGGCTGTTGCAGTTTACCCTGCTCGTTACGAGCCGACACCTGGGTTTCGAACTCATGGCCTTCCCGTAAGCCGGATTCCTTCAGGATCCGTTCCAGCACGACCTCACCCCAGTTACCCTGTTGCTTGTTATCGCCTTTCAACGCCCGGGTTAACGCCGCGGCATCTTCGGTGATCTGCTGGTTTAACGCTTTTAAACCCAGAATCTCGGTTTTAAGTGAGGCTCGCTCCTGCCCTTCTTTGACGTATTGGTCAGTAACCTGCTTTTTGAAACCTTCGATTTGATCTTTCAACGGGTTTAGCAGCGCATCCAGGCGGGTTTTACTTTCGTTGCCAAAGCTCTCGGCTTTTTGTTGAAAAATGCGATTGGCGAGGTTCTCAAACTGCTCCTGCAGCCGCTTTTCGGCTTGTTGCAGGCTGGCGAGCTTTTCTTCATGAGATTTTTCAGCCACATCAAAAGCCGCCTGGCGGGCATCGCTGGACGCTTTTAACTGGGTAAAATCGCCCTGAAGGGTTTTTAATTCACTTTGTAACTGCTGACGTTGCTGTTGCGCTTCTGGCAGCAATGCCGCTTTGGCCGCTTGTTCCTGTAATGAAGCCTGCAACGAGGAAAGCTGCTGCTTAAGTTCGTTTATATCCTGCCCAGCTCTTTTCTCGACGGCCTCTAAGGACTGCTGTGCCTGTTCAAGTTGCTGTACCAACAATTGTTGTTCGGCCTGTGCTTGTTGCGCTTGTACCTTGCCCTGAAACCGGCCAATCACCAGGCCAATAACTAGTGCCAGTAATGCAGCGCCAGCGGGAATAATAATATTAAGGTGTTCCATTACCAACCTGAATAACTTCAATAAAAAAACGGGTAACTCATGTTACCCGTTTTTGGTTTTGGTTTAAGCGAATAATCGCTTAACTGGTGTTAAATGCTGGTTATTTAGACAGTGCTTCGTCCAACTCTGCAATTTTTGCCTTCCAGATAGCCGGGCCGGTCTGGTGAGCATTGGCCCCGGTAGAGTCCACGGCTACGGTTACCGGCATGTCTTCCACTTCAAACTCATAGATGGCTTCCATCCCTAAGTCTTCAAAGGCAACCACACGGGCTTTCTTAATGGCTTTAGACACCAGGTAAGCCGCACCACCCACTGCCATCAGATACACTGATTCGTGTTTAGCAATGGATTCAACAGTCGCTGGACCGCGTTCAGCTTTACCAATCATACCGGCAATACCGGTTTTCTCCAGCATCATGTCGGTGAATTTATCCATCCGGGTTGCAGTCGTCGGGCCAGCAGGACCTACTACCTCGTCGCCCACAGCGTCTACCGGACCTACGTAGTAGATAAACTTACCGTTCAGGTCTACACCTTCTGGTAACCCTTCACCGTTTTCCAACATGGTCTGAATGCGTTTGTGCGCCGCATCACGGCCGGTCAACATCTTGCCAGACAGCAGCACGGTTTCGCCTACTTTCCATTCTTTGATGTCTTCTTTGGTGACTTCGTCCATATTCACGCGGCGGGTATTTTCACTGACTTCCCAGGTGACTTCCGGCCATTCTTCCAGCTTAGGCGCTTTTAAGTCTGCCGGGCCACTACCGTCGAGGTAGAAATGCGCATGACGGGTTGCCGCACAGTTGGGGATCATTGCCACAGGCTTAGACGCCGCGTGAGTCGGTACCGATTTAATTTTCACATCCACCACGGTAGTTAAACCGCCGAGGCCCTGTGCACCGATACCCAGTTTATTTACACGTTCGTAAATTTCCACCCGCAGTTTTTCATCGGTAGTTTCCGGGCCACGAGCAATCAGCTCCTGAATATCCACCGGATCCATCAGGCTTTCTTTGGCCAGTACCGCCGCTTTCTCAGCAGTACCACCAATGCCCAGGCCAAGCATGCCTGGCGGACACCAGCCAGCGCCCATGGTTGGTAAGGTTTTCAGTACCCATTCAACAATGTCGTCGCTGGGATTGAGCATTACCATTTTTGATTTGTTTTCAGAACCGCCGCCTTTGGCCGCGATCATCACTTCAATTTTATCGCCCGCAACGGTGTCGATATGGACGACCGCCGGGGTATTGTCTTTGGTATTTTTCCGCGCACCGGCCGGATCGGCTACAATCGAAGCACGTAACGGATTATCCGGGTTCAGGTAAGCACGGCGGGTACCTTCATCAACCATTTGCTGAACGGTCATGTCGGTTTTATCCCAGCTTACAGCCATGCCAATTTTCACGAAACAGGTCACAATGCCTGTATCCTGACACAGTGGACGTTTACCCTCGGCTGACATACGTGAGTTAATCAGGATTTGCGCCATGGCATCTTTTGCCGCCTGGCTTTCTTCCTTGAGATAGGCCTGTTCAACAGCCTTCACATAATCAAGTGGGTGGTAGTAAGAAATGAACTGCAGCGCATCTTCGATGCTATCGATAAAGTCTTGTTGACGAATTACGGTCATGGCGTCCTCTTATTTTTAGGCTCACATAGTCATCTAGACGAAGAATCCGTATACTACCGCATGTCGACAACTGGCACCATTAAAACCATCTGCGACTTTGGTGGCGTGAAGCTACTCACACGGTTGCAGCAGGCTTGCCAATACATTGTTTGTGATAAATACAAGAAAAGAATTGAATGCCACAGTCCCGATTTTCATTTTCCCCAGACTCGCTGCGTATCACGCCGGTAACATTACCCGCTAACACCACGCTGCAAGCGGTTTTTCAGTTTGTTGCCCGTGACGACTGGAGTTTGTTATATGACTCCGGCAACTCCACCCAAAGTAACAGCCGATATGACATCGCCTTGTGGTCACCGGCCCTGACGCTAACGACTAAACATGGTATTACGGAGGTGCGGGCACAGAGCACGGTAGTGGAATCACTCGATACCACCGATGAAGGCCCCCTTGAAACCGCCAGGCGTTACCTTACGGCGTTTCAGCACAGTATTAACACCAGTGAAGCGCCTGACTGCTATGAGCAGCTGCCATTGGTGCTTGGATTAGCCGGTTATTGTAGTTATGACCTGGGTCGCGAGTACGAGACTCTGCCGGCCAGTAATCCAGACGAATATCAGTGTCCTGAAATGGCACTGGGTTTATATAACCGTGCGCTGATCCACGACGTTCAGGATGACCGTTGGTATTTTTGTCATACTGCGGCGGTAGCCGTGCCCGATTTTAAGCAGTGGATTTCAGCACAGCCGGTGCCATTTGCCATTAAAGGCGGCTGGCAAAGCAACATGAGTCAGGCCGCATACAGTGAGGCCCTGGCGGCCGTGCACCAGTATCTGGTGGCCGGCGATTGTTATCAGGTCAATTTTGCCCAACGTTTTACAACCCAATTTAACGGCAGTTTATGGACCGCCTACCGTACGCTGACTCAGGCCAATAGCGTGCCTTTTTCGGCGTTTATGCAAGTTGGCAACAGCGCCATACTGAGTTTATCGCCAGAGCGCTTTATTCAATGTCGCAACGGCATTATTGAAACCAAACCGATTAAAGGCACCCGCCCCCGATTTTCCCACCCCGATGAAGATGCCGCCAGTGCCGAGTCGTTGTTAAGCGCCGAGAAAGACCGCGCCGAAAACCTGATGATTGTTGATTTATTGCGTAACGACATCAGCAAGCACAGTGTTCCTGGCAGTTTACAGGTACCGGAACTGTTCAAACTGGAAAGTTACCCGGCGGTGCACCATATGGTTACTAAGATCACCAGTAAATTAGCGCCCGGAAGTCATCCCCTCGATTTATTAGCCGGTTGCTTTCCCGGCGGGTCTATTACCGGCGCCCCTAAAATTCGCGCAATGGAAATTATTGAAGAACTGGAGCCCAACCGACGCAGTATTTATTGTGGCAGTTTTCTCTATTTAGGGTTAAAAAACGACCTGGACTCAAGCATTTGTATTCGCACCCTGCTGGGTGAACAAAACCAGCTTTACTGCTGGGCGGGTGGCGGTATTGTGCTCGACTCCAATGCGGCTGAAGAATATCAGGAAACCCTCGATAAAGTCGCCCGTATCCTGCCGGTGCTGGAGGCCTGCGGTGAATAAACTCGATTTTCTGCACCGCTTTCATTCCTCGCCGCCACTGGCGGTCAGCGACGATTACCCGTTGCCCCATGCCGGGCGTGCCGCAGGAGTGTTGGTGCCGCTTATGGACCGCCCGGACGGCCTTACAGTGCTACTTACTCAACGGGCGTTACACCTTGTCCATCATCCCGGACAAATTAGTTTCCCCGGTGGGAAACAGGAAGCACAGGATACCGATCTGATAGACACCGCCCTACGAGAAGCCTGGGAAGAAATAGGCCTGCCACGGCAAAAATGTCAGGTAATAGGCGTTATGCCAGAGCACCGCACTATCACCGGCTTTTGTATTACCGCCGTGGTCGCCATAGTTGATCCGGATTTTGACGTAATCATCGACAGCAATGAGGTGAGCGATACCTTTGAGGTGCCGCTGGCGTTTTTGCTCGATACCAACAACTACATCACGGAACACTTTCATCGTGGACCATTAACCAATCCTGTGCATTTTATTCCCTGGCATAACCGCATGATTTGGGGCGCTACAGCTGCCCTGTTGCGTAACCTGGCGTCAATTTATACTGACAACCCTTAATCACAGCCCGCTAAAACACGCCTTATCAATAGAAATTCTCATGCTACCATTAGCTTAACTGGTTTGTTCTGGCCTCGCTACAGCGGCAGAATGGAATGATAATGACAATAATGGTAAACGCATCTGATGATAAGTGTATTTGATATGTTCAGTGTGGGCATAGGCCCATCGAGCTCGCATACTGTTGGGCCAATGAACGCCGCGGCAGAATTTGTTGATGAACTCAGAAGCCAGCAGCTCATTACCACAGTAACCCATGTCACCACAGAGCTATTTGGCTCGCTGGGACAAACCGGTAAAGGTCACGGCAGTGGCAAAGCAGTAATTCTGGGACTACTTGGCGAACGCCCTGATACCATAGACGTCGACAATATCGACCGCTGGCTGGCCGATATCGACGCCAACGAAACGCTTACTCTTGGTGGCGAGAAGTCTATTCGCTTTCCGCGCTCCAAAGCCATAGTTTTTCATCGTCGTAAAACCTTGCCCCGCCATGCTAATGCGATGACCTTGCACGCTTATCAAGGCGAAACCCTGCTGCTTTCACAAACCTATTATTCCATTGGCGGCGGTTTCATTGTGCGTGATGACCAATGGGATGAGGCCAAACAGGAAGCCAAAGAAATTAGCAATACCGTGCCCTTTAGTTTTCGCACCGCGGCTCAATTGTTAAGTCTGTGCAAAGAACAAGGCTTTAGTATCAGTGCCCTGATGCTTAAAAATGAACAGGCGCTGCACCCGGGTAAAGACATAAAAACGCGCTTGCAGGGACTGTGGATGACCATGGATGCCTGTATTGAGCGAGGCATTGAAAGCGAAGGCATTTTACCCGGCGGGTTAAAGGTAATACGTCGGGCGCCCTCGCTATATCACCGCCTGATGACCGAATACAGCGGCGATCCAATGCAACCTCTGGACTGGGTAAACCTGTTTGCACTGGCCGTTAACGAAGAAAACGCCGCCGGTGGCCGGGTGGTTACAGCGCCAACCAACGGTGCGGCCGGCATTATTCCCGCGGTGCTGAAATACGTCGATAAATTCGTCCGCCCGGTAGACAAAGACATCGCCAGTCGCTTTTTACTGACCGCCGGAGCCATTGGTATTCTGTACAAAGAAAATGCCTCTATTTCCGGCGCCGAAGTGGGCTGTCAGGGGGAAGTAGGCGTTGCCTGCTCTATGGCTGCGGGTGCCTTAACTGAAGTACTGGGCGGCAACATTGCCGCGGTAGAATGTGCAGCCGAAATTGGTATGGAGCATAATCTGGGCTTAACCTGCGATCCGGTTGGCGGATTGGTTCAGGTTCCCTGTATTGAACGTAACGCCATGGGGGCGATTAAAGCCATTAATGCATCGCGTCTCGCACTGCGTGGCACCGGCGAGCAAAAGGTCTCGCTCGATAAGGTGATCAAAACCATGCGGGATACCGGCGCCGACATGAAAACCAAATACAAAGAAACCGCCAGAGGCGGTCTCGCAGTGAATATAATTGAGTGTTAACGTGTGTGTGGCGCCGCTATTTCACCGGTAGCGTGTGCCCTTTAAACATTCGCTCTACTTCATCATTATTTTTCAGCATCATGGCCTTTTCGACTTTGTCTTTGGTCAGATGCGGCGCGAAGCGCTCAATGAAGTCAAACATGTAACTGCGCAGGAACGACCCCTTGCGAAAGCCTATTTTGGTAGTGCTGTATTCAAACATATGGCTGGCGTCTATTTTGACCAGGTCGGCATCCAGCTCTTCGCTCACAGCCATCGAGGCGATAACACCAATCCCAACCCCTAGCCTTACATAGGTTTTAATGACATCAGCGTCGGTGGCGGTAAAGACTATCTTAGGCGTTAGCCCGGCTTTCTCGAAGGCATGGTCGAGCTCGGAGCGGCCGGTAAATCCAAACACATAAGTTACCAGTGGGTACTGCGCTACATCTTCAATCGTAATGGATGTCTTCTTAGCCAGTGGATGGTCTTTATTGACTATAACGCTGCGATTCCAGTGATAGCACGGCAGCATTACCAGATCGTTGTACAGATGCAACGACTCGGTAGCTATTGCAAAGTCTGCTTCGCCTTTGGCGGCCAAATCACTGATTTGCGACGGCGTGCCCTGGTGCATATGCAATGAAACCTTGGGATATTTGTTCATAAACCCTTTGATCACATCCGGTAAGGCATATCTGGCCTGCGTGTGGGTGGTGGCAATATTTAATTTACCCTGATCAGGCAGATTGTGTTCGCGGGCCACCGCTTTAATGCTCTCGACTTTGTTGAGGATCTCGCGGGCAATATTAATCACTTCATTGCCCGCCGGTGTCACATGGGTTAAGTGCTTACCACTACGACCAAAAATCTGCACGCCTAGCTCATCTTCGAGCATTCGGACTTGTTTACTGATCCCGGGTTGTGAGGTAAATAAGCTTTCAGCAGTGGCTGATACGTTAAGGTTATTGTTCTGTACTTCGACAATGTATCTTAATTGTTGTAATTTCATTGTATATCCACGCGTAAACCTGACAACCGTCAACGCACACTCATACAATGAAGCCTGAACAGAATGCTGTCCTGTTATCGTGCTTAATCGCATGCTTATGCAAAAGTAGAGGAATTAGTTATTATTATGTTGGATACTAGCATAAGCAAGTCTGAGAACAATTGGAAGTAACAGAAATGACAACCCGCTCTGAGGAAAACAACAGCGCCGAACTCTCTCCAGACTCACAGTTTGATTTTTCAACTGTACTGGCTGCCGCCGTGCACGACATGAAAAACTCACTGAACCTGTTAGTGCAGTCGGTTGAGCAAATCGTGTCTACCCTTCCTCCTGAGCTCGTTGAAACCCGCAACCAAATTGTTGACCTGCACTATGAAGCTAACCGTATGAATACCGGTTTGGTGCAAATATTGTCTCTTTATCGCGCTAACCGTGAAACCCTGCCGGTAATGATTGACCAGAGTTTTATCAACGAATTGCTCGAAGATATTGTGTTGTCCAATCAGCTCTATGCAACACAGAAGAAAATTACCATTAAAAATCAGTGTTCCGGCGAACTCGCCTGGTATCTGGATGCTGACCTCATGTATTTGTTAATTAATGATGTTTTGATCAATGCTCTTCGATATGGTAAATCAGACATTATTATCAATGCGTATCAACTAGATGGCAATTTAGTTGTTAAAGTAGAGGACGACGGCGACGGCTATCCTGATCATATGCTGGTGACCGTTGATACCAAACCTTCAGATTTTAATGTAACTCAGGGCCGTACCGGATTAGGCCTGTATTTTGCGCACCTCATTGCCAGAGCGCATTCTCAGGGAGACCGGCAGGGTTTTATTACGCTGTCTAACGGGGGCTCTCTGGGCGGTGGCGTATTTGAAGTTAACATCCCCTGAGTTCGGGCCGATAAACTAATAACGATGAAAAAAAGCAATACACAGACGGGAAGCACTGAATGACATTTATAATAATAATTGTACTGATAGTAGTGCTGGTAGTATTGGCCATTGTGGTGAATGCCTATCAACAGTACAAAGCAAAAATGGATGCCGAGCGCCGCGCCGAAGTTGCCAAGCAGCGTACAATCATCGATGAAACTGAAAATGTCCTCATGGCCACTGCCCAGATGCCTATTTCCCAGGGGCTGATAAAAATATTACTCAAACGTATTCAACGGGCTTTGCAGGTAACCTTTGAACTCAACAGTAACTCGCCGGATATTAAACAGCACCTTGACGATATCAGCGCCAGAATTAAATCTATCGATATAGAGCCCGAGAGTAATAATCAGTTTGCGTTACCGGAAACCGACAAAATGATTATTCAGTACATTCAGGCAGTAAAGAAGCTTCGTGTCATGCTGCGTACTGAAAGAAGTAAAGGTAAAGTCGATGGCAGTACCTACCTCGAACAAGACAAAATGCTCGAACGTTTACAGTTAAAAGTGAACGTAGAAACCCTTATTCGCCGCGGCCGGGGCGCTCAGCAAACTAATATGCTCGGCTCCGCCCGACAATATTACGAAAAGGCCATTGCCGCCCTGGAAGCCCAGACGCAACCCGACGAATTTGTCCAGTCCCGTCTGGAATGGCTAAACCAGCAGCTTAAAGACATTCAGGAAAACCTCAAAAACGCCAATGCTCAGGATCGGGCCAAACGCCGCGAAGAAGAACGTGATGAGCTTGATGAATTGTTTGCACCGAAGAAAAAATGGTAAGTCAGGGTCTGTGTAGCCCGGTTTTGCGCTGAACTAAGCGGCGTTAAAACGCCCTTGCGGTTAATTTGTTAACCCTCCTAACTTTTACATTTTCGTTACAAATATTCTGTGCTAATCTGAGGACCTTATGATGGTCTCTTGGAGTAGCTCATGGCTTTTGGCCGACGTCATTTTTTAAAATCCAGCGCCGCTTTTGCCACCCTGGCCGGCACCCCCTTACTGTGGTCCTGCAGCGGGGAACAAACCTCCGCAGTCACCTGTAACAGCAACAGTGATTATGGTGTACAGCTCTTTATGTTCCGCGATAGCTTTGCCAAAGATCCGAAAGGCACACTGGCCAACATAGCGGCCATGGGCTTTAGTCAGGTAGAACCCTTTGGCCTGGGCGGTTTTATCGGAATCCCCGGCGCGCCGTTTTTTGGCCTGTCGATAGATGAACTCGCTACTACACTGCAAGCGCTGAATCTGAAAACGCCTACCGCCCACGTGAGTGGAAAACTTGACGATCTAAATCATACCAATGAACTGGCCACTAAACTGGGCATCGACTATTTTATTGAACCACTGGCGGAAGAGTTATTGGCCTTCGATAACGGCAAAGTCAGCATCACCGTGCCGGATTCTGTAGACAAAGTGCTGCATATGGCTGAGCGGATCAACCTGCGTGGCAAGAAATTCCACGATCAGGGTTTTGGCTTTGCCTATCATAATCATCATATGGAATTTACCAAGGTTGAAGGTAAAACCATACTCGACTGGTTGATGGAAAATACCGACCCTAACTACGTTAAGCTGCAATTGGATCTGGGCTGGGTAGCGGTTGCTGATGTTGCTCCGCTGGAAGCGCTTAAAAAATATGGCAAGCGTGTTATCGGCTGTCATATGAAAGATCGTGATTACCATGTCCAGGTCTCACCTGGAGACTCCGAACAACTTATGCCAGAAGCATTACAGGTGAAAGCTCCGGGTCAGGGTGGCATCGACTTTACCCCCATACTGGCGTACCTGGATGAACACAATATCCAGAATCGTTACGTGGAAGTGGATGTCACCGCAACGCCTTATGAAGATGCCAGGTTCGGTCTGGCGCATTTACAAAACGTGTGTCGTAAATAAAAGCAACCGGTGTTGGGCCTTTTCGGGCCTGACTATCAGGCCAGCGCCGCTTTAGCGATAGCTAAATCTTGTTCAGCACTACCGCCGGAAATCCCAATCGCACCAACTTGATTATCACCGTTAAAAACGGGCACCCCGCCATTAAACCCCATTAAACTATCATTTGATAACTCAAAGCCGGTAAGTTGTTCAGAACGAATGAGCGCACCAAGCTGACCAGATTCCAACGGAAACAAGGCGGACGTCCTGGCTTTCTTAATGGCAATATCCACCGAACCAAGAAAAGCGTCGTCCATTCGTTAAAAGGCCACCAGATGGGCCCCGCTGTCGACGATGGCAATACAAACTTTGATCCCCAGTTGTTCGGATTTAGCAGTTGCCTGAGCAATATAGCGACGCGCCGTCGCTACGGTCATAGGTGTGGTCATTGGCTTTTCCCCGGTCAGTTTTACGTTACCTTGCCTAATTTAACCTACTGATTCAATTTACAAATTTGTAGAGTAATCCGATACTACCTGGTGCCACAATGTTTGTGCTGCCACCCCCATTACACCACGGTTAGCCCGCACCATCCCTACCCGCTTGACCAGCGGACTGTTTTCTATATCGCGACATATTAAGCCCTTACGCAACATTTGCTCGAGACACAGCGATGGTACTACCGAGATCCCCAGACCATGAGCGATAAGCTGACCAATAGTGCCGTACTGACCGGTTTCCGCCACAATATTCAACTGGCCGTATTCAGCGGTCATTACTTCGGTCCACTGCCGCACGCTGGAGCCTCGGTTAGGTGATATAAATGGCTGACTGACAATGTCTTCAAGGGTGATCGTGCGACTTGCGCCCAACGGATGATCGGCGGGCATAACGGCAACAAACCGGTCGGTGAATAACGGAAAAAACTCCAGATTGTCGCTGCTTTCCGGCTCAAAGCAAAAGCCAATGTCTGCCCTGCCGGAGAGCACCGCTTGCAGGGTTTCCTCCATAATAACATCGAGTACACGCACGCGAATGTTGACAAACTGCTGATGAAAGCGCACCAGAATGCCCGGCAGTTTAGACTCGGCAAACGATGGCATAGCCGCCACCGATAAACGCCCCTGAGCCATAGCAAACAAATTTTGCACGCCTTCCACCGCATCATCCCAGTCATGCATGATACGGCGGGCATGGGGCAGAAAGCTTTCTCCTTCCGGTGTTAGCTGCACGCGTCGGGTGGTGCGACTAAAAAGCTGCCCGCCCAGTTGCTCTTCCATTTTCTTAATCGAGCTGGATAACGCCGGTTGGGTTACAAACAGCTTTTCAGCAGCTTCAGCAAAGGTTGCAGAATCAGCAACACATAAAAACGCCTGCATATTGCGGTAAGAAATACTCATATTAATAAATTATTTTTATTAAAAGTGACATTTAATCAATTTTACAAAATTTTAACCCTGATTGATACTAGCTGCGTTCATTACTTAAAGGAGAGTATGCTATGTCTGGTTTCGATAAAGTCGTATCCAGTTACGAAGCCGCGATGGAAGGGTTAGAAGATAATATGACCGTCATCGCCGGTGGGTTTGGTCTGTGTGGTATTCCTGAGGGCAGCATCGCCCAAATTAAAAAAATGGGTACCAAGGGACTGACTATCGTTTCTAACAACTGTGGTGTAGATGGCTTTGGCCTGGGCATACTGCTCGAAGATAAACAAATTAAGAAAATGATTTCCTCTTACGTTGGTGAAAATGCACTGTTTGAAAAACAGTTGCTTAACGGAGAACTGGAAGTCGAACTAACACCACAAGGTACACTGGCTGAAAAAATGCGCGCTGGTGGTGCAGGTATTCCGGCATTTTATACTGCCACGGGCTACGGCACACCGGTAGGTGAAGGTAAAGAAGTGAAGGAATTTAATGGTCGTCCTTATATTCTGGAAGAATCCATTACGGGTGATTTCGCGATTGTTAAAGCCTGGAAAGCCGACCGTTATGGCAACTGTGTTTATCGTCACACTGCGCAGAATTTTAATCCAATGGCGGCAACCGCCGGTAAAATTACCGTTGTGGAAGTGGAAGAAATTGTAGAACCGGGTACATTAGATCCTGCTCACATTCATACGCCGGGCATTTATGTGGATCGGGTTATCCAGGGCACGTTTGAAAAACGTATCGAACGTCGCGTAACGGCTAAATAGGAGGCAGTCATGGCATTAACAAGAGATCAGATTGCGATGCGCGTGGCGCAGGAATTTCAGGATGGTAACTACGTCAATCTGGGGATTGGTATTCCTACCCTGGCGGCAAACTATGTACCAGACGGCATTAGCGTAATGTTACAGTCAGAAAATGGCCTGCTGGGAATGGGACGCTACCCTACCGATGAAGAAGTCGATGCAGACATGATTAACGCGGGTAAAGAAACCGTAACCGCTATCACTGGCGCATCCATCTTCAGTTCAGCAGAAAGCTTTGCCATGATCCGCGGTGGTCATGTTGACTTTACAGTGCTGGGTGCCTTTGAAGTCGATGTCAATGGTAATATTGCGTCGTGGATGATCCCGGGCAAACTTATCAAAGGGATGGGCGGCGCTATGGACTTAGTGGCTGGTGCGAAAAATATTATCGTTACCATGACCCACGCCGACAAACACGGTAATTCTAAGTTATTACAGGAATGTACCCTGCCACTCACCGGCGTAAACTGTATTACCCGCATCATTACCGATTTAGCTGTACTGGAAGTCAAAGACGGCGCATTTTATTTGCGCGAACGGGCGCCGGGCGTATCGGTTGATGAAATCAAAGAGAAAACCGCTGGTAAACTGGTGGTTGAAGGGGATGTGCCTGAAATGGCCTTTGCCTGAGTCTGAATTACTTAAAAAGGGGCATCCGGCTACACCGGTTTGCCCCTTCTTTTTGGCTTGTCGCTTTACTCAGGTACGTAATCAGGGATAATAGGCGCGGATCTAAACCGGAGCAAAGCCACATTGTTAATTACTGACTTACCTGTACACCATACCCTTATCAGCCGTATTGAAGATAAAGGCTTTACTGAACTGACTGAAGTTCAGGAAAAAACCATTCTGCCGGCCCTTATTGGTAAGGATATTATCGCCTCTTCAAAAACCGGTTCAGGTAAAACACTGGCATTTTTAATTCCTGCCGTGCACCGTTTGTTAACGCAAAAACCATTAAGCCGACAGGATCCCCGTATTCTTATACTCGCGCCAACCCGCGAACTAGCCAAGCAGGTATTTGGCGAAGCCAAATGGTTATGTCAGAAGAAAAACCTCGCCACCGCGCTGATTGTGGGCGGCGATAACTATAACGATCAAACCAAAGCGTTGCGACGCAGCCCACATATAATTGTTGGTACGCCGGGCCGGGTAGCCGATCATTTAGAAGATAAAAGCTTCTTTATCAACGGTCTGGAAATGCTGATATTCGATGAAGCGGATCGTATGCTCGACCTTGGCTTTGCCCAGGCGCTTAATTTAATTAACCGAAAAGCCGATCATCGAAAGCGTCAGACCATGTTATTTTCTGCCACGATGGATCACATTGAGTTAAACCACGCGCTGGATTCACTGCTTAAATCACCAGTCAGGGTCGCGGTTGGCAGTGCAACGGCTGAACATACCGATATTACCCAGACGCTGTATTTTGCCGAGAGTATTGAGCATAAAGATGCCCTGCTCTGCGACCAGCTGACCCAAAATAGCTACAATCAGGCCATTGTGTTTACCGCCACGCGAGACGATGCCGAGCGACTCAGCACTGTGCTTAGTGAACATTTACCCAACCGTACTTCACAGCCATTAAGAGGTGACTACGCGCAATCGAAGCGCTCTTTGGTTATGAATGAATTTGCCCGCGGCCAGTTTGATATCCTGGTTACCACCGATGTGGCGTCCAGAGGCCTGGATTTGTCCAAGGTTGGGCTGGTAATCAACTATGATATGCCAAAGCATCCCGAAGAATATATTCATCGCATCGGACGTACCGGCCGGGCGGGTAATCAGGGTGCCGCGGTATCGTTTGTCGGAAAGCGTGACTGGCAAAGCTTTTCGGCTTTAAAGCAACAACTTTCCTATCCACTGGAACCCCAGCAACATGCCGAACTGCCGTCTAAGTTCAGCGGTATTAAGGCCAAGCCAGCGAAACTTAAAAAGGCGCCTAAAGCTGATAACTCAGCAGACAAAAAATCAGCGCAGTCAGTCAAAAAGACCCAACGGGTAAGAACCATGACCGGTGAGGATATAGGCCACATGCCGATGCGTAAAAAAGCCACACCGCCACCGCTCGATGAAGAAGAATAAACTCGAAACCGGGTTTATTCAGGACACATAAAAAAATCCGGTAATCACGATTACCGGATTTTTTATTGGCCGGAAACTCATTACCGGCCGTGGCAATCTAATCGCCGTTTACTGATAATCGCCTTCGGCAATCAGTAACTGACTATTAGCACTAATAGGGCCGCGAAGTGTATCAACAATACCACTGGGCCATTTAACGACTATCTGATCGATAGATTCGGCTTCTCCGATACCAAAGGCAGCTTCAAGTTCTTCAGCCGAAGCGAAGCTTGAACCGGCCTGCAGATACCTGATCATGGTTTTGCTACCCACGGTGACCTCGATTCGGGCACCCACACCATAACTATTGCTCACCACACCGGCTAGTTTCACCGAGAAGTAATTACCCGTAGGGCCGTCGTTTCGCAACAAAATGACACCGTTAGAATTAGCAATCAGCCAGTCCATGTCACCATCTTCATCAAAGTCGAACCAGATAGAGCCCCGTGAGTTACCCATGCCCGACGTTCCGGTAGCACCGGTGACATCGGCAAACTGCACCTCACCCGCCTCAGTAGCAACGTTTTGATAAAGTACGTTGGCGTATTCCTCATTGGAAATCCCGCCGGCAACGATACTTAAATCTTCATCACCGTCATTATCGAAGTCCACGAAGTTAGCGCCCCACTCAGTCACATTACGCATCAGCACGCCTGCACTGGCGGTAATATCCGTAAAGGTACCATCACAGTTATTGGCATGCAGCGGCGACGGTGCCGGATCGGTTGAGCGTTCTGAGCCGTTATTGGTAACCAACACGTCCAGACAGCCATCACCATTCGGATCACCTACCGCAATCCCCATACCATGAGTGGCAGAAGTGGCAGAAATACCCGCCGCATCACTGTCGTCAACCAGCATACCGTCGATATTGCGATACAATACGTCGGCGCCAAAGTCGACTGACAGCCATAAGTCCTGCGTGAGGTCACCGTCAAAGTCTGCGAAGGCTCCCATGTAGGTCAGGCGGTCCGGACCGGAACCGGTATTAATCCCATCAATGCCCATAAACGGTGCTACGTCGAAGAAGCTACCACTGTCGTTCTGGTAAAGGCTATCAGCCGGCACATCACCGTAGCGACCTGCAACAAAAATATCGAGGTCGTTATCGCCATCGAAGTCATTCCAGACAACCCCTATCGCACCAGCACTGCCTGGTATAGCCAGCGTATCAGATACATCAATAAAGGTACCGTCGCCCTGGTTATGCCACAACTCGCTGCGTGTATTCAGGTTAGACTGATTGGCTACGTACAGATCAAGCAAACCATCATTGTCGAAGTCACCCCATGCCAGACCAGAGCCGGCACCACCAGACGTGACCATGTTGGCTTGTGTGGTGACGTTGGTAAAGGTACCGTCACAGTTACTCTTATACAGAAGCACTGTTTCCGTAACATTGCGCGGGGTTACCGCTAAGTCCACACACCCGTCATTGTCGTAATCGCCGGCAGCAAGACCAATGGCGCCTGGAATACTATTGAGACCAGACAATACAGTTGCATCAACGAATAACGGCGTTAGATCCACACCCACATGTACGGTAATGGTAGCGCGACCAGGCACAAACTCAGTGTCGAGCGCCTCAGCCGTAATGGTATGAGATCCCTGACTGAGAGACGAAACAGAGAAAATACTGCCTTCACCAATAATGCCATCGATACTGGAGCGCCAGATGATCATTGATGATAAGTCACCGTCTTGATCGTCCATTGCACTGGCATCAAACATCACCGGATCGCCCAAGGCTACCCGTGCTTCATCGGCAGGCTGCACAATCACAACTGAAGGTGCGGTATTGCTACCAGAGCCAGATGCACTAAGTACTAACTGTGGTTGCAGAGCAGGATCTGCACTTTCACCAGAGTAGAATCCAATGGAGTTTTCCAGGCTATCATTGTTGTCATCTATCGTACAACTCACCCTGAACTGCGCTGACTGACCGTCGACAATCGCTGCCACACCCTGAGCAGAGATTTCCGCTACAAACACATCGCCTGAGGCAGGTGCAATCAATTCACCGGCATTCGCTACCGTTGGAGCAGCCTCAAAGTCGCTGGCATGAATACGCGGGTCATTACTAAAGCCTGTGCTGTGAACATCAACCGTACAAGGGCCAAGCAAGTCCAGCGGGCTGGCACCAACGCCACCACCACGAGTGAGATAGAGGGTTGCAGACGAGACAGTAGTCCCCTGGGGTATGGCAAATGAGGTAATTAACTTAATCTGCTGATTAAGGTTATTGTCGCCAACACGCAGTGCGCCACCATTCGACAGGAATGGGATCGCCACGCCACCGGTATCACTGTTTTCAGCCGACTCCACTATAAAACCGTCTTCAATGGGGTTTGATCTCAGTGTCACACTGGCACCAGGATCCTCAAGTATGCCGTAAACGGTGAGTAAGACACTTGCTGACGCCTCATTACCCTCTGCGTCCTGCACTAATGCTGTAACAGTATGCTGACCCGGAGATAAGCTGGTTACCGACGCACTGCCCGAGCTGGCAAACATTCCATCGATATCAGACAACCATAGGATATCGGCCGAAATGTCCCCCTGCTCAAAGTCATCAGCAGTGGCGGTAAACAGTATTTCGTCACCGGCTGTCACCAGGGTGTCGTTAGCAGGACCAATCAGTTCAATGGTGGGTAACTGGCTGCCAATGGCAATTTCAAAGACCAGTTCCGTAGTCTGACCGTTACTGTCTGTTACCGTAGCGGTGATGGTATGCACACCGGCGGATAAACTGGCAACCGTAATTTCAGAACCGCTTCCCAAAATACCATCAACCGATGAAGTCCAGACGATATCAGCCGACAGATCGGCTTCATCAGAGTCGGCAGCCATCGCAGAAAGGACAACACTTTCACCAGGTTGGAACACCTGACCAGAAATATCAGTCACCAGCTCAATGGTGGGTAAAATTCCTAACTCACCAGAGAAATAACGTGTGGCGTGGTTAAAGGCATCAGGCCCTATTTCGGCGCCCATTAATCGACCAGGAATGTCATCCGCGGTGGGGTGAATCCCGCCGTAAATACGCGAAATGCTGGTTTCATCAGAGGCATCCCGATACGTCGCCCACTGTAATTGCAGGTCGACACTCGGGCCTTCTTCAAACACCAGAAACTCATTTTGTGGCGCATCAAACGTGCCCATACCACCCGGGAAGTACTCATCACCAGTGACCAGGGTCATGACTTCTGCAGCTGCACGACTAAAGGTACTGTGACCTGATACATAGCCAGCGAATGGCGGTGTAACAAAGCTTGGTCGCTGATACGGCCACCAGTTTTCACACAATATCCAGTCGGTACCCGCCGTTGTGGTGTCCGGGTCCTCGATATAATCGGGCCCCTTCCAGGCGTAGGCAGCAATCTTACCGACGTTTTCGTTATTGTCACCGGCCAGGTGTTCATGCACACCACCAGGCTGAATCGACGCTGCCGTCACGACTTCTATTTTACCCGGTACCAAACCTATGCCATCAGGATTATAGCTTGGGCCGGACGGATCCGACGACTGACCGAGGTCACACATATGACGAATTGCCGAAACCGGACGAATATAATCGTACCAGCCTTTTACACCCCAGGCAGAAATCGCCGAGTCATGCATGGCACCACCCAGAACCAGGTACATTTTGACATCGTACTCCAGGGCATCAAGAACGGAACCCTGACCGCCAAACTGGTTAATGTGTAATTCATGATCAACAACATAGTTAGCCACTGAGAACCAGTGTCCGGGAGGCGTTTCAGAGTCCGGACCATCGGCCCAAAACTCAGCCAGAACGCGGTAATAATCACCGGCAGGTACCAGTTGCTGATCATAAGGCTGACCAGTAATGGGGTTAAGGTCGCGACCCTGCCCGTCGTTAGTCCCCAATGTATTATTACCCCGAGAGGCAGGACTAATATCAATCATTACGCCATCAGCAGGGTCGAGTTCACCACTCCACTCCAGCACTTGCTGGAAGCCTGCACGGTAATCTTCTGTGCCAAATGCAGGCGGCGCGCCGGGATCGTGGTAAACATAATAGTCATGACCGTCGCGACTGTAGACAGTCAGATCGTCTTCGGTAAGCGCAAACGGCGTAACATGCCCCCATTCCGGGCTCAGGAAGTCCAGCGAGCCGCCGGGGATCAAATTACCACTTTGATCGACGAAAAATTCCAGCGACAAGGGTTGCCAGCGATCGGGATCAACAAGATCAGGATTCCCCGGGAATTCCGGCAACAACGGCGGATTAATCGAGGTATAATAATTGTTGGCAAAATTGGCTTGTTCGTTTGAATAGTCATTCAGACCAAACTCTATCACAGAGGCTGCAATACGGTTACCCAGCGCCGCTGGCGAATCTCCCTCTGTAGACGTGTAGTCGGTGTCATAACCCAGTTCAGCCATTCGTGCATCAAAGGCAGGTAAGCGTTCTGCTGCACCGGGAGATGGTGCAAACCGCCACGTCAGGATCCGATACATTGCGTAACTGATGGCTTCGGCCCGGGCCGCATCAATATCGGCGACCGGTGCCATTTTTTCATGGTGAATGACCTGCCCGGCCTCTTCATCATAAGCCGCCCAGGCATCCCACATGGCAGCTGAGGTATGGTAAAGGTTACGGGCATGAACCGTAGGTCGGGCGAAATCCAAACGAATAGAGCTCAGTAATTCTTCATTCCAGATACGGGCAATGGAATGTGGTACTTCGATCACTTCTTCGGTATAAGAAATCACCAGTTCAGGCGCATATTGAGGCGTCTCACCGGAAGCAAAGTTAGCCGTATTCTGGCTGCTGTCACCGTTATCTTCTACCGTGCAATATGCCCTGACCTGGGTATATCCGCTGCGGTTAATAGCGCCGAGTCCGGCACTACTGAAGGTGGCTTCTGACCACTCATTTGAGCGCACAACTGCGCTTAATGTGCCTGCCGCAGTGCTGGTGGCCGGCGCGTCGAAGTCTTCCGACTCCAGCGCCACATTGCCGTTAAAGCCGCCGCTATTAACATCTATCACGCAGGGAGCAAGCACGTCAAAAGGACTGGCGCCGGGCGAACGTGCGTGCCGCATACGCAGCACCGCTTCGGTAATTTCAGCGCCAACCGGAATTTGTGATGTATCAAATGAAACAATGGTTTTGACCTGACGGGTATCAGACAGGTCGCCAATACTTAAGGCCGCTAAACCACTGCGGTTGGGTTGAGTAAAACCACCGGTGTTATTGAGTGCCGGGCTTTCATTAACAATCCCATCGTGTTGAGCAATTGATTTTAGTATCAGTTCTTCGGCCGATACCGATGTACTTAGAGCGAGCATAGCAACGCTCAGTGCGGTCTTGCCGAACCGGGGTTGCTGTTTTTCTGGCTGGGTGAGCGGCCAGTCACATTGATGCTTTTCAATGTGTTTAGATTTCGACAAATGTTGAATTCTAAACATGTTCTTACCTCCATTCCTTGTGTCATGGCCCCTGGGACCTGAATACCGTTTATGAATCTTATGGTTGTTCATTCAGACGGCTTGTTTTTGCTTTTATATCGCGGCGTTTGCAGGCTTAAGAGCTCTGCAATAACCACATTTTTAATTAGTCGGCGCTTATCAAAATCACCGCAAACTAATTTTTTCAGCAACTTTTTGCTAATCCACAACAGGAGATAATTAACAACCGCTAAGCTGCATTGATGATGTTATTTGTTAAACCGGGTCACTTTTGGGCTGAAACGCCCACGACGGTTTATGGTTTTTTACAGGCAGGTAATAAAGATGAAATAAACAGACGATAAGCCGACGATTAGACTGTCAGCTCTCGTTCTAATTTTTTGCAGAGTATCAACTTACAGATTGCAGTCAGGCAGAGTTTTATCGGGCGGTTTGTTGGGTAATAACAAACGTCTAAAATTCTGCTAAACACCTTGGGTTTTCCCTGTGCGAAAATCAAAACAGCCTTGTTTTTTGTACTTCACAACCAACATGTATAACAATCAGGTACAACGGTTAAAGTTTAAAATATATACAACCCCTAACCCTGTCAACAACGTTGTACAGTTAAAATAATAATTTTTTGTTAAATCCATGAAAATAATTGACACAAGATGATCTGTTTAACTTTACCAGGGTGGTACCGTTAGAGGGGTGTTTTTTCCG
>NZ_BAAJLP010000046.1:0-28772 GCF_057547795.1 Alteromonas sp. 4NH20-0104 | reverse complement strand
ATTCAGCCGTGAAAGACTGTTTAGGAGATACCGGCTCAAGGCCGCTATGACGGGTAGATATTAGTGGAGTAAGTGTCTCTTTGACGCTTCAATGACTGAGCTAGTGCACTTTTACACTCTACAATTGCACGATGGGGATCCCGGATAAGTACTGCGTACTTTCCGGGATAACAAAAAGCGATACCGTTTAGATTAGTCAGCCTTCTCAGGAGATCCCGGACAGCGCCTTTGGCGCTTCCGGGATAACGAACGCGATACTGTTTAGACTAGTCAGCCTTTTCAGGAGATCCCGGACAGCGCCTTTGGCGCTTCCGGGATAACAAAAAGCGTTAGCTTTTTGTTACTCTAAATGCTTGGGTTTATCTGTGTAGGGAGGCCAGCCCATCAACTTACCGGCTAAAACGTGCAGATGAATGTGGTAAACGGTTTGGCCACCAAACTCATTACAGTTCATTACCGCGCGGTAACCTTCTTCGGCAAAGCCCATCTCAACAGCCAACTTGGCCGCGACGGTATATAAATGACCGACCAGCGCTTCGTCTTCTTCGGTGATGTCGTTAATGGTGGCAATTTGCTTTTTCGGGATCACTAAAAAGTGAATAGGCGCCTGGGGATTTATGTCTTTAAAGGCCAGCGCTTTGTCATCTTCATACAAAATATCTGCAGGAATAGACTTATCAATAATCTTATCAAATATAGTTTCAGCCATTTGTACTCTCCATAAATTCGATACAGGGCTTACCAGAATATAAAGGCAATCAGCACGGCGCCAAGCAGTAAGCGGTATATCACAAACGGTAACATACCAATTCGGCTAATCCAGCTAAGGAACAAAAAGATACACAGATAAGCACTGACAAAAGAAAAGCCGGCACCGTAAATTAATGCCGACCAATCGACCGCTTCATTTGCTTCGAGCAGGTCTTTTACTGCTAATAATCCGGCACCGAGGATCACCGGAATAGACAATAAAAACGAAAAACGTGCCGAACTTTCGCGGTTTAAGCCCAGCATTAAACCCGCTGTCATCGTAATACCAGAACGGGATGTCCCCGGAATTAACGCCAGCATTTGGGCCAGACCAATGATAATGGTCTGACGCAGTGTCAGTTGTTCCAGCTTCTGCACATGCTTAGCTTTTACATCGGCGTACCACAGTAGTAAACCAAACAGGATTGTTGTGGTAGCAATTACCGCGGCACTACGCGCATGGGTTTCGATCAGGTCTTTCAGTAAAAAGCCGGCGATTACTGCCGGTATAGTGCCGATTACTACAAACCAGGCAAGCTTGCTGTCGGTGGTTTGTTGTTGGCTGAACCCGTGCTTAAAAAAGGCCCCGGTCATTTGCAGGATATCATTACGGAAGTAAATCATTACCGCCAACAAACTACCTACGTGCACGGCTACGTCGAATGCCAGCCCCTGATTGCGCCAGCCGAGCACTTCGGCAGGCAAGATCAAATGTGCAGAACTACTGATGGGTAAGAATTCGGTTAGCCCCTGAATAATGGCTAAAATAATAATCTCGAAAAGCGTCATCCCTGGGGTGAACTCCATTTAAAATCGATTGGCGTGGTTGGCTGCTTGCTGTGATCAAATTCCTGCCAGAGTTGCGAGAATGTTTTTCCGACAACCGGATGGCGCATTGCGGGTGCAATATCGGCCAATGGTCGCAACACAAACGCTCGCTGTAAAATTTCCGCTCTGGGCAGCGTCACCGGTGCATCACACACCTTTTGATCGAAGCACAATAAATCGAGATCCATTGTGCGTGAACAGTGCTTTTTATACCAGTCTTTTCGCCCGTATTCGGCTTCTAATTGTTTGAATAACTGATAAATTGCATCCAGCGATAAGCTGGTATCAACTTTCGCCACCCAGTTATAAAAACCGGGGCCGTCAAAGCCTTCTGCCGGGCAATCATAAACCGGAGAGACCACAACATTTTCAAAATACTGATGAAGTACCCGATAAGCTTCACGAGTGTGAAACTCACGCTCAATATTTGAGCCAATGCCAATATAGACCTGATGCAGGCTCACTTTACTGGCTTACCTGATGTGTTATCCGGATCCCAACTTTTCGGGCATCGGGTAATATGCCAGGTTTCTCAATAGTCAGTACCAGCTTTTGCACTGCAAAGGTATCGCACACTGCGGCAATGATGGCATTGGCGAAGGCCTCGAGTAATTCAAAGGTCGATTCACTTCCCACCTGTTTTACCGTTTCCGCTACCGCCGCATAGTCGATAGTGTGAGCGACATCATCTGACTGCATTGCTGCGGTTAAATCGGCATCAATCAACAAATCGATCACCAATACGGTATTTTGGGTGCGCTCCCAGTCATATACGCCTATCAGCGTAGGGACTTCCAACCCTTCGATAAATATTTGCTGCATAGTGAAAACACCTTTTTATGCGAGTATAGCCCTGGCGCTGAAGATTACGCGATCAGCGCAGACTTGGCCAGTCCGGCCACTATGAGAGTCTGCCGGTTACTGTCACCCTGTGCGTCACAATGACTGGCTTTACAGGCGATCTTCTAGTAGTGTGTGCACACTTTTCATGCACTTTTGGAGCATTGGCGTGCTTGCACTCAGTCTGTTAATGATTGGCGTTGCCTACCTGATAGGCTCTGTTAGCAGTGCAGTATTAATTAGCCGTGCTTTTCGATTGCCGGATCCCCGCCGCCATGGCTCAGGAAACCCCGGCGCTACGAATGTTTATCGCCTCGGTGGCCGGGTCCCGGCGTTACTGGTATTACTCGTCGATGTACTGAAAGGCACCGTTCCGGTTTATTCTGCCTATTTTATGGGGCTGCCTCCGGTAGCGCTCGGCTTTATTGCTATAGCTGCCTGTCTGGGCCATATCTTCCCGCTGTATTTTAATTTTGCCGGCGGCAAGGGCGTTGCCACAGCCTTTGGCGCCATGCTGCCTATTGGTCCGGCGCTGGCTGGCTCGCTGGTAGCCAGTTGGGCGGTTGTGGTGTTTATCTGGGGCTATTCGTCTCTGGGCGCTATCGTAACCGTGCTGCTGGCACCGGTATTTACCTGGTTTATAAAACCCATGTATACCATACCGGTGGCCATGCTGTCGGTGCTGATCATTTTCAGGCACAAAGAAAATATTCAGCGGCTACTCAGGGGCGAAGAAAGTAAAGTGTGGGATAAAGGTAAAGCCAACGAATAACGGTTATCCGCTACTGTGCGGGATCGGTTAACTTTTCCAATGCGTAGTCCAGACTGGCAGGCGATACCCCGCCAACATGTCGGTATAGCAGTTCACCTTGCGTGGAATAGAACAATGTTGTGGGTAATACAGCCACACCGAAGGCTTCACTAATTTCACCGCTGGGATCCAAAAGCACATTGTTAAGCTTCAACCCCTCTTCATTAAGAAAACCATTAATCCGCGCTGCTGACTCGCCCTGATTAAGAAAGATAAAATGCAGATTGGGATATTTTTGCTGAGCCTTTTCAAGCACTGGCATTTCACGCCGACAAGGTGGGCACCAGGTTGCCCACACATTTAATACGATGGGTTTATCATTAAAATCGGCGAAGTCTACCGCCTGGTAAGTGCTATTTTGTACTACCGGCAATGGCATGGTTTCACTGCGGTTCACCCAGTTTATCCAGATGTAAACCGGCAACATACACCCCGCGGTGAGCACAAGCACCTTTACCGTCGGACTGCGTGTCGCGGGGAGTTTTTGTATTCGCCAGACCAACAGGATTGCCCCGGCCACAAAGCCAGCCTGGGGTAAAAAGCCGCCATCGCGAATATCCAGCATGGCCAGCCAGTCGTACTCATATTGTGACCACATGCGCCACACGAAGCCGGCACGGGCCCCAAGCAAGGCCGCCACAAAAACACTAAACAACGTGTTTTCCACTTGTGCGCGTAATGGCTTGCCTTTTTCTATTACGCGCAGCCAGAGCAGCGCCAGAAGCAACGCTCCCCACACCAGCGCATAATCGATGGCCAGGCCGATTGGGCCAATCGACAAACTATGCAAACCGGGGCTGCCTGCTACAGAAATTAAGCTTTCGCTTCACTGAACTGCTCGTAAGCTAGCATCGCATCAGCCGCATACATCAATGACGGGCCACCGCCCATATACACGGCCATGCCCAGCGTTTCTTCTATTTCCTGTTTCGTCGCATCCAGTTCAACCAGTGCTTTAACGTGAAAGCCAATACAACCGTCACAACGGGTAGAGACGCCGATAGCCAGCGCGATAAGCTCCTTGGTTTTCTTATCCAGAACGCCGTCTTTGGTAGCGGCCTGAGCCATGGCAGAAAAACCCTGCATGGTATCGCTGATGTCACTGCGTAAAGCTTTTAGGTTACTGGAAATGCGTTGGGTGATTTCGGGGTAAGACTTACTCATATTCAAAACCTCTTTGGTTAATGTTCCGCCAGCGCCTGATTGAGTACGTCCAGTTGACCGTCGATGGGGCGAATCAACTCAAGCCCCAGCACTTCAGCCAATGCCGGATAAACCTCCAGATTGCTGAAGCGCGGGAGTAATTTACCCTGCTTGAAAGCAGGTCCCACCGCCACAAAGGTAGCGCCCATATCAGGATGTTCAGGCAGATAGCCATGACCGCCGGGCCCGATACGACTGTCTTTATTTTTGGCAAACCGGGCTGGCGCATCAATGGTCACTATAATATCACCGGTTCGCGGATTGCGCGGCATGTGATAATGCTTTCGTTGATATTCATCAAATACTCTGACACCCGGCAGGGCCAGCGCCCGCAGGGCTTTTTCCTGCGCTTTCACCGCGGCTTCGCTCACGCCGTCTTTGGCATACAACAGTATTTGTTCACCTTCGTTGAGGACCAGAAAATCCTCGCTGATATTCAGTTCATCCTGATAGATAATCCGGCTCGTATCCACCGCATTCATACCGTGGTCAGACACCAGAACCAGGTTTACCTTTATCGGTAAGGCTTGTAAGCGCTCATCCAACTGGCCTATCAATGCATCTATTTTTTGTACTGCGGCAAACGTCTGTGGTGCATCCGGGCCAAAATCGTGCCCAACGGTATCAACCAGCGAAAAATAGCCGGCAATAAACACCGGCCGGGTAGTATCAGGGTAGGTCAGCCATTCAATGATCTGATCGACCCGCTGCTGATAATCTGAGTATTTGGAATAATGAAAGTGATAAGAAGGCAACTGCCCACCGATGCGTGCATCGGATTCCGGCCAGAAATACGTAGCCGCCGGGTACCCATGGCTTTCCACCAGATTCCAGAATGGCATTGCCGTAATCCAGGTGCTGTCTTTATACGCTTCGCCCATCGAATAATAAGCATGGCGCGACTTGTCATAAAAGCGGTTATTCACAATGCCGTGATTGACCGGCAATAAACCGGTGAGTAGTGAAATATGATTGGGAAACGTATTGGCCGGATAAACGGGCTGCATGCTTTCAGCGCGCACCCCCCTCGCAGCAATGCCGGCTATCGCCCGGGCCTGATGCTTTTCGATATAGTCGTGGCGGAAGCCATCGATTGAGATTAATACCACATGCTGTTCCGGGCGTTCAGCATGTACATTCAGACTAACAAGAATCAGGCAGCCAACCAGACTGCGCCAACGAAAAAATTTCATAAAAGGCTTTGATATCAATTAAAAAGCATAAGATAACACCCTTTTTATGACACTGGTGTTAATGAATCAAGCGGCCAGCGAGGAACCACCGATTCTGACAGAGGAGTGGTTTCGCCCGCTTTGAGTCGTTGCAGCCCGGCGTACGCTATCATTGCCCCATTGTCGGTACAAAAATTTAACCCCGGGTAGTACACCTCGCCGTTAATGTCCTGCATCAATTTTGTCATGGCAGCGCGCAGTGACGTATTGGCACTCACACCTCCAGCGATGACCAACCGTTTCAGGCCGGTTTGTTTAAGTGCTCTCTTACACTTAATGCTTAACGTATCAATAACCGCTTCCTGAAAAGCAAAAGCGATGTTGGCTTTGGTTTGCTCACTGTCGTCGGCATCGCGAATGGTATTGGCGGCAAAGGTTTTAAGGCCGCTAAAGCTAAAATCCAGTCCGGGACGATCGGTCATCGGGCGTGGGAAGCGGTAATGTCCGCCCTCGCCGTTTTCTGCCAGTTTTGCCAGCAAAGGCCCACCCGGATAATCCAGCCCCAGCAATTTAGCCGTTTTATCGAAGGCTTCACCGGCGGCATCGTCGATAGACTCCCCTAAGAGCTCATAGCTACCAATGCCATCAACCCGCACCAGCATTGAATGGCCACCAGACACCAGTAACGCAACAAATGGAAAGGGCGGCGCATTATCTTCCAGCATGGGCGCTAACAGATGACCTTCCATATGATGTACCCCAATGGTAGGTACATCCCAGGCATAGGCCAGCGACCGGCCTACTGAAGCTCCCACCAGTAAGGCGCCTACCAGACCAGGGCCTCGCGTGTAGGCAATGCCATCGATATCTGCCGAGGTTGAACCGGCGTCGCTCAGTGCTTTTTGGATCAGGGGAACAATTTTTCGCACGTGGTCGCGGGAGGCCAGCTCCGGCACAACACCACCGTAGTCGGCGTGCAGTTTTACCTGGCTGTATAAGGTATGAGACAAAAGCCCCTGTTCATCATCATAAACGGCTATACCGGTTTCATCACAGGATGTCTCAATTCCTAATACGCGCATAGTGTTCTGTTTACCTTGTTTCTTCAAATTAAGCCGGGATAATGGCTGCGAAGTTTACCCGAATTGGTGAATTCAGGCCACTGCGGCGCAGAGAAGTGAATCATAACCGTCATTTTGGCTATTTTTTTAACACTAGGACTTTACATCGTGGGCGTGAATGATTAGAATTTCGCACCATTTTTAACCCGGGTGGTTTAAAAGTACCGCTTTTATCCCGGACATCCTGTTAAGTTTTGAGGTGAATTTTTAATGCCTATCGTTAAAGTTAGAGAAAACGAGCCATTTGACGTTGCACTGCGTCGTTTTAAGCGTTCTTGTGAAAAAGCCGGTGTTCTGTCAGAAGTTCGTCGTCGTGAATTTTTCGAAAAGCCAACCTGGGAACGTAAGCGCAAGAAAGCTGCTGCTAAAAAACGTCACCTGAAAAAGCTGGCTCGCGAAAACGCACGTCGCGTAAAACTGTACTAAGTTAATTTAGTTCAGTTTTAGCTGCACTATTTTATTGCAGCGTTAAACCTGTAAGCAATCATCGACTGAGTAACTTATGGCGCTAATTGACGATTTAAAAAATGCACAAAAAGATGCTATGCGGGCTAAAAATAAAGTTCGCCTTGGCACTATTCGCATGGCGTTAGCAGCAATTAAGCAAAAAGAAATCGATGAGCAGGTAACTTTAGGCGATTCTGATATCCTGGCAGTGTTAACTAAAATGGTTAAACAGCGCCAGGATGCTGCCGCGCAGTATGATTCGGCAGGTCGTGATGACCTGGCGCAAACTGAGCGCTCAGAGATTGTCGAACTCGAGTCTTTCCTACCCCAGCCTCTTAGCGAAGAGGAAATTGCAGCCCTGATCGATGAAGCCATGGCTTCAACCGGTGCCAGTGGCATGCAGGACATGGGCAAGGTGATGGGTGTGTTAAAACCCCAGGTACAAGGCCGGGCCGATATGGGTGCATTGAGCGCCCAAATCAAACAGCGTTTAGGGTAATTTCCCCCTCACCCGCTGGCATTTATGGTTGTAGCGCAGATCATTGCGCTAACCACATATCCTGATAAAGTATCCGCAACCACAATACTTCATGGCAGCGTAGCACATTCTATGGCAGGTAAGATCCCTCGCGAATTTATCGACGACTTATTGGCCCGTACCGATATTGTCGAAATTGTTGATAGCCGGGTGCGGCTAAAAAAAGCGGGAAAAAACTATTCAGCCTGTTGTCCGTTCCACGACGAAAAGACACCTTCCTTCACCGTCAGTCAGGATAAGCAGTTCTATCATTGCTTTGGCTGTGGTGAACACGGTAACGCCATTTCGTTCCTGATGGATTACGATCGCCTGGAGTTTGTTGAAGCCATTGAAGAACTCGCTAAACTGCACGGCCTTGACGTTCCCAGAGAACAAGGTTCAGGTCGGTTTACCAGTGACAAGAACAAACAGCAAAACGAGTCTGACTTTCAGTTAATGGAAAAAGTCACACGCTTCTTTCAGCATCAGTTAAAGCACCATGCCCAGGGCAGTAAAGCGGTGGATTACCTGAAGCAACGGGGTTTGTCAGGCGAGATTGTAAAACAGTGGGAGATTGGCTACGCGCCACCCGACTGGGACGCTGTACTGAAAACCTTTGGTACCGACAACGCGCTGAAAAAACAGCTGCTCGACCTGAAACTGGTTAATCAGAACGACAACGGCAAACAGTATGACTTTTTTCGCGACCGGATCATGTTTCCCATACGCGATAAACGGGGTCGGGTGTGTGGCTTTGGTGGTCGTATTATGGAAGGCAACGGCCCCAAATACCTGAACTCACCGGAAACCCGTATCTTCCATAAAGGCTACGAGCTGTTTGGCTACTACCAGACCCGCCAGCAACGCAACTTACAGCGCATCATGGTGGTTGAGGGGTATATGGATGTTGTGGCGCTGAGTCAGTATGGCATTCAGTATGCGACAGCGGCTTTGGGTACAGCTACCACCCAGGATCACATGAGCATGCTGATGCGTGGTACCCAGGAAATCGTCTGTTGTTACGACGGTGACCGGGCCGGCCGTGACGCCGCCTGGCGAGCAGTAGAAAATGCCCTGCCAGCGCTCAAAGACGGTGTTCAGCTGAAATTTCTGTTTCTGCCAGACGGTGAAGATCCCGATACCATGATACGACAAATTGGTCAGGAGGCGTTTGAAGAGCTAGTGGCAAAGGCCACACCGCTATCCACCTTCTTTTTTGACGCATTACTCAAGCAGCATTCAGTTGGCACCCCCGAGGGGAAAATTGCGTTAAAGTCGGCCGCCAAGCCGCTCATTGACCAGGTAGCCGGTGAACAGCAAAAACTGATGCTAGGCGAAGAGCTGAGCAAACACGTGGGTGAGTACGACCGCTTTAAACTCGACCGCGATATCCGGGCTGCTAATGCCGGCCCCGGACCGGCCACGCCCCAGCAGCAAAAAAATCCGGTAGGCAATGTTAATAAAACCCGCTTATCGCCGATAAGCGTAATGATTAGGTTGTTGCTGGAACACCCGTCACTGGCAGCGGAGTGTGCCGACTCGGTACAGCCTGAATTTCTTAATGGTTCAGGTATTGCGGGATTGAATGTTTTACAGGATGTGTTCAGTTTTTGTGCCACTCATCCGCAGGCTAACACCGCACAGGTGGTTGAAAACTTCCGAGAGCACCCTTATTCAAAGAGTCTGGGTCGGTTACTGGTGCAAGAGCATTTTATTGACGAAGCCGACTCACAAAGAGTATTTCGTGACTGTTTTGCCCGCTTGTTAGACTGGCATTTCGATAGCCGCATTGACCAATTGTTGTCAAAATCAAGAATTCAGGCGCTCAGCAGTGACGAAAAACAGGAATTAAACATGCTCATGCGGGAGCGGCAAAGCAGCTAAGTCTGCGTTCATTTGAACTCGCAGTGATGTGTTTTATTCACAGCAGCGGTTTACAGGATTGGCCTGCGGGCTTAAGCCGTTGTTCAGGAGGCTGACAAATAGCGAACAAAGGCGCGCGAGTTAACAGCACGATTCAAGCAGATTCGGTAAGTTTTGAAAGGCTTATCAGCAAAATTAGATGCGGTAAAAGTAACCGCCGTAGTAGTCAAAATAACCGTGTTTCTGTTATACTGTGTAATTCGCTGCCGTCGTCGCAATGGGCAGGCAATTAAACGTAAACCAACAAAAGCAGTCTGACGTAGGTAAAGTGTAACGTTATTACCTCGGTCCGCCATAGATTGACATTCTGGCGGGGCATATTGCAATGGTTAATTTTTTAAAAGTGTAGGGTATATGGCGCAAAGCAAGCAGTCTCAGATTAAACTCCTGATTGCGAAAGGTAAAGAACAAGGTTATTTGACGTTTTCTGAAGTCAACGACCATCTGCCTCAAGACATTGTCGATTCGGATCAGATAGAAGATATCATCCGCATGATCAATGACATGGGTATCCAGGTAGCAGAATCTGCACCGGATTCCGATGAACTGTTAATGCAGGAAACCACCACTGACGAAGAAGTTGCAGAAGCGGCAGCGCAAGCGCTGGCAACCGTTGAAAGCGAAATTGGACGTACGACAGACCCGGTTCGCATGTACATGCGTGAAATGGGTACCGTTGAACTTCTTACCCGTGAAGGCGAAATCGAAATCGCCAAACGTATCGAAGACGGTATTAATCAGGTGCAGTGTTCTGTTGCTGAATACCCTGAAGCCATTACTTACCTGCTCGATCAGTGGGACTTATACGAAGCCGAAGAAATCCGCTTAAGCGATATCATTTCCGGATTCGTTGACCCGAATAACGAAGAAGACCTCGCCCCCACCGCTACTCACGTTGGTTCAGAACTTTCTCAGGAAGAACTGGACGACGAAGATGATGACGATGATGACGACGACGATGATGACGACGAAGACGATACGGGTGTTGATCCGGAAGAAGCCCGTCAGAAGTTTGGTCAATTGCGTGACCAATATCAGGTAGCCCGCGACGTCATTGAAACCAAAGGTCGTACACATGCTGATTCCCGCAAGGAAATCAATGCATTAAGCGATATCTTCAAAGAATTCCGCCTGGTTCCGAAACAGTTTGATCGTCTGGTGCGTAACATGCGCGAGATGATGGACCGCGTTCGTATCCAGGAACGCCTGGTTATGAAATACTGCGTGATGCACGCCAAAATGCCGAAAAAGGATTTCATCAAAGCGTTTGCCGGTAATGAAACCTCAACAGCATGGTTAGACACTATCCTCTCTGGCAGTGCCGCTTATGCTGAGGCATTAAAGTCGTACAAAGAAGAAATCGAACGTAGTGTTGGCAAGATTTCTCAGGTTGAGCAAGAAACCGGCTTGGTTATTGCCGACATTAAAGACATTAACCGCCGGATGTCGATTGGTGAAGCAAAAGCCCGTCGCGCCAAGAAAGAGATGGTGGAAGCTAACCTGCGTCTGGTAATTTCAATCGCGAAAAAATACACCAACCGTGGCTTGCAGTTCCTGGACCTTATCCAGGAAGGTAACATCGGTCTGATGAAAGCGGTTGATAAGTTTGAATACCGTCGCGGTTATAAGTTCTCAACTTATGCCACATGGTGGATTCGTCAGGCAATCACCCGTTCAATCGCAGACCAGGCGCGGACCATCCGTATCCCGGTACACATGATTGAAACCATTAACAAACTGAATCGTATCTCTCGTCAGATGCTACAGGAAATGGGTCGCGAACCTACGCCAGAGGAACTGTCTGAACGCATGCTGATGCCAGAAGACAAGATCCGTAAGGTACTGAAAATTGCCAAGGAGCCTATCTCGATGGAAACGCCCATCGGTGATGATGAAGACTCGCATCTGGGTGATTTTATCGAGGACAGCACCATTATTCAGCCCCTCGATTCAGCAACCGGCGGCAGCCTGAAAGACGCCACGCAGGAAGTCCTTGCAGGCCTTACGGCTCGTGAAGCCAAAGTACTGCGTATGCGCTTTGGTATCGACATGAATACCGACCACACGCTGGAAGAAGTTGGTAAGCAGTTTGATGTTACCCGTGAGCGTATCCGTCAGATTGAAGCCAAGGCATTACGCAAACTTCGCCACCCAAGCCGTTCAGAACAACTGCGCAGCTTCCTTGACGAATAAGCCGTTTCGCATGGCACGATTATAATAAGCCAGTCCCCCGGGACTGGCTTTTTTTTGGCCCAAAGTACCGCTTACCCATACTTCGGGTGAGGAACCGGGTTGATTGTCATTCTATGCAAAGCGGATATCTCACTCTGTTATCTTTATCCAAACCCACAGTCGCCCCTTTGCACAAACCACACTTACAGATTATTTCTCATTTCAGACAAGCACTTAGCATTTCATTGTCGTCTACCTCATACAAAACGTAAAAGGCTGTTAGAAGTTAAGCGTATGTAAATGTTATTCAGCCCTGCCCTATTCACCTGACTTTACAAATCAGGCTAATATGGACAGCGGTTGAACTTATTTTGACCCCATTTATAACGACAGATAGCAAAATACTAATAAAGAAAAGGGAAAAACATGCAATATCACTGGTTAGGACTGCGAGCTGCTGCACTCTGTTTTGCGGTTATACTCTCGCCAACGGTACCCGCTGCCACTGAATATCAAAAACCGGCAGAGGAAATTCTCCAGCTCGTCGATGTAAAACGCGCCCCCTATTTTCTGATGAATGATAGTCAGGATACTGCGTTGATGCTGTACCGCGATACCTATAAAACTATTGCCGAGTTATCCGAGGAGGAGCTGCGACTGGGGGGGTTACGTATTGATCCCAAAGCGAATATCGGCAGTCGTGATACCTTTTATAACGATTTAAAAATTCAGCGAGTTAACAGCCAGCAAACGGTAGAAATCGCCGGATTACCCGATAACCCCCGCTTATCCAATTTTGCCTGGTCCCCGGATCAAAAGAAAATGGCAATGACCCACAAGACCCCTAACGGCATTGAGTTATGGGTTTTAGATTTAAAAACCGCCAAGGCCAAACGCCTTACCAAAGCCATCCTTAACGCCAACATGCGCGATGTGATTAATTGGTTTGCTGACGGCTCCGCGCTGCTGGTGAAAGTGGTTCCAGAGGACCGCCAGGCGCTGATTAACACCGAAACCGCCACCCCGACCGGCCCGACGGTATCGGAGAGTGACGGTAAAAAAGCCCAGAACCGCACTTATCAGGATCTGCTGAAAAACAAAAATGACGAATTCAACTTTGAGCAGCTAACCCGCTCTACACTCATGAAAGTAAATTTGAATGGCAAAGCCTCACGCTGGCTGCCGCCAGCTATGTACGGCAATATTAATGTGTCGCCTGACGGCGAGTATGTGCTGGTCACCCAGTATGAAAAGCCGTTCAGCTATCTGGTGCAGTTTAACCGTTTTCCCTCAGTTACCAGTGTGTATAGCAAACACGGTGAGTTCATCAACAAGATCGTGTCGGTACCGCTGATTGAAGATCTGCCCAAAGGCTTTATGGCCACTCGAGAAGGCAGACGCTCTATACAGTGGCGTGACGATAAACCGGCGACGCTGGTTTTTGCCGAAGCGCAGGATAAAGGCGATCCGGCTGTTGAAGTTGAATATCGCGATGCGGTTTACACGCTGGAACCGCCATTCGATGGCACTCCGTCGTTGCTACTTAAAACCCATAATCGCTTTTCACGCATTATGTGGGGTAACGACAACTATGCGATTGCTCAGGATTACTGGTGGAATACCCGCAATACTAAAGCCTATGCGTTTACTCCAGGCGACAGCACTGTAGCGCCTGCGGTTATTTTCGATCGTAATTATCAGGATGCCTACAGCGATCCGGGTTCTTTTGTGACTGAGCGCAATGAATTTGGTCAGAGCGTACTGGCGATGGATGGCGCGAAGGTCTTTTTACTTGGCGATGGCTATTCAGATAAAGGACAATTTCCTTTCCTCGACAGTCTTAATCTTAAAACGCTCGAAAAAGAGCGCCTCTATCAGTCTGCCTATACCGATAAACTGGAAGAGCTATACGATTACAAAGTTGATGAGCAAAAACTCACTGTGAGTATCGAGTCGAAAAGTGAATACCCTAACCGCTACTTCAGGCACTTAAGCAACCAGTCACTCACGCAGTTAACAGACTTTGAAAATCCGTTTAAAGCCATTCAGAGCGTCAAAAAGGAAGTCATCACGTATAAGCGTGATGACGGGCTGGAGCTTTCCGGCACGCTTTATTTGCCGGTTGGCTACCAGGAAGGTAAGCAATATCCAATGATCCTGTGGGCTTATCCACGAGAGTATAAAGATCAAAACAGCGCCTCGCAGAATACCAGTAACCCCAATGAGTTTACCTATCCGTTCTGGGGCTCGCCTATTTACTGGGTAAACAAAGGCTATGTGGTACTCGATGGCGCCGCCTTCCCCATTGTTGGCGAAGGTGACGAGGAGCCCAATGACAGCTTCCGCAGCCAGTTAGTGGCCAACGCTAAGGCTGCTATTGATGCTGTTGACGCTCGCGGGCTTATCGACCGGCAGCGTGTGGCAGTGGGTGGTCATAGCTATGGTGCCTTTATGGTGGCTAATCTGCTCTCCCATTCTGACTTATTTGCGGCCGGAATTGCTCGCAGCGGTGCCTATAACCGCACCCTCACGCCATTTGGCTTCCAGTCGGAAGAGCGCTCTTACTGGGAAGCCCCCCAGGTGTATTACACCATGTCGCCCTTTATGCATGCCGACAAAATGAAAACCCCGTTATTGCTTATTCATGGCGAGGCTGATAACAACAGTGGTACCTACCCCATGCAAAGTGAGCGCTATTTTAATGCGCTTAAAGGCCTTGGTGCCACGGCACGACTGGTAATGTTACCCAAGGAGTCTCACGGATACCGAGCCAAGGAAAGCATCTTACACATGCTCTGGGAACAGGATCAATGGCTGGAACAACACGTAAAGGCTAAGTAACTCCTGCGGCACACAGGCCCTGGGGCCTGTGTGCTCAGCAGTCTATTTCAACAGGAAAACAACAATGAAAACACTGATTACACTTTTGGCAGGATTACTTGTAAGCGCTTCCACCGCGGCACTCGCCAGCGATAACACTCTCTCAGCCACAGAACAGCAACAGGGCTGGGAAAGCTTGTTCGACGGCGAGTCACTTAAGGGTTGGCGTAACTATCAAAAAGACGAAGCCGGCAGCAACTGGCAGGTCACTAACGGTACCATCACCCTTACCAAAGAGGGCAGTGGCGACCTGATTACAGCGAAACAGTATGCCGAGTTTGAACTGAGTCTGGATTGGAAGATTTCTGAAGCCGGGAACAGTGGCATTTTCTTTCTCGCTGATGAAAGTGAACAATACATCTTTTTCCATGCCCCCGAAATCCAGATTATTGATAATGAAAAACACCCCGACAGTAAGCTCGACTCACACCGCTCAGGCTCGCTCTATGACATGGTAGTGGCGCCGGCGGCCGCTTATAAAGAAGCAGGCGAATGGAATAACCTGCGGATCCGTCTTCACAATGACGTGCTGGAGGTCTGGCAAAATGACGTGATGACCGTGCATATAGTGATGTACTCCTCGACCTGGGAAAAACTGGTTGCCGCCAGTAAGTTTGCCAAATGGGATGGCTTTGGCGAACAGGCTAAAGGCCATATCGGTTTGCAGGATCACGGTGATAAAGTGTGGTTTAAAAATATTAAAATACGGGAGTTACGCTAATGGCCGACTTTATTCATCAGGTAGTGATTGTTGGCTCCGGCGCTGGCGGGGCCATGGCAGCCTATGAGCTGACCAAAGCAGGGATTAACGTTTTAATGCTTGAAGCGGGCCGCGACTACGATCCCAAAACTGAAACGCCCATGTTTAAACGCAATGCCGACGCACCACTTATGGGGGCCGCCACCTCAGATAAAAACTTTGGCTACTATGATGCGACGGTTGATGGTGGCTGGTCGGTGCCTGACGAACCGTACACCACCGACGATGATTCCGATTTTCTCTGGTGGCGGGCACGTATGCTCGGTGGACGCACTAACCACTGGGGGCGCTATTCACTGCGCTTCAGTGAGCACGACTTTAAAGGCAAAAGCCGCGATGGGCTCGGCGCAGACTGGCCATTTGAATACGGTGACATTGCCCCCTGGTACGATAAAACCGAGAGTCTGGTCGGTGTATGTGGCACCAATACCGGGCTGGATGACATGCCCGACTCACCGCCCGGCGTACTGCAACCCCCACCAACCCCAAGAGTTCCTGAACTGTTGGTGGCTGCCGCCGCGAAAAAACATGGTATTACTGCGGTTCCCATGCACCGCGCGGTTCTGACCCAGCCAAAAGACGACAGGGCAGCCTGTTTTTATGCCACCCCTTGCGGCCACGGCTGTTCCATTGGTGCGGCATTTCAAACCACTACGTCTTTAATTCCCATGGCTCGGCAAACCGGTCATTTTAAGCTCATTACTGATGCCATGGTCAAACAGGTAAATACCAGTGATGAAGGCACAGTCACCGGTCTGACATACATTGATAAAGCCAGCGGTGAAGAAGTGGTTATTGCCTCACCGGTGGTTATTCTGGCAGCCAGTGCCTGTGAGTCGGCCAGGATTATGCTTAACTCGAAATCTGCCCAACACCCTGACGGCCTCGCCAATTCAAGTGGTCAGTTGGGCCGCAACCTGATGGACTCTACTGGTGCCGGTATCGGTGCCACTATCCCGGCGTTAAAGAACCGCCCGCGATATAACGAAGACGGACATACCGCTAACCATTTGTTTATTCCCTGGTGGGGCCATAAGGCACAACATAAACTGAATTTTCCACGGGGATATCACTTTGAACTGGGGACCGGCTTCAGAGAACCCGGCGCCTGGGTATCCGGCGATTTTGCAGGCTATGGCGAGTCATTAAAAGACGAAGCCAAAGCCAATTACGGTGCCAGCGTGTATTTTGCACTGCGCGGCGAAATGCTGCCCAATGACAACTGCTATATGGATATTGACCCTGACGTCACCGACAAATGGGGCATCCCGGTGGCACGCTTCCACTGGCAGTGGTCAGAACACGAGCTGAATCAGGTTGCCCACGGCCTGCAAACCGCCAAAACTTTGCTTGAAACCATGGGCGCAACCGTGGGTGATCTGCCTGCCCCCGAACAAGCCATCGCTAAAGGCGGCCAAATCATTCATGAAGTGGGCACCGCGAGAATGGGCAACTCGCCTGCAGATTCCGTGACCAATCAGTGGGGACAAACCTGGGATTGTCCGAACCTGTTTGTGATGGACGGCGGCGTTTTTGCTTCCAACCCGCATAAAAACTGCACGCTCACCATTATGACGCTGGCCATGCGCAACGCTAACTGGCTGGCCGGCCAGATCCAACAGGGAGTACTGTAAGATGACTGACACTAAAGCTCTGAGTAACCCGCACGGCTTAAGCCGTCGCCAGTCGTTAAAATTGTTTGGTATGATGCTGGCCAGCGCAGCAGTGCCCGCCATTACCGGTTGTGCCGCCAGCACACCTCAAGTCAGTGGTTCAGCCTCAGACTGGCCAACCCTTAAGATAGAGCCCATTAGCGTGGCAGGATACGGGCAGGATCCCAACCTGATCATGCCTCCACCGTCGCCCTGGCCAAAAACGTTGACCACGGAGCAAATTGCCCGGCTGTCCCGTTTAACTGACATCTTAGTGCCAGCCCAGAATGGCCAGCCCGGGGCCCTGCAAATAGGCGCAGTGGATGTAATTGACGAATGGGTCAGTGCGCCCTACGGTCAACAACAGCGCGATAGAGACGGCATTCTGCGCTTACTTATCTGGCTCGACGATGAGTCGGGGCGACGCTACAGTCAGCCGTTCCTGATGCTCAGCGAAGCTCAGCAATTAGTCCTGCTGGATGATATTGCCTATGACAGGGACAATATCGACGCCCGCTTACAGCAGCCGGCAGCGGTATTTAACCGTTTGCGCTCGCTGGTATTAGCGGCCTACTTCTGCTCTGAGGCCGGTAGCCGCGAAATTGGCTACCAGGGTAATGTCCCTATCAGTGGTGAATATCCGGGGCCTACACCAGAGGCCCTGGCTCATCTCGATGATGTCCTCGATGAGCTCGGCCTGAGCGACTACGCCTATCAGCAGTAACTGCCGCTAGGTCTCAAACACTCTCTGGTTGAACAGGATCAGGGAGTGTTTGAAGCTTTGCCTTACGCTCCAGAACCATTGCCACAATAAACAGTACCAGCATCATAATAAAGCCCGCCAGTGCCAGCATCAGCGCGCCTTTTTCATCACTGCTTTCTACTACCCACCCGGATATAACCGGTGCCAGCGTACTACCGATACTGCCGCTGAATAACATCAGGGTAACCAGCATTGGCGGTGAGTCCGCAATTTGTTGGGTGCCAACTGAAATCGCAATTTTATAAATGCAGGTAGTCAGTAAACCAAAGGCCAGTCCGAGTGTAAGAAATGCCGCCACCGAGTCGATAAGTAAAAATAACGTAGTGCAGGTAATAGCGATACCTGAGACCACCAGCAACATGAGGCGGGTAGGAATAAAGTTCACCAGCACCACCGAGGTGAGTAATCCAAAAATGGAGAAGCCCCAGTAATTCCCCACTACCTGACCAGCCACTTCCTGCCGGGCGTCAAAATAAGCCATCAGATAATTGGGCGCCCAGGTTAAGAAGGTCGTTTGGGCAATAAGATAAAGACAAACCCCCACCGCAAAACACACCACCCGAGGGGTGAGGATACGCTTAAATTGCGCCAGAGCGGTTTCCTTTTGCCCGGCGCTTTCTGATGAAACGGCCCGATGCACGTCGGGAAATACCGTAGTAACAGCCAGTATCAGTATAATCACCGCCAGAGAGGCAACGGCCAGATAGCTTAATGTCCAGTCCAGTTCTTTAACCAGCAACCAGCCCGCCAGCGTTGGAAAAATAAACCCGGCCGCACTGAAAGCACAATCGGTAGCAATAAAAGCCGAGGCCCTCCGTTGTGCCCGGTAGATACGGGAAATAATCACCGCACCACCGGATAAACCACAGCCACAACACACTCCCAGACCGAGAAACACAGCGGCCAGCAGAGGATAGCCGGCGTCGGTTAATAACGGCAGCACTACGCCCAGAATCAGTAAAAACAGATACGTGATGATCAGCAACCGCCGCAAACTGAATCGGGTATACAGGTACATGGACATCAGCGTACCGATTAAGGCACCACCGGTTAGCCAGGAAAAAATACTGACCGTCTGGGCCGCCGTCATTTCCAGTTGCGCGGCAATGGCGTTAAGAATGACTCCGGCCTGGGTTAACAGGCCAGACATAATCATATAGCTTAAAAACGCTATCAGGGTTAACCGAACCTGGGTATTCAACTACGCGTCATCCTGCTGAGCACCAATTAGTTTAATCCGCATACCCGGCTCCTATGGCATTAAATGGCATATCCAGCTCTAATTCCGGCACCTGCAAGCCAATCCAGGCCGGAAAGGTATTGCTGTTGGGCCCCGGAAACACAGTGTATTCGTTAGCCCAGGGGTATTTATCAATTGCCGCCACAACCTCGGGGATCAGTCGGCGGGCTTTGTCACCCTGAATAGATAAGACCTTTTCTGGTCTGGCGCCGTACCAGTAGCGGTCCGGACTCTCGGTTTTATAATGACGTAAGGCTGGATAGCCATTTTTGACGCGCCAGCCGACCACTTCGTAAACCTGATATTCCTCTGCGCCTTCCTCTTTAAAGGCCAGCCAGGTATGTACAGCGAACCAGCCGCGCCAGCTAAAAGCATCCGCCGCATAGATCTCAATAACCGCATCCTGCACCAGGTCTGGTGAGGGTGCGATACCTGCTGGCTCTCGGCTTGCCGTGCGCCAGTCACTATTGCTACAGGACGCCAAGGCAAATAGCATTAATACAATACCGGCCAAACGCTTGCCCATAATGAGACCCTTTTATCCGTTAAATGAATGACAACTATCTAATCAGTCCGGATCAGGATATGCAAGCCAGTGCCGACCAAATAACTCAGGCTCAGGATAAACATTAACCAGCACAACTGGAATTTGTAGTGTGAAATCAGCATACTGAATAAACAAAATCACAATCAGGGAGCGTATTTTGGGCTGGATTGACTACGCAATAATCGCGATTTACCTCGTAGGTTTACTCGCCATGGGACTGGCATTTCGCCACCAGCACAATAGCAGGGAATACTTTCTGGGCGGGCGCACCATCCCCTGGCCGGCGTTATCCCTGTCGGTTATGGCAACCCAACTCTCCGCGATCAGTTTTATTTCTGCTCCTGCTTTTGTTGGGTTACGCGAAGGCGGCGGGTTGATTTGGTTGTCTTACGAACTGGCGTTGCCCATCGCCGTACTGCTCATGTTATGGCGATTATTGCCCACCTTGCACCAAAGCGGTGTGGTGAGTGTGTACGATTTCCTCGAACGCCGTTTCGAACGCTCCACCCGCCTGCTGATAAGCTTTGTATTTCAGCTCAGCCGCTCCTTCGCCACCGCCATCATGATTTATGCCATATCATTGATTCTGCAAGGCACGATGGGACTGGAGCAATGGCACAGCATTGTGTTGATTGGCGTAATCACCCTGATTTATTCTGCCGTGGGGGGAATGAAAGCGGTGGTATTTGGTGATGCGGTACAAATGGTGATTATTCTGGCCGGTGCCCTCACCTGCCTGTTTGTCGCCGTGGATGTTATAGGCGGTGTGGATGCTGCACTTGCACTCATCGATAGTGATCGCATGGAAGCCATAAACACCAGCTCATGGGGTTTAACCGGCAACGATTTTGGGCTGTTGCCTATGTTATTTGGTGGCATTGTGCTTTATGCCTCTTATTATGGCTGTGACCAGTCAGAAGCTCAGCGTTCGCTGTCTGCTCATAGCGTAAAAGACCTGCGCAAGGTGATGTATACCGTCGCGCTCAGCCGCTTCCCCATCACAGTAATTTATTGCACCACTGGGTTAGTAATAGGCGCACTGGTACTCAATACCCCATCGCTGCATGCGCAAATACCAACAGACCAGCCCGACTGGATGATGCCCATTTTCATTGTTAATTATTTACCACCCGGCGTGATTGGGCTGCTGGTAGTCGCCATTATGGCAGCGGCCATGTCTTCGCTCAGTTCCGCGATAAACAGCCTGGCGGCCGTGACCACCGAAGATTTTTGTCGCTACAAGGGCCATGAACCCAGCGACCATGAATATATGCGCTTTGCCCGCACAGCCGGTATCGGCTGGGGACTGGTAACACTGGTATTAAGTTTATTCGCCGGTGATATCGCCCCCACCATCATTGAAGCCATTAATAAAATCGGCTCGGTGTTTTACGGCCCGGTGCTGGCAATTTTTTTACTGGGTATCCACAGTAAAACCATTACCGCAAAAGCAGCTAACATCGGCCTGTTGCTGGGCGTATTCAGTAATACCTTTTTGTGGCTCAGCGACAACCCCATATTCTGGTTTTGGTGGAATGCCATTGGCTTTGCGGTCACAGTTATCAGCGGCCACCTGGCAAACCGTTTAATCCCCACCAGCAATAAAGCCACACCACAAGCCAGTTATGCCGGTTTGAATACCCGGATGATTGTGGTGTTGTTGAGCTGGACTGCCGTGCTTATTTTTATCTGTTTCAATTTATCCGACTGGCTGGCCTGATGACAGCTATAACCATCCTCAAAAAAAGTACAGTCATACCGGCCCATGAGCCAATATTTACTTGAAAAGCAAATTGGCTCGTATACTACCTGCTTTTACTGTGGTTCTGTTGTGGCGAATTACTGGCTGACAAAAAGATCAGGGAAAGCGTAGGCTCGTCAAGGACGACGAGCCAGGGCAGCGCGGGCAGGACGCCCGCTCTGCCTCGTTAGGTTTTACCTTTTTGTCAGCCAGTATGCTTTTCGACACCTAGAACTGAGCGGGGTCCAGGGGTGGCCTCACTGCCACCCCTGGGTGCTGTCGGCACCCCGACAAAAAGCTGATAAATCATCCATAGCTCGCCTTGTTTAAGAAAGTCAGACTTTTTAGGAGATCCCGGATAGGTCCGTTGGACCTTCCGGGATGACAGAGAGATATGATAGCTCGCCTAGTTTAAAGCAGTCAGACTTTTTTAGGAGATCCCGGATAGGTCCGTTGGACCTTCCGGGATGACAGAGAGATATGATAGCTCGCCTAGTTTAAAGCAGTCAGACTTTTTTAGGAGATCCCGGATAGGTCCGTTGGACCTTACGGGATGACAGGAAAATATGATAGCTCGACTAGTTTAAGGCAGTCTGACTTTTGAGGAGATCCCGGATAGGTCCGTTAGACCTTCCGGGATAACCGGGAGTATTTTAGCCCTAGAACATACTCGACATTCCGGCTCGAGGGCCGGGATGAAAGTATCACTCCCCTTTCACATAAGGAATTTCTTCATCCAGATCTTCCAGCTTGTGCGTACGCTTAAGTGGTGAGCCAGTGTGTCGAGCCATCCAGTAATAGGCGGTGGGCACTATATATAAAGTTAAGAAAGCCGAGACCAGCACCCCGGCGAAGATCACCATACCAATAGCCATGCGACTCTCCGCCCCGGCGCCACTGGCTATTACCAGCGGGATACTACTGAATACAGTAGTAAAACCGGTCATCACGATGGGCCGTAAACGCATGGCTGAAGCTTTGCGTAGAGCCTGTTCAAACTCCTCACCGGCATCGCGCAACTGATTGGCAAACTCAACAATTAATATACCGTTTTTAGCTGCCAGACCAATGAGCATTACCAGTCCTATCTGACTGTAGATATTGAGCGTCATACCGGCAAAATACAGCCCGATAAACGCCCCCAGCAGGGCCAGTGGAACGGTCATCATAATGACCAGAGGATGCACCCAGCTTTCAAATTGCGCGGCCAGAATGAGATAAGTAATCGACAGTGCCAGTAAGAAGACGAACACAAATGAATTACCGGACTCCTGATACAACTGCGACTCGCCTTTATAATCAATCGACACCGAATCGGGCAGCTCGGTTTCTACAATATTTTCCAGATAGGCCAGCGCTTCTCCCAGCGAATAATCTTCCGCCAGGTTGGCAGAAATGGTCACCGAGCGCATGCGGTTGTAACGGTTAAGCTGGGCAGACGTTGCCTGCTCCTTGAAGGATAGCAGGTTATCCAGCGGGATCAGCTTACCGGTGTAACCGGAGCGAACGTAGAGGTTGTCAATGCTGTTAGGGCTTCTGAATTCCGACTCAACCCCTTCCATGATGACGTCGTATTCTTCACCACGGTCGAGGAAGGTAGATACCCGGCGCTGACCCAACATGGTCTCCAGAGTGCGGCCCACATCACTGATAGAAACGCCTAAATCGGCAGCACGATCTCTATCGATCTCGATGAGCAGCTGTGGCGAAGTGGATTTATAATCGGAGTCTATACGCACCAGTTTAGGATTTTCTGAGGCTTTTTCGATAAGCGTATCGCGCCATTCAGCGAGGTTTTCATAGGTATCGCCCTGCAATACAAACTGTACCGGCCGGCTAAAGCCGCCGCCCCCGATACCAGCCCGCATAATGGCAAAGGCACGAACATCAGGAATAACATTCAGCCGTTCACTGATTTCATCCATGATCTCAAAGGAGCTGCGCTCCCTTTGATCCCAGGGCACTACGCCCACCACCACAATACCGGCACGGCCACCCCAGCCCGGCGCACGAACCAGCACGCGGTCGAGTTCACCGGCTTCGCGGTATTCCATCACAATGTCTTCAACTTGTTTGAGGTTGCGGGAGTTACTCTCAAAGCTGGCGCCTTCCTGAGACTGCATAATTATAAAGAAATTACTGCGGTCTTCCTTAGGGGTAAACTCGGCAGGTATACGTTGCTGTAACTGGAAAATCAGACCTACGGCGACGGCCAGTAAAAGCATCATCACAATGGGCTGGTGAATGGTTTTACCCAGGCTGTTAAAATAGCCGGCTTCGAGCTTTTTGAAGCTGTTATCCAGCCAGCTGCCAAACCCCGAACGCTCACTTTTCTTAAGTAAAATGGAGCCCAGCATAGGCGATAAGGTTAGTGCTGTTACGCTGGAGAAAGCCACCGCAGCGGCAATGGCCAGGGCAAACTCAGTAAATAAGCGCCCCACATTACCTTCTAAGAAAACCAGCGGGACAAACACTGAAATCAGCACCAGGGTAGTAGCAATTACGGCAAACCCTACTTCACGGGTGCCCCGATAAGCGGCCAGAATGGCAGGCTCACCCATTTCGATTCGCCGGTGAATGTTTTCCAGCACCACGATAGCGTCGTCCACAACTAAACCAATGGCCAGTACCATCGCCAGCAGGGTTAACAGGTTAATGGAAAAACCCAGTGCCAGCATAACGATAAACGCAGCAATCAGAGATACCGGCACGGTAACCGCCGGGATGAGGGTGGCACTGACATTCCCTAAAAATAAGTAGATAACCACTACCACCAGCAACATGGCAATCCCCAACGTGTTGTATACCTCGGAGATAGACTGTTCGATAAACACCGACGAGTCATAGCTTGGCACAATAAAGATGTTATCCGGCAGACTTTGCTCGATGCGCGCTATTTGCTCACGCGCAGCCCGGGCGACTTCGAGCGTATTGGCTTTAGACTGCTTGATAATACCGAGGCCTATCATGTTAACGCCGTCACCACGAAACTCGGTTTCATCCTCCACCGCGGTCAGCTCAACCTTAGCGATATCACCTAAGCGCACCAGGTAGCCGTCGGCGCCAATGGCTACGGTAAGCGCCGCAAAGTCTTCCGGGGTCAGGAAACTTCGCGCTACCCGCACCTCAAAATCACGGTTTAACGACTCAACCTGACCGGCCGGTAACTCAACGTTTTCAGAACGGATCACCGACTCCACATCGGCCACCGTGACATCTCTGGCAGCCATGGCGGTTCTGTCGAGCCACACTTTCATGGCGTAGGTTCTGCCGCCACCAATGCGCACCCGGGCCACGCCGTTAACAATCGACAGGCGATCAACCAGATACCGTTCGGCGTAATCGGTTAGCTCCATGGTGTTGAGGTTGGTGCTGCGCAGGTTAAACCACATTACCGGCTGTTCATCGGAGTTAGACTTCGACACCTCCGGCGGATCGGCCTGATCCGGCAGGTTATTCAATGCCCGGCTCACCCGTTCACGCACATCATTGGAGGCGGCATCGATATCCCGCGACAATTCAAATTCGATGGTGATATCGGAGCGCCCGTTACGGCTGGTTGAGGTAATGTTTTTTATGCCCTCGATACCACTGATACGATCTTCGAGCAACTGGGTAATCCGGGTTTCAACGATATTGGCCGACGCCCCCGGGTAGTTGGTATTGATGCTGACGATAGGCGGATCGATATCCGGATACTCACGCAGCGACAACATAGAAAAAGACACAATGCCAAAAATAATCAGCAGCAAGTTAACTACCGAGGCAAAAACCGGCCGTTTTACCGATACGTCTGATAACCACATGATTTAGCTCTCCAGCGTATCGCGATTAAGGACTCTCACCTCAGAACCGTCGCGTACCCGCAACGTCCCTTCAACAATAATTTGTTCGCCCGCATTCAGACCTTTCACAATTTGCACCCAGCCCGGACGGCGTTCTCCCACAATGACTTCCCGCTCAGAGACCACATTATTCTCGGCGACTACGTAAACAAACTGCTTGTCGGCATTGGGCACCAGTGCTTCTTCGGGGATCACCAGAGTATCAAGTACCTGCTTTTCGATAGTGACCTGCATTAACATGCCCGGGCGCAATTCAGACTCCGGATTGTTAATTACTGCGCGGGATAAAATAGAGCGGGTCACCGGATCAATACGCGAGTCTATAGCGGTAATTTCACCGCTGAACTCGCGGCCTGGATAGGCCACTGACGTTGCTGTTACTTTCTGGCCCAGTGCCATACTGGCCAGGTGATTTTCGGCCACGTTAAAGTCGACCTTGATAACACTGATATCATCAAGCGTTGTGATTTCATCGGCAGGACGCACCAACGACCCCACACTCACCCGGCGGATCCCAAGACGGCCATTAAATGGGGCTTTAATTTGCAAATCATCCAGCTGCGCATTGGCCACCGCAATTTGCGCTTCCAGCGATTTTACCAGCGCCTGTTGCTCATCCAGCAATTGCTCTGAAGCTGCACTGGTTTTGGCCAGGTTTTTAATTCGGCTAAGCTGACGTTTCGCTTCTTCCAAACTTACCTGTAACTGAGCGACACGGGCCACTTCTTCTTTGTTGTTCAGTTGTACCAGCAATTGGCCAGCCTCGACCTTATCACCATCATCGAACAAAACGCGGGTAACCGTATCGGCCACCTGGGCCGTTAGCGTGACGGATTCATTGGCCGTGGCAGTGCCCAGTGCATCAATGGTAACCGGAAACAACTTATTAGAAGCTTCGTACACTTTAACCGGCGTGAGCTTTTTGGCCATTGTCTGACCGGCTTGCTCCTGAGGCCAGTTAAGAAAAGCCAGCAACCCTACCAGTAACACCAAACCAAAAAACAGCGGCGACAGCTTTTTACCCAATGCCATAATCAATCCTGCTATACTGGTACCCAACCTTGTTGTCATCAGCGGGCACCGGAATTTAATAATAAATGTTAACCAACGGCTTAATTTTACCCGATAACCTCGTTAAGAGAGCGCGTTTAACAGTAATAATCTGTGTTTTAACGTTTTTGGGTTGCCAACCTCTCTCCCCGTCTGCTCCAAGCTGCCGAGTTTCTGAGACCGCGAGCCATATACCTTCTCCAGAGAATGTTAAAGCTGCCGCCTGTCTGATCAGAATTGAAAACAGTATTCTGATGATTCGACACCGCCTGTCGGGCAAACTCGACTTCCCGGCGGGAGGCGTTAAGGGCAGCGAATCTGCCCGTTGTGCAGCACACCGGGAAACCTGGGAAGAGACCGGCTTCAACCTCGAAGTAGGCAGGTTGCTGACTTACTCCTCTTCGGGGATGCCAATCTTTCATTGTCAGGGCGATGATTCTCTGACAGCCCTTGCCGAGCGGGTGCCCGCACCGGCGTGGGCTACCGTTGAGGCCGAAGAACTGCTGCGGGTAAACCCGTTTGAAATAACGGATGACGCATTACGTTTTAAGGATGATCTGATTCCGCTCAGAAATGCGTTCGTCCAGGCAGCAGAAAAACCCTGACTGACCAGCCAGCCGGAAGTGGCTTTATTGCGCTGGCTCAAGTTAATGACAGACTGTGATTTTGCATTTCATACAGGCGTTGTATGGTATCGATAGCAATCAATCAGAGCAGATTGAACAAAGGAGAATGTTATGCCGGCATACACCCCGCCGCTCGCTGATTTTACATTTTTAGTTAAAGACTGGCTCAACATCGACTCGCTTTATCAGTCGTTAGGGCTCGAGGAATTTGATGCCGAACTGGCGCTGGAAGTTATTGAGCAAGGTGGTAAATTTGCAACCGATGTGGTTGCACCGCTGAACCGGGAAGGCGACGAACAGGGCTGTAAACTGAATAACGGCCAGGTAGTAACCCCCGATGGATTTGCCGCCGCCTATCAAAGTTACGTAGACAATGGCTGGAATGCCATGCTCGGCGATATTGAATATGGCGGACAAGGACTCCCCTATTCCATGGCCGTGCCCGTACACGAAATGCTTAACTCAGCGAACCTCAGCTGGCGCTTAACCACCATGCTCACCGAGAGCGCGGTGCTTGCCGTCACCAAACATGCTTCCGATGAACTCAAGGCGCTGTATCTTGAAAAGCTGGTTAGCGGCCAATGGACCGGTACAATGAATCTTACCGAGCCACAGGCTGGCAGTGATTTAAGCCTGCTTGCCACAAAGGCAGAACCCGCTGAAGACGGTAGCTACATCATTACCGGCAGTAAAATTTTTATTACTGCCGGCGATCATGACTGGACTGACAATATTATTCATATGGTGTTGGCCCGGTTACCGGATGCGCCTGCCGGTGTGAAAGGCATCAGCCTGTTTCTGGTGCCCAAATTTCTGCTTGATGATAACGGCACTCCGGGCGAACGCAATGCTCTCTCGCCCAGCGCGCTGGAGAAAAAAATGGGCATTAAGGCCAGCCCCACCTGTGTGATGAATTTTGATGGTGCCAAAGGCTGGCTGGTTGGCGAGCCACATTGTGGTCTGGCCTGCATGTTTACCATGATGAATGACGCCCGTTTTCAGGTTGGCCTTGAGGGCCTTGGCGCTTCAGAAGCTTCATTTCAGGGTGCCTTAACTTATGCTCGCGAGCGCCTGCAGTCCCGCGCACCACAGGGAGTACAACAACCGGACTCCAAAGCTGATGCAATTGTTTATCAACCCGACATTGCGCGAATGCTACTCACCCAGAAAGCACTGACTGAGGGCAACCGGGCTTTAGCGATGCTGTATGCCAAATACATGGATATTGCCCATAACTCATCAGGCAAGGCCCATGATGATGCAGAGGCTATCCTGCAATTTCTAACCCCTATCTGTAAGGCTTTTATGACCGATACCGGTCTGGAGTCTACCAGCCTGGGAATTCAGATATTTGGCGGGCACGGTTATATTCGCGAATGGGGCATGGAACAACTCATGCGTGATGTGCGCATAGCTATGTTATATGAAGGCACCAATGGTATTCAGTCACTCGATCTGATTGGCCGTAAGCTTACCCGCGACCGGGGCGATATGCTGGGCGTCACCCGAAATGCTTTGGCGGAACTGGTGGAGGCGATGGCTGATGGCGAAGCGCAGCAACAGGCCTCTGCATTGCTTAACGAGTGGTATCAAACTTCACTGCAGGTAAAAACCTTCTCTGCGGTAGAGGCTGCGGGCGGTGCCTGTGATTACCTGGCCTACAGCGGTTACTGTTTGCTGGGGGTTTTGTGGTATTCCATGGCAGATTGCGCGGCGCAAAGCGATAACCCGGTACTGGCAGCAGGCAAACAGAAAACCTGCGACTTTTATCTGCAACGAATCCTGCCGCGTACATCCGCTCATAAGGCCGCAATGTTAGCGCCTGCCGCGACTTTACTAGCGTTGCAGGGTAGTGAGTTCGATTACCTCTGAGCCTGATTTAAC
>NZ_BAAJLP010000045.1:0-31975 GCF_057547795.1 Alteromonas sp. 4NH20-0104 | reverse complement strand
CGCCAACGAGCGGGCCTTTAACCATAAAAAACGCTTTGTTTAGTTGTTTTGGTGTAGGATTAACCGGGTTGAAACTCATCCGGTACGCTACATGTTATTAAGAAGCTTTATTCTTGCTACGTTGCTAGGTCTTATCTGCGCCTGTAGCACTCTTTCTTCCATTGCCTCCTATACAGTCACTGAGCATGACATTGAGCAAGGGTTGTTAAAGCAAATCGACCAACTTAGCGAGAAGACATCGGTGGCGGGTATACCGGTAATGTTGAGTGTTGAATCGCTCGATGTCACCGTGGGACCGGATAACCGCTCGGTGGTTGCGCTGCAGGCTGATGCGACTGCCAGCGTGTCAGTGTTTGGACTGAAATACCCGGCAAAGGTGAAGTTAGGTCTGGAGGGCGAGCCTTATTATAATCAGCAGGAAAAAGCGTTGTATGTTCGCTCGCTCAAGCTGACCCACAGCGAAATTGATGCAGCAGGCTTTAAAGGTAATCTGACGCCGCTGGCAGACCGTTACATGGGCTTATTTAACGGTTACCTGGCTTCGCATCCGGTATACCGGATTGATACTGCCAAAGGTGGTCTGGCATGGCTGAGTAATGTGCCGTTAAGCCTCGATATCACGCCCGGTAAAATAATGTTTACCCCACGGTTTAGCGGTGATGAGGCGCAGACTAAATAACAAACTGCGCCATCAGGTGCCGCAGTGACTGCATCTGACCGGCAAGTGTATCGGCCGTTTGCTGGCTGACTTCCGCCCGCTCGACGATATGCTGCAGGGTCGCGACCAGATCGCCTACATGTTGCTGTAACTGATCGCCTAACGCTACCTGACTCTCCGTTTCTGCTGCAGTTGAATCACTCATAGCGTTAATGGTTGCCAGCGCGGTATTCACCTGGCTAAGCGCTTGTTGTGATTGTTGGGTTACCTGACTGGCCTGAACACTTTTAGCGCTGCTTACTGTCATGGTTTCTACCGCATTAGCTGCCGATTGCTCAAGGCGCACAATGGTTTGGCTGATCACGTCTGTGCTGCCCTGGGTTCGTTTTGCCAGCTCGCGCACCTCATCGGCCACCACTGCGAAGCCCCTGCCCTGTTCGCCGGCGCGGGCCGCTTCTATCGCCGCGTTTAGGGCCAGCAGGTTGGTCTGGTCGGCGATACCGTTAATCACCGCCAGTACTTTACCTATTTCCACTACGTCTTTTTGCAGGGTGGCGATTTGCTCGGCAGATACGGATATTTCAGACTCCAGTCCGTTCATGACTGCTACGGTTTCATCAATGGCACGATTCGCTTCATCGCAGTGGCTTTTCACCTGGCTCGCTGCCCTAGCGGTTTGCGTGGCGTTGGTGGCAACTTCTCGGGCTGAGGTCACCAAATCGCCAACAAAGCCCGATACCGTATGGCTGCTTTGCTGGCCTTTACGCAGTTGTTCATCCGCGTGCTTGGTATCGCTGCTGATGGCAGTGGTCGACTGGTATGCGGATTCGCTTTGTGACGCTACCTGGCTGATTAACTGATGGATGCGTGAGGCAAAGCCGTTAAAGTTACGCGCCAGTCCGCTGACTTCGTCGTTACCACTGTCTTTTACACGCTGAGTGAGATTACCATCACCCTGCGTGAGCTCATGGAATGAGTTACTCAACGATAGCAGGCGCTGTAGGATCCCCCGGGAAATTAAAAACGACGTGCCAACGGCAATCAGTAATACCGTTACCGTTATTACCAGGGTCAGAATAAAGGTAGCCTGCCGGGCTTCGCTGGCTTCTTCCCTTAAGGTACTGATGTAGTTATCAATATCGTCAATGTAAAAGCCGGCACCGATCACAATGTCCCAGGCCGGAATGTAGCGAACATAGGATAATTTGGGCACGGGGGTACTCTCGCCGAGACGAGGAAAATAGTAAACATAGTAACCGCCGTTGGCCTGTTTCCCGGTGGATACCAGGTCGCGCACAATATATTGTGATTTCTTATCCTGAAGATCCCAGAAGTTCTCACCCAGGCCGGTATCACTGCTACCCAGTAAGTGTCGGGTGCCCTGACTGTCGTAGCCAAAAAAGTAACCGTTGTCGCCAAACTGCTGCTGGCGTAAACGGGCCAGCCCCTCTGCCCGGTTAGCAGGATCTGTCGTTAGGTCGCTTACCGATGAGAGGGCAAGTTCGATATAGTGCTTAAGTTCCTGATGTTTAACGTTCAGTAGTTGCTTGCGGGTTTCCCTGAGTTGCGATTCAACCAGAGATTCCGCTTCATAGTTGTTTAAAAACAGGAGAAACACACTAAGAAACAGTACCGGTAAAATTGCCAGCGCCCGAAGCTTATTTTTTATTGTTAACTGCATAGCAACGACTTTTTGTAAGTTTTATCAATGGTCTTATACAGACGCCATTTTCTGACAGTCAACAGGAATTGTGACCGCTGAGCTACAGTACTTTTGTACTATGGCAGTTTAAGTCGCTGTTTTTGCTGGACCATGGGCGGTACTGATTAGGGGATGCTAGAAAAACAAAACCCCGCCGGAGCGGGGTTTTATAGTAGTAACAGGGTAGAACTGATTACATTCTGTAGCGGATACCCAGGGCAAATGTACGGTCGCGGATATAAGTATCACGCGGGTACAGACGGGCATCTTCAGATGAATCACCGCCGAAGTAGTCGTTTGCCACATCGTCGGTCAGGTTGGTACCGTCGAAGCTTACAGTCAGGTTCTCATTAACGTCGTAGTTAATGGAGAAGTCTAAAGAGCCGATTGGATCGTGAACCACTGAGCTGCCCGGCTGGTCGCCCACTTCGTTGAAGCTACCATACCATTCACTACGCCAGTTGTAGGCTAAACGAACGTTCAGGCCTTCACGCTCATACATCAAAATAGCGTTGTAAGACTCATCAGACACGTTTGGCAGTGGCTCCATTACCCCTTCCGCATTTTCTGCTTCGTGATCCATGAAGGTGGCGTTTAGCTGCACACCTAAACCATCCAGAACTGCTGGCAGGTTTTCAAAGAACTGGGTATAAGCAAGCTCAACCCCTTCCAGTGAACCGGCGCCAGAGTTAACCGGGCGGGTAATCGAGAAATCACGACCGTCTACAATTTCTTCGTTGGCCACGTATTTCACGTATCCGTCGATGTCTCGGTAGAACAAAGTACCGGTTAATGAGCTGGCTTCGCCAAAGTACCATTCAGCTGCCAGGTCGTAGTTTTGTGACTCAACCGCGCTTAACTCAGGGTTACCGCCGTTACCGTAACCAATCGAGCCTGTTTCTGTTGGCAGAAAGTAAGAGGCGCTGGGGTTCAGGTCGGCAAAGTTAGGACGCTTAATGGTTTTACCATAAGCAGCCCGCAGGAAGACTTCGTCGGTAACCTGTAAACGCAGGTTCACCGCTGGCAGCACTTCTGTGGCGCTGGTATCAACCGTAATCGGCTCTACTACACCGTCGGTAATGCTGTTACCGTTCAGTTCAGACTCCAGACGCACTACACGGAAACCCGCCTGACCATCAAGCAGCATATCGCCAAACTCGTTGCTGAAGTTTGCCTGCGCGTAAAGGGCGTAGTTTTTCTCGGTGTTGTCGTAATACCGGGCTGGCAGGAAATCCGGCTCGGCACGAGAGTAACCCATGGCTTCGCGGATATCGGCACGGTTGCTCAACAGGTAACCGGCATTCGGCGTTAACCACTGGGTATTGTTGAGGTTAGTCACGTCGCTCATGTAACCGCTCGGTGAGTAGTCTTCCAGGCCAGGGAATTCGGTTAATGGAATATCGCGGCCTGAAATGTTACCCCGGCCTGCGGTATCTGCTTCCTGGTTGAACGCAGAGCGATTATTAACCCGCATACCTACGTCTACAGAGTGGATCCAGGAGTCCAGCGCAATGTTGGCATCGAGGGTCCAGTCGATGGCATCCCCTTCCTGGTGGCCACGTGAATCGAAGTTGGTCCACAGATAATACTGGCTCAGATCGGTCATGTCATAAGGCTGACCGTCGCCGTTAAGGATTTGAACGTCGGAGATACCGGCGCCGTTTTTGTCGAAGTCATAGATAATGGTGTCAGCAAAGAACGCTAAATCCAGAATGAAACCACGGTTATTCGCTTCGGTATCGGTGTAAGCCAGGTCAGACTTAACGGTTACGTTGTCGAAATACCATTCACCACCCAGGGCAAACTGATAAGTATCAGACTCATTAAAGAACGACTGGTTACTGGTAATAGTGCCTGGTGCGTCCGGACGAACCACCGATTGCGCAACGTTGGAGCCTTCTTTATACGACTCTACGTAGCCCTGGCCCCAGCCGCCCCAGCTAGGTAGCGGTACCCAGAAGTTTAACTGGCTGTTTTGTTCGTAATTTACGCCGAACACGTCCAGGTAATATGAACTGTTGCTATTGGGTTCCCACTGGAAGCTGGCATTGAATGAATCACGCGTACGGTCGCCGTAGCGGAAGTAACCACCTATCACGTTGGGCGCCATTGCCGGCGCGCCGGCTACATTAAGCGGCGCAGAATTAGGATTGTTTACCACGCTGTCGGGCAGGATAAACGGTGCGGTCACAAAGTTTACCTGGTCCTGGAAGTCGCGATCCTGATGAGAAACACTCAACATGGCGCCAAAGCGGCCGTTGCTGTTTTCCCAGTTATTATTGATGGTAATACTGCCTACCGGGTTCCATGACTCCGCTTCATCACTGTATTCATAGCGCAGGTTACCGGCGGCTGAAAAGCCGTCATCAAAATCAAACGGACGACGTAACTGAATGTCGATACTACCGGCGATACCGCCTTCGATATCGGCGGCGCTGATAGATTTTTTAACATCAACGGAATACACCAGGTCGGCTGGAATGTCGGCCAGTGAGATAGAACGACCTGTGGTAGTGAAGATATTACGGCCGCTCATAGTAGTCACTACATCAGGTAAACCACGAATCAATACCTGGGCAACTTCACCGTTGGTACGTGCAACCTGGATACCCGTAACTCGTTGCAGGGCTGCGGCAACGCTGTTATCCGGTAACTTACCGATATCCTGAGCCACAATAAGATCAGAAATGTTCGAAGCGTTCATTTTAATGTTCTGTGCAGAGTTAAGGCTGGCTTTTACCCCGCGTACATCAATAACTTCAACCTCATCTTCGTTGGGAATGCTGTTCGTGTCCTGGGCATACAAAGGCTGAGCGGAAAGTGCGAATAAAACGGCGCTGGCAAGTTGAGCACGTTTAAACATGTATTATCTCCAAGTAGGTGTTAATGCGCAGTTCACAGGTGTATCGTCCAATTGTGAAAATCCTGGCGCGTTGTAAGGTATCGACCTTAGTCAGTCGAGCTCTCAATTTTTTATTATTGTTATTATTCGGTCGTTGATACTATTGTATGATAATACTACAGTCAACATCCTATTAACGCGTTATGCCGAGGTGTGGTTGGCTTTAGATGGCGTGCCAGGGTTTATTTGTATTAAAAACAGTGAGTTGTGTTTATATTGCCATTTATTGATTTTAATTAATAAATTACGAATTATTAATAACTTGCCTATTTAACTGCGCAGAATGTTAAATAATTGTGGTGTTTTTTCGGCTCGGAATGGCTTTCTAATGGCGCTATTAGTAGCAAATAATTGCAATGGGCGAGAGGATCAGGAATCATCTCTGCCAGCTAAGTCGCGGAGGTCCTTATGCTTAACTGGTATTCGTTACCGTTCTCTCAATTAACTACCGATCAGCTCTATGAATTACTTAAACTGCGCACCGATGTGTTTGTGGTAGAGCAAAATTGCCCTTACCCTGAATTGGATGACAAAGACAGAATGAACGGTGTTTATCACCTGTTGGGCACTACCGAAAACGGGCTGGTGGCTTATGCAAGATTACTCCCTCCGGGCGTGAGTTTTCCTCAGGTTAGTTTTGGCCGTGTAGTGGTAGCACAGCAGGCCAGAGGTGAGGGGTACGGGCAGCTGTTAATTCAAAAAGCGTTGCAAGAATGTCAGCGGTACTGGCCGGATCAGGACATACAAATTGGCGCTCAGGTCTATCTCCAGCAGGTTTATCAGCAGTTTGGTTTTGTCCGTAACTCCGAGGATTACCTCGAAGATGGCATTCCTCATGTGGATATGGTGCTGACCAAAGGGTAACGGTGCAGCACCTCCGGTTATTATTATAGTTTTACCAGTAGCTTGCCTTTATTGGCGCCGGTGAAGAAAAGATTCAGTGCACTCATAGCACTCTCCAATCCTTCTAATACATGTGTCCGGTAGCGTATTTTGCCTTCGGCCACATAAGGACTCAGCTTGTGTAGCAGCTTGCCCGCTTCATGCAAGTGGTCGGGCATAGCAAAACCCTGAATTAAAATACGTTTCTTTATCAGTGGGATCCAATTTGGCCCCGGCGCGGGTGAAGCGGCGGTGTAATCGGCAATCATGCCGCAGACCACTACCCTGCCGTGTACATTCATGCGATCAAAAATGTGTTGTTGTACCGGGCCGCCGGTATTCTCAAAGAAGATATCAACGCCCTGTGGAGTCAGCGCTTTAAGCTTAGGGGCTAAATCATCGGTTTTGTAATTGACTGCGCCATCAAAGCCCAGCTCGTTGACTATCCAGTCTGCCTTTTCGTCACTGCCGACCACGCCGATTACCCGCAGTCCTTCGGCTTTGGCTAACTGGCCAACCATGGACCCGACTGAGCCTGCTGCGCCGGTTACTACCAGGGTTTCACCGGCCCGGGGTTTGCCGATGTGAAATAACCCCTGGGTGGCGGTCAGACCGGGCAAGCCAAACACTGCCAGAGCCGTTTCGCCGTCGACGCCGGGCGGTAATTTATTCAGCCCTTTACCGTCGCTCAGAGTATATTCAGTCCAGCCCATCATACCCATGACTTTATCGCCCGGCGAGAAGTCGGGGTGGTTCGACGTGATGACTTCACCGTAGCCACTGGAACGCATCCGGGTATTAAGAGCTACCGGCGGGATATAGCTGTCTTCATCGGGCATCATCCAGCCCAGCATGGCCGGATCCATTGACATATGGGTTTGCTTAACCAGCAGTTCGCTAGTCGCCGGCTGTGGAATGTCCTGGCTAACGACCTTAAATAAATGCGGACCGATGGGATTTCCATCAGGGCGTGCGGCCAGTAATATTTCTTGGTATTGGCTCATGAAGTACTCCTTGGTAAACACCGGGAGTATGGCACATCACTGCCGTTTACCAAACCGCAGGCGTTTTAGAGGACTTTTTCTTCCTTAAGCATTTTCAGTATCGCTTCGGCGGCTTTATCCACCTCGTATATCTTTTCTCCGCCTGAGCTTTGTATCTTGGCGGTAGCGGCTTTAAAACGCTCGGCGGCGGTTTTGGCCTTGACCACTTTTAAACGCTTTGGCCGCTTGCGGCCTGGTCCCGTATGCCATGAGGCCTGTTGGCTGTCCGCGGCTGGATTAATCGACTCTATAGTTTGCACAATGCCGCGACGGGCTACGCCAAAAGAGGATTGTCTTGGCGTGGGCGCCGCCATACCCACCGAAGCCATAAACGGTAGCTGGGTTTTTAGCTTGCGGCGCTGACCGCGGGGCAGACTCTGCATCACTTCTGCATAGCCTGCAGCTACATCTATTGCCAGGATAGCGCAGATATTAGGAATAAAAGGGATGTTTAATTTGTCTGCCAGCAAATACGGCAAACAGCCGGAGGACTCGCCTATTTCGCTGCGGGTACCGGTGAGCAATACATAGGGTAAACTGGCATCTTCAGCATTAAAGTACTACAGCAACGCATCGCTTACATCGCTGGTGGCAGCACTGTCGCTGGTATCAGTGTTGAGCGCCGCTATCAGCGCTGTTAGTACTTCGTCACTGTCGGCTATCACGCTCAGGTCGGCACGTTTTACCATGTTACAGCTATCATCAGTATTAATCGCAATGACCTTCTGACACTGGCCAATGCCCTGCATATGCTGAATGGCACCAGAGATACCCACCGCAATATACACTCTGGCTGTGACCCACTTGCCGGTAGCCCCAACCTGTCGTTCCCGTGGCATAAAGCCATCGTCTACTGCCACGCGGCTGGCGCCTTCGGTAGCACCCAGTAAACGGGCAGCGTCATGGAAATGTGCCCAGTCGGCAATCCCGTTGCCGCCGGAAAGGATAAAGTTGGCTTCGGTGAGATCGATATCGTTGGGGTCCACTTTCGCTTTACCTAAATCTTCGATACGGGTGGCGACACTGGTGGTTACTTCAGCTTGCAGCCGTTTGCACTCGTGGCGGCTTTCATCTATCTGATCAGCGCATTGTTCCAGCGCGATAATCACCTGTGATAATGGCCGGGTAATATCGGTTTTACCCGCTGCACCGCGGCAGATCAGCTGGTGGTTTTCCAGCTTCCAGACCCCGGTGCATGGCCGCTGACCCAGACTTACCGCAACGCGTCGGCCAATGTCAGCGCCGCCGAGTACTGTATCGGGGAAGCAAAGATGGCTAAACGGTAAACTCGTGGTGAGTGAACAAATCCGGGCGGCTCGCTCCTCGGGCAGATAGGCATCACTGCTGGCAATCGGCACCACAATAAGTCTGTCCACCCCTGAGTGCTGATAGCTTGTGATCTGTGCATCATCAGGCTCGCCGGTATGAAATAAAATGCCTGTAACAGCCGTTGATTCGGGCGTTTATCAAGGTAGTTGTAGGCAACCTCTGGCGTATGCCGGTTGTTAAGCGGCAAATGTGGTGAAATGGCAAACCCATGTTGTTGCCATTGCGGCGAATAGCTTAGTCTTAACAGATTTGTAGGGCTATCCAGAGCCAATGTGCCGATAACATCATCACCGTAATTTACATATCAGTTGATATGCATGGGTGTTCGCCATTGGTTAAACCCATTCCTCGTCTGATGAGGAGTGCGCTGCCGGCGTTAGCGCTTTCGATGTCAGTTTAATACCCAGTCCATTCAGAACAGAAAAAACCGCAGCTAAGGTACAATTTGCATTACCGTTTTCAATACGTGACAAGGTATTAATGCCGATCCCGCATAGCGCTGCGCAGTCGGCCAGTTTAATGCCTAGTCCTGTGCGCTTGGCTTTGATTAGTTGCCCAAGTATCTCTGCGCTATCAATAAAGTCGGTACTTGGCATGTCTGAAGCGGTTACTTTCTTGGCCATGAGGTTAAGACTACTGAGTATTGTTCACCATAACTGGTGATTATAGAGTGGTTTTAAGAAATTTCAAATATAATCACCAATAACGGTGAACTTATGTGTGTTGTTAGGTAAGAGTAACTATATATCACTGATAGCGGTGATTTATTAAAGGGGTAATAATAAAAAGCCGCTAAATTAAGCGGCCAGGATGAAACTAATGAAAGGAGTCAATTCTCACTCAATATTCTGGATCTGCTCGCGCATCTGCTCAATTAGCACTTTAAGCTCTACCGCAGATTGGGTGATCTCGGTGTTAATAGACTTTGAGCCCAGCGTGTTCGATTCGCGGTTAAACTCCTGCATCATGAAGTCCAGTCGACGACCACAGGCGCCACCTTTATTCAGAATTTTGCGAGTTTCACCAACGTGAGAATTCAGGCGGTCAAGCTCTTCGGCCACGTCGACCTTCTGGGCTAACAGGATCATTTCCTGTTCAACTCGCGCTGCATCCAGTTCCAGCTTGGCTTCCTCAAAACGAGTCTGAATACGTTCGCGTTGCCAGTTAAGGATTTCCGGCATACGTTCAGACACTTTCTGTGCTTCGACTTCGATAGCATCAAGGCGTTGTTCAATGAGCAATTTAAGGTTTTTACCTTCATCGCCTCGGGCAGCGATAAAGTCATCCATTGCTTTATCCATACCGGCCAGTAAGTCGGCCTGAATGGCATCCATATCGGCTTCTTCGGCGGCAATCACGCCCGGCCAGCGCAGCACGTCGAGAGGGTTAACACCGGTTGACTGACCGTGCGACTGTACCCAGTCGGCGGCGTGCAATACCTGTTTGGCCAGCTCTTCGTTAAGCGTTAACTTAGTGACGGCGGCGTCGTTAGCCGTGAACCTTAAAGCACATTCTACCTTACCGCGCTGCAAACGCTTTCTGAATCGATCGCGCAGCAAAGGTTCTAAGCCACGAAACTGCTCTGGCAGGCGAAAATAGGTTTCGAGGTAGCGTTGGTTTACTGAGCGTATTTCCCATACCGCTGTTCCCCAGTCTTTTTTTACTTCGCTGCGTGCGAAAGCCGTCATGCTGTAAATCATTGTATTGTCCGTCGGCATATTGCTTGTGTAGTAACCTATTGTACTACAGTCCGCACCTGAACCCTATGCCTTTACATCCTGGCTAACGGTGAGAGTTTCACATGAAACATCATGCTGGTTGGGATGATTCAACGTTCAACTTATGGCATTAATTACGGTATACTGTCGCGGTTAAATTAGCCGAGTACCCAATTTCAGGAGATTACCATGCGCCCAAGTGGCCGAACTGCCAGCCAAATCCGCCCCGTCACCATTACCCGAAACTTTACCTGCCATGCGGAAGGTTCTGTACTGGTGGAATTTGGTAACACCAAAGTTTTGTGTAATGCCACGGTTGAAGAAGGCGTGCCACGTTTTATGAAAGGTCAGGGAAAAGGCTGGATCACTGCTGAGTACAGCATGCTGCCACGTTCCACGCACACCCGCTCTCAGCGCGAAGCGGCGCGAGGCAAGCAAGGTGGTCGTACACTGGAGATTCAACGTTTGATCGCCCGCTCACTGCGTGCTGCGGTAGACCTTAAATTACTCGGTGAAAATACCATTACGTTTGATTGCGATGTAATTCAGGCCGATGGTGGTACCCGTACCGCGTCTATTACCGGTGCTTGTGTGGCCTTAATCGATGCCCTTACCTATATGCGCAGTAAAGGCATTATTAAAGCGAATCCGCTGAAGCATATGATTGCAGCACTGTCAGTGGGCATCTACCAGGGTACGCCAATTGCCGATCTGGAATACATTGAGGATTCTGCCGCCGAAACAGATATGAACGTGGTCATGACCGAAACCGGTAAGCTGATCGAAGTTCAGGGTACCGCTGAAGGCGAGCCCTTCTCTTTTGAAGAGATGCACGAATTGCTGGATATCGCTAAACACGGCTTGCGCGAGTTGTTTGATATTCAAAAAGCGGCATTAAACTAAATTTCGGAGACCCCATGAAAGCATTCCAACAGGCGTTTATTGAGTTCGCGATTGCCCGTGGCGTTCTGAAATTTGGTGAATTTACCTTAAAGTCTGGCCGCAAGAGTCCGTATTTCTTTAATGCGGGCTTGTTTAATCGCGGCGGCGATTTGGCCAAACTGGGTCGTTACTATGCTGATGCATTAACCGATGCCGGGATTGATTTTGACGTCTTGTTTGGCCCTGCGTACAAAGGTATTCCTATTGCCACGACCACCGCGGTAGCGTTGGCCGATCACCATAATCTTGATGTGCCTTACTGTTTTAATCGTAAGGAAGCGAAGGCTCATGGTGAGGGTGGAAACCTGGTAGGTAGCCCGCTGGAAGGTAAAGTGATGCTGGTGGATGACGTAATTACTGCCGGCACGGCAATCCGTGAATCCATGACCTTAATTGAAGCCAATAATGCTTCGCTTGCTGGTGTGCTGATTGCGCTGGACCGTCAGGAACGTGGTACCGGTGAGCTTTCGGCAATCCAGGAAGTTGAGCGCGACTACAGCACCAAAGTTGTGTCTATTGTTTCACTGAATGACGTGGTGACTTACCTCAGGTCTGCTGGCGGATACGATGAGGCGATCAGCGCTATCGAAGCCTATCGGGAAAACTATGGCATCTGAGCCAACGGTTAACTGGCAGGACGCCGATCACCAGCTTGATGCGCTGGGATTGCGTTGCCCGGAGCCGGTAATGATGGTGCGTTTGCAAATGCGTAAGCTGGAAGACGGCCAGACGCTGTGTATTACTGCCGACGATCCGGCTACGGTGAGAGACATCCCCAGTTTTTGTCGCTTTATGCAGCACACTTTGTTAGCGGCCGAAACCGAACAGCTTCCCTATCGCTACTTATTGAAAAAAGGCCTCTAGCCTTCTGACGCTGCCTGTAACACCAGTTGTTGCAGGCAGTGCTTATGTTCCAGCGACATGCTGTGAATGTCACTCAAATGAATCTTCTGACCCTGCAGTAACTGCTTTAGCACCGATACCCGCAATTGCACATTCACGAACTCCGGTTGTGGCTGAAATGTTTTCATTGGTTCCTCCTCCTGATCAATGCAGATGGGTTGAAAACTGCATAACATCATCGTGACGTAACCACTCTTTTAACTGGTGAATGGTCGACAGTAACTGAGGCTCCGATGCATACAACGGCATCAGTGCCGAGAGCTGTTGCTGGGTATCATTGAGCACATCCTGGCTGAGCTCAGGCTGCGTTTTACTGCAATGGTTTATTGCCATGGCGGCCGCGACGAAACTCACCAGATCCTGGTGGTAAATTTGCGATGCGCTGTCTGGCCGGCGCAGCGCAAACAAAATGGACTGTCCGATTTCCCAAACCTGGGTATAGAGCTTACGGGCCCGGGAAGTCTTGCCATCACGCCTGAGTTGCAGCGCCTCCAGTTTGAGTTTCTGGCGTTCTATCCGAGCCTCTTCCGGGTGCAGTTGTAACCATTTCCGATAGACCGGGCAAAGTAATGAGCTACGCATAACAAGCATCTCCTGTAATCCATCAACGCGTGAGAGTCATTACTAAGTTAATCTAAATGATAATCATTATCAACTGTGAATTTGCTCATTTGTCGTTAGCTGAGTATCAGCCATAATCCGGCGGCCATTACCGTAATGCCGATCATCGCTTTGGTTTTATAGCGACGAATAAAGCGCTCTGCTTTATTACCAAACACTTTCACTATCAGCGCCAGGCCAAAGTAGCGAAGTGAGCGGGCAATAACCGTGGCCAGCAAAAACAGCCAGATGGAATATTTGGTGGCACCGGCAGCCAGCATCGCTATCTGAAATGGCACCGGCACAATGCCCAGCGTTAGCACAAACCAAAAGCCCTGGGCCTCCATTTTTTGCGTAACGCGCTCAAACTGTTGTTCCGAGCCAAACCAGCTAATCAGGTCCTGACCCACGGCATCAAAAAGAAAATAGCCAATCGCATAGCCAAACAGCGCGCCGATAATACAGCCAACCGTGGCCATTAAGGCGATAAGCCAGAGTTTGTCCCGCTTTGCCTGCATTAACGGAATCAGTACCGCTTCCAGTGGGATGGGTACAATGGTGGATTCCAGAAAGGAGGCAATTGTGATCCCGCGCAGCATATGCTCGGAATCCACGAGTGCCTTGGTCTTACGTTTTAATGTCTCTTTCACCAAGGGAAAGCGCCCCTATTGTTTGTAAATTTTTCCGCCTTTCATTACAAACTGCACGTTTTCCAGTGTCGTAATATCTTGCAGCGGATTGCCCTTAACCGCGACGATATCAGCGAATTTACCGGCCTCCAGGGTGCCTAGCTTATCTTCAATGCCAAGCATGGTGGCGGCGTTAATCGTCGCGGCTTGTATTGCTTGTGCAGGGGGCATGCCAGCTTCAACCATTAAACCAAATTCCTGGCCATTGTCTCCATGGGCCGATACGCCACTGTCGGTACCAAACGCAATGTTAACGCCATTTTTATAGGCTTTACCAAAGGTCGCCTGAATGAGAGGCCCGATGGCGGCCGCTTTAGGGCGCACAATGTCGGGAAAATAACCATCAATTTTGGCTTTCTCGGCGACAAACTCACCGGCCAGAATGGTGGGCACATAATAGGTGCCGTGCTCTTTCATGAGTGCCATCACCTCTTCGTCCATGTAGGTGCCGTGCTCAATAGAGGTCACCCCGGCTTCGATGGCGCGGATCATGCCTTCTTTACCATGAGCATGCACGGCAACTGTCATGCCGTAATCGTTTGCGGTAGCCACCACCGCATCGAGTTCATCGGTCATAAACTGGGGGTTCTGACCACTTTTGGCGACGCTTAACACGCCTCCTGTGGCGGTGATTTTAATGGCGTCGGCACCGTCCTGATAGCGCTGACGAACCGCCTGACGGGCTTCGGCCACGCCATTGATTACGCCAGCTTCAGGCCCGGTATCCGGACGGATCATTTTAGCCATGCCATTGCTGGGATCGGCATGGCCGCCAGTGGTAGCCAGCGATTTAGCTGCGGTATAAATACGCGGGCCGGTTGCCATGCCCTGATTAATCGCGTTACGCAGTGATACCGTCTCGTTATAGCTGTCGCCTAAGTTGCGCACGGTGGTAAATCCCGCCATCAGGGTTTTATTGGCATAATGGGCCGCCGCCAGGGCGTAATCGGCTTCGTTGAGGGTAAAGCGCTTCAGGTACGACGAGGTGCCGCTTTGCTGGGAGCTCAGATGAACATGCATGTCCATTAGTCCGGGCAGGACTACCGAGTCCTTCAGGTCGATAAGCGTGTCGCCGTTGGCCACCTTGATATGACCTTTACGGATCTCGCTGATGGTGTCGTTCTCTATAATCAGTGATACCGGGCCGGTAAGCTTGTCGTCAGTGCCGGTAAAGGCGTTGCCCGCATGGATCACCGTGGCGGCCTGTACGTAACTCACAGGGAGCAGGGCTGCCGCCAGCAGGATGGATTTGATCGTACTCTTCATTACTCTTTGCTCTTGTTGTTGTGAAGTCACTTCACTTTATGTCATGACTGGCGCTTTTACAAAATACCCTGCACACTAACAGCAACTTACGATGCTCCCTGAAGCGCAACAGGAAATCACCAATAAAAAAAGGAACTCCCGCCATGCAACAAAGATTAAAGAAAATATCGGCGCATTCACTGGCTATCCACGTGGCACTGGTGTTTGCCATTCTGTCACTGATATTTATGCTGCCGTTTACGTTTTTGATGACCTCAATGGTACCGAATATGCCTGAGCAAAATGGAATGCCGTTTATGTTCACTGGCGCGATGACCTTCGTAATGCCGTTTTTCTATTTTGTTTTCACTTATATATTTACGCTGATTATGGCGTTTATCTATAACCTGCTGGCTAAGCTTACCGGCGGCGTAAAGGTTATGCTGGAAGCAAATGACTAAGGGTTAAAAAACAATCGCCAATAAAAAAGCCACCGTCAGGTGGCTTTCTTCAATAACGATTTGAGCTGCGGGCTTACTGGGCCATCAGGCTGTCTTTCAGCTCACGTAATTTTGCTTTAATGCGACGCATGTTATCCGGGCCGGTACGTAGCAGTTGTTTCTGCGGATCGGATAACCCTTCCAGGCGCTCATCAGCGTACTTATACATAACGGAATCGGTGTAAACTTCTACCGGCATTTTTACTTCTGGCGTATCCAGCAGTGTATCAATGGCTTCAATCAGCACCTCGGTAAAGGGCTGGTCCGGATCGCCAATTTCAGCATACTTGGTCTGAATTTCGTCCTGGTAGGTTTCGTACAGGCTAATCAAATCTTCGTTGCTCATTGATTCAAGTACGTCGACGTAAGGCGTATAACGCTTGTAACTGGCAGAATCAATCCATTCGCGGTCGGCCTGGGTGTACACCCGAAAATCCTGATCCGGTGGCGTGAGCAAGCGGTGATTCGGGGCCATTTCGTCGTCGGCAAGATTGGTTGCCGCTACGACAAAGCGCTGTAACAGACCGTCGTTAACCAATAAACGGCTCAGTGTTGGTGAGGTGGCAATAGTTTCAAGAGCAGTTTTGATGGCCGTGTCGCTTACGTCCAGCGGTTCTGGCTCCGGTGCCGGCTCCGGCATGGGCTCAACTTCCTGATCCGGATCGATTTCTACCGGCTCAGGTGGTGGTGTTGCTTCAAAGGTATCGGCTGGCTCAGGCTCAATTGGCTCAGGTTGGGCAACTGCTGGCGTTTCTGGTTCAACAACTGGTTGCGGCTCTGGTTCACTTGATGGCCACATCAGTACCACCAGTAACACAACAACGACTACACCAATTACAATGGCATAAGGTAACCAGGATCGTTGCTCAGTATTTTCGCTCATATTTGTCTACCTTGATCATTGGCTGCGGAATTCCATACTATCAGAGTTAATGACAATCCGCTGAAAATCAATGCACTTTTGCAAATCTTTTCGATTATGAAAACTCACTTGCTGCGCTCATATTTATTGAATACAGGACTTGGCAGCAAGAGTAAACCGTTAACAGGTACGATTTTATAGATGCTTTGGGGGTAATTTGGTTCACTTCATCCTTTCTTTACTTTCGTGCGTACTAAATGACGAATTACTGATTTCGGAGTGTTTATGCACAAGTTTATGAGCAGCGATATTGAGAAAGGCCCGCTGGAAATTGAGAACCTGGAAGTTCAGTCGTACGAAATGAATGTCTACCTGGTCCAGCTAACTATTGATGGCAATACTGGCCTGGTGTTTAGTGATAAAGACCAGCCCATGCGGTTTTACAGTGCCGGCCATATTCGTGAGTTCTTCGCCCATTGTGAGGTGGCCAATTCATTTATGACCCACGATACCCCTTACGATGAAATGATCGGCAATCCGCCCAAGGCCAAACACTCCATGGCGTTGCCTTTCAGCATGGATTTACCTTATTAAAGCCACTTCGCGGCGGCCTCGCGTAAATCAACCTGCGTGTTAAGGCGTTTAGCCAGTAAATACAGGCCGCCGAGCTTGCGATGAATAAATACCGCGTCTATGGGCGGTACATGCCAGAAGTCCTGCTCGAAGCTAAGCGCCATGCCTGCTGATTGTAAACGACCCAACAGGTCGCTGTTGCCAAAGTCATAGGCCCCGTTACAGTATAATGCCTCACAAGCCAAACGCCCCATGGCCAGCACACTGGCTTGTTGTTCCTCTGAGTGAGACGCCTGCATTAAGCCAATAGCTAAAGCGGCTTCGGCCACTCCTTGCATATCCTCTTCGGCCATACAGCGCAGCAGCTGTAAATAGCCGTCAGATATAGCCGCTGGGATTTCCCGGCAGGCACCAAAATCCAACAGGGCAATTTGCTGTGAGTCGGGCATGTAGCGATAATTCGCCATGTTTGGGTCGCTTTGGATAAGCCGGAAGGCGAACACCTCATCAAAAAATAATTTGAACAGTTCCGTCATCAGGTGGTTGCGCACCGTTTGTGGCTGTTCAGTCAGCACCTCAATGGGGCTGCTGACAATATGCGTCATCGCCAGTACATTGGGTGTACTCAGCGCTTCGTAAACTGCCGGGACCACAAAGCACTCGTAGTGTTGGCAAGCCTGCTGGTAGCGGGTCATCATTGCCCCTTCCCGAACGTAATTGGCCTCATCATGTAACTGCAACTTGGCTTCGCCCAGCAGCGGTTTCAAATCAAAAGAACCGGGTAGCAGGCCAGAAAGACTAATGATGCTGGCAACGTTATCTACGTCGCTGTCGATACTATTGCCAATGCCCGGGTACTGCACTTTCACCGCGAGGGTTTCACCTTGCAGGGTGATCACTTTGTGCACCTGGCCAATGGAAGCCGCGGCAATGGGCGCGTAAGAAAAGTACAGCAGGGTATCGTGCCAGCCTGTGCCCCAGGCTTCGTCGAGTACTTGTTGCAATTGCTCTTTGGGCATCGGGTCGGCGTCTTCGCGCAGGCGGGCTAAAATAGCGCTGAGTTCAGGCGGTAGCAGCTCGCCGCTGTCCATGGAAATGAGCTGGCCTAATTTCATCGCGGCACCCCGCAGAGACGCCAGCTGGTCGGTAATGCGCTGAATATTTTTAGGCGTAAGCACTAAGTCTGACAGCACGGGCCGCTGACCTGAGAGCAGTTTTGCGGTGCCGTTAGAAATAACGCTACCGGCAATTTTGGTTGCCAGTGAACCAATCCGCGAAAGCCTGGCTATGCGTGAGCTGGGAACGGGCTTATGTTTAGGGGGCTGGCTCATACACCTTTAAACGAATTGCGATATAAACTGGATCAGCATACCGGCCGCACTGCCAATACCAAAGCCAAACCAGCCGTTTTTGCCTAGGTAACGGGCCAGAGAGGCGCCAAAAATACCGCACCACAGCATGCTGCCGTAAATAGCCATCAGGCCAGTGCCCATGCCGCTGTCAGGTAAAAACATCATCACAATAATGGTGAGCGCCATGGCCCCGGAAAGAAACACAAAGATAATGTTTTTCTTTTTCGCTTCGGGTGCGTCGGTTTGCTTGGTGTCGGTCATTCAGATTGCCCTGTCATTGTTTTGAGCATCATGACCATTTACGCAGGGTAGGTCAAATGCGACCTTGGTCTGAATAAGCAGCACTGCGAGAGCTCGCAGTGCTGAACAAGATTAAAAGTGGACTTCCAGTAACTCAACACTGTCGGTAAAGGTCAGGGTTTTTAAATCGCCATTACCTTCAACGTTAATGGTGTTAACCTGCTCGGGCCATAAGTCCCGCAGGGCGTCGTGGCGTATTCTAAGGCCTTCCAGCGCCGGCGGCTGGGCGGTTTCCTGGTACACCCAGAAATGTTTGCCTTCAACTTCAAACCCTACCAGATTAAGCGGCAGAGAATCGTCCTGAGCATTAAGCAGCACAAAGCGGTTTGCCACATAGCGAGCAAAGGCAGTTTGAGTTTCTTTATCATCCAGAATATCGGCGGTTTTCTTAAACAGCGATTTAACGGCGTGCTCTGCATCATGCAGGTTAAAGCGGTGCATGATTTCGATATTCTCGGTGCGTGGATTAAACAACACCGTTGTGATGGCAATTTTTTGCTGATGTGCCACGGCCTGACCACAGGCCATAAAAAACAGCAGGGCATAAAGCCCTGCCTGCATGACACTTTTTACTCGATTGAGTTTAGTTGTCATCACCTTCTTTCTTCTCACCGTCTTCGTCTTCGTCGGTCTTCAGCTCGGTTTTAATATCCTGCATGATATCGCGACGAGCACCGGTTTTAGTGCTCTTAGACTTGTAAGCTTCGATACGCGAAGGAATGATTTGACGAGGGTAGTGGTTGTTTTCCACATCAACGTCAGCTGTTTCCCAGCGTGGATCAACGGTAACGCTAACCAGCTCTTTGTCTTTGTCGGTAACAATCAGTTTGCTCACCGCTTTAGGCGTACGACGCCAGATCTCAGCGGGAATACGCATCATGTCTTTGGTGCCGTCGGCAAAGGTCATTTCCACAATGATTGGCATTACCAGGCCACCCACGTTAGAAAACTCCATTACATAGTAATTTTTGTCTTCTTTCACCGCACGTTCAAAGGCTTTACGTTCCCACGGCTCCAGCTTTTTCAGCCAGCTTTGGTACTTGTTACGCTCTTTGTTGGTTACCGTGAACTGATCGTTTTCGTCGTAGAAATCGGTGATGTCGGTGAAGCGATCCACCCACAGCTTACGACCTTCTGCTTCGTTACGCTCAACGGTCAGCGACATAGGCTTGTCTTTCTCATACTGGCGTTCACGAGCATAGTCGATATCCGGATCTTCAGTATCCAGACGCAGCTTGTACACTTTGTCCAGTGAGATATCTACGTGGTCAGTAGTGTAGAACCAGCCACGCCAGAACCAGTCCAGATCAACGCCTGAGGCTTCTTCCATGGTGCGGAAGAAATCCGACGGTGTAGGACGCTTAAACATCCAGCGCTGGGCATACTCTTTAAAGGCAAAGTCAAACAGCTCACGACCCAGGATAGTTTCGCGCAGAATGTTCAGGGCAACCGCTGGCTTGGTATAAGCATTCGGGCCTAAGCGCAGTACAGAATCAGACTGCGTCATGATTGGTACCTGAGTTTGTGACTTCATGTAACCTGTGACATCGCGCGGTTCAACACCCCATGGAATGTCCGGATCCCATTCGCGACCGGCAACACCGTCGAGGAAGCTGTTTAAGCCTTCGTCCATCCAGGTCCACTGACGTTCGTCAGAGTTAACAATCATCGGGAAGTAAGTGTGGCCAACTTCGTGGATAACTACGCCAATTAAGAAGCGCTTCTCAGCCAGTGAGTAAGTGCGTGAGCCGTCGTCCTGTAATTCAGTACGCGGGCCGTTGAAGGTGATCATGGGGTATTCCATTCCGCCTACCGGACCATTTACTGACTGCGCTGTTGGGTACGGGTAGTTAAAGGTAAAGCGGTTGTACACTTCCAGCGTATGCACGATGGACTCTGTAGAATACTTCTTCCACAGATCGCCACCTTCTTTGGGCCAGAAAGACATTGCCATTACGTGTTTCTGCGGGCCACCCTGCTTAACGCCTTTGGCATCCCACATAAACTTACGTGAAGAGGCCCAGGCAAAATCACGTACATTGTCGGCCTTGAAGTGCCAGGTTTTGGTATCGCTGGTGCCTTCTTTCTCGTTCTCCAGCGCTTCTTCCGGCGTTACGATGAAAACCGGGCGATCGGCATCTTCAGCTTCTTCCAGACGATCACGTTGTTCGCTGGTCAGCACGTCTCTTGGGTTTTGCAGCACACCGGTAGAAGATACGATGTGGTCAGCCGGTACGGTCATGGAAACTTCGTAATCACCGAATTCCAGGGTAAATTCACCGCGACCGATAAACTCTTTGTTGGTCCAGGCTTCGTAATCGGTGTAAGCCGCCAGACGCGGGAACCATTGGGCCAGCAGGAAGATATCGTTGCCGCCTTCACGTTCATCATCCGGGAAGTGCTCGTAACCTGAACGCGCTGATACCGCATCTTCTTCAACAATGTTGTAGCCAAAGTCGATGTTCAGCTCGGTTTTCTTACCCGGCTTTAACGGTTCGGCCAGGTCAACACGCATCAGCGTGCCTACAATTACGTAGTGCAGCGCTTTACCGCGACCATCGGTGACTTTCTTAATTTGATAGCCCAGTTCGTTGTCGTCAACAAACTGCTGGCGACGAATGGCGCCCATGGATAATTTAGCCGGTGAGCTGCCTGAAGCGGCAGAAGTAGCCGGACCGCGGTTGCCAATGCCACCAAAGGTGGTGGTCAGTGCCGACATGGAGTCATCACGGAATTTGTTCTGGTCCAGTTGGATCCACAGGTACTTCAGCGTATCCGGTGCATTGTTGTGATAAACAATTTCTTCACTGGCATCAATGCGACGCTTTTCTTCGTTTAGCGTGACATCAATATCGTAGTCGACTTGCTGTTGCCAGTACTGGTGTCCGGGTTCTCCCGCGGCGTTACGATAAACGTTTGGCGTGGGTAATACTTCTTCCAGCTGGCGGAACTTGTCCTCAAAATCACCTTTGGTTTGCTTGATTGCACCATCAGCGAAAGCTGGCGTGGCTGACATAATTGACAGCACTGGCATCAACCAAACTAACTTCGGCATACGCTTACTCATAGGTATTCCTTCGTCGTTAAGTGGAAAATGGCTCAGAATCACGAGAAGGAATTCCTTAACGTATCGTCGCCTATATTTATTAGAAGACACATAGTTTAATTCTAATACGGTGAAATTTGCCAGCGATTGACCGTAAATAGCCAAAAACTGAACGCAAACTCAGCTTCACAAGGCAACTTATTCATGGTTTTTTGTTTGTTTTGTGGGCGCGTTGTAATATTCTTAACACCCCGTTTATCTATCGATTTCTCCAGATGAGTACATTTTCCTGGCAACGCGCTGTTATCAAGATAGGAAGCGCTTTGATCGCGCCAGACGGACAGCGCTGCAGTGGCCGGTACTTACTTCCCATCGCGCAATTTATCAATGCCAGTCGTGAGGCAGGCAAAGAAGTGATTTTGGTGTCTTCAGGCAGTGTTGCTGCCGGAAGAGCTAAAATTCCGGTTAATCATGTTGCCTCCATCGCCGAAAAGCAGGCTATGGCCGCCATCGGACAAATTGACATGATGGCCAACTGGCAGCGTTTTTTTGATTTTCCCTGTGCCCAGGTGTTGCTGACTTACGATGACCTGCACGACCGCACTCGCTACGTAAACATTAAAAATACCATTCGCGAGTTACTCAACCATCAGGCGTTGCCTATTGTTAACGAAAACGACACCGTGGCCGTTAACGAATTGAAAGTGGGCGATAACGATAATCTGGCGGCTTACACGGCGCTGGTCGCTGGCGCCGATACGTTGATTATCTGCTCTGACATTGATGGCCTGTATAGTGCTGACCCGCGTAAAAATCCCGATGCGACGCTGATCCCTGAAGTGGAGCAGATTACCCCGGATATCTATGCCATAGCAGGTGGCGCAGGCACTGCCGTGGGTACCGGCGGTATGCGAACCAAAATTGAAGCCGCAGATAAGTGCACCCGCAGTGGCATTCAAACGCTGATTGTTAATGGCCGCAATGGAACAGTTTTTGATGCCTTGCACGAAGGCCTGCTACCGGGCACGCTGTTTAAAGCGCAGCAGTCGCAAAAAACGGCCCGCCGCCTGTGGCTGGAACATACCTTAAAAACCCGCGGCAGAATTGAGGTGGACGAAGGGGCTAAAAAGGCGCTGGTAAATAAAGGGGCCTCTTTATTGCCGTCTGGCGTGATGGAAGTAAGTGGTCACTTTAGTCCTGGTGATGCGGTTGAGATTCACTGCAATGGAGTGGTGCTGGCCAAAGGCATTGCACTGTATGGTGCGCCGGAGTTGCGGCAAATCAAAGGGGTTAAAAGCGCCAGGATCAATACTATCTTAGGGTATGACAGTGGCGAAGTGATAGTCCATCGGGACGACCTGGTGTTGTATCACCCGTAAGGCGTCTTACAGGAAATCTGAAATGGCTGCTTTGCAGCACTGCTACAATTAACTGATCCGTTAATCATTATGGAGCCGGTATGAGTTTTTCAATTCGCAAAGCGGCCAGCGAGGCAAAAGTGGCCGCCAGACAGGTGGCCCGTTTAAGTGGCGAGCAAAAACGCGCGGTTTTAATGGCCATCAGCAAGCATCTGATCAGTCAGGTGAGTAACATCTTAAGCGCCAACCAACTCGATCTCGAGCATGCAAAAACCGTGGGGCTCGATGCTGCCATGGTTGACCGCCTAACCCTGACCGAAGAGCGGGTTATGGCCATTGCCAGTGCTGTAGCTTCAATTGCTAACCAAACCGACCCGGTAGGCGAGATTAAAGAACTGAAAACCATGCCCAGTGGTATTCAGGTGGGCAAAATGCGCATACCGCTGGGTGTGATTGCCATGATTTACGAGTCCCGCCCGAATGTCACTATCGATGCTGCAGCTCTGTGCTTTAAGGCCGGTAATGCCGTGATTTTACGTGGTGGTAAAGAAGCGCTGCATTCCAACCTGGCGTTGGCGGCCTGTATTCACCATGTGCTGCGTGAGTTTGATATTGATACGGCGGCGGTCACGGTGATCCCCGACCCGAATCGCGAGATCATGAATAAGCTCATGACCTTAAAAGAATATATCGATTTAATTATTCCCCGCGGTGGCGAAGGCCTAATTGAATATGTCAGTGAGCGCAGTCAGATCCCGGTGATCCAGCATTACAAAGGGGTGTGTCATTTGTATGTTGACGAACATGCCGATCAGGAACAGGCCCTGAAGCTGCTGGAAAACGGCAAAACCCAGCGTACCGGTGTGTGTAATGCACTGGAAACCTGCCTGGTGCATCGCGCGGTGGCCGATACGTTTTTGCCCCGGGCGGCCGCCATGCTCAAGCAACATAACACCATGATCCACGCCTGCGATTCGTCGATTGGCCATTTTGCTGAGGCGATCTCTGCAACCCACGCCGACTGGCAGGCCGAATACCTGGCCATGGAAATTGCGGTACGGGTGGTAGACAGTTACGATGATGCCATTGCTCACATTACTGAGTACGGTTCCGGCCACACTGAAGTGATTGCCACCCAAAACTACACCACGGCAAATGCCTTTATCCGCGACATTAATTCAGCGGTCGTAATGGTGAACGCTTCCTCGCGTTTTTCTGATGGGGGCGAGCTGGGGTTGGGCGCTGAAATTGGTATCTCTACCAGTAAATTACATGCCTATGGCCCGATGGGAGCCGAATCCCTGACCACCGAAAAGTTTGTGGTACTTGGACAAGGGCAAACCCGCGCTTAAACGTGGTTTAAACTCCAGCATAAATGGCGTAGTGTTATATTTTCGCGGCGGATATTGTGTCTTCGTTGCCAGTCAGTCAATAAAGGATGAAAGAGTATTATGACGGATATTACCCCGTCCCTTAGCGATTACCCCTATCAGGTTACCCTGCCCACCCGTTGGCAGGACAACGATATCTATGGCAATGTGAATAACGTGGTGTTCTATAGCTTTTTCGATACCGCGGTAAACCGCTTTTTATGTGACGAAGCCGGTATGGATTTTCGTACCAGTCCGGTGGTGGCTCACGTAGTGAGTTCGCAATGTCAGTTTATCTCTCAGGTTGCTTATCCGGAAGACGTGGATATTGGGGTTCGGGTTGCTAAAATTGGCCGTAGTTCGGTGACCTACGGGGTGTCAATTTACGCTGGCACCAATGAGCGCCGAGTGGCTCACGGGCAGTTTGTGCACGTCTTTGTCGATCGCTCAACCGGCCGTGTTGTACCAGTTCCGGCCCGCACGAAAACGGCCCTGGAACGCATTATCGAGTCTTTGTAATGCAGGCGGTTATTCTTGATGGCGACTCCCTTGGTACCGATCTCACGCTCAGCGAGTTTGATTCACTGCCTGTAACGCTTACCCGTTACCCTACCACTACGCCCGATCAGGTTGATGAGCGTATTCGCAACGCCGAGATTGTGTTGGTTAATAAAGTGGTTTTAAACGCCGACGCATTGCGCCAGGCAACGAAATTGCGCTATGTGGGGGTGCTGGCAACCGGCACCAATAACGTGGATACCGACTTCTGTCAGCATCACGGCATTACGGTTAACAATGTCGATGGTTACGGCACCGACTCGGTGGCGCAGCACGCCATGATGCTACTGTTAAACCTGGCAACTTCGTTTGCACCCACCACTGAACAGGTCAAACAGGGAGACTGGTCGCGCTCGCCCTTCTTCTGTTTACTGGACAACCCGGTGATTGAATTGGCCGGTAAACATCTGGTTATTGTTGGCTATGGCACGCTGGGGCAGCGCTTTGCCGAGCTGGCCCGGGCGTTTGGCATGAAAGTCTCGGTAGCGGCTCGGCCAGGCACTTCCTCGGCTGAACGCAGAGCGCTGGATGATTTACTGCCTGAAGCGGACGTGGTGAGTTTGCATTGCCAACTCAGCCCGCAAACTGACAAACTGATCAATGCTGAGCGGTTGGCCTTAATGAAACCGTCGGCTTTGCTGATTAACACTGCCCGGGGCGGTCTCATCGACGAGCAGGCGCTGAAAACAGCCCTGACGTCTGGCCTGCTTGCCGGTGCCGCGCTGGATACCTTATCGGCAGAGCCGCCGCCGGCGGATCATCCACTGCTGCAGCTGGATTTACCTAACCTGCTGATCACCCCTCATTCTGCCTGGTCTGCCAAAGAGGCCCGGGAGCGACTGGTACAAATTGCCGCGGATCGTTTGCAGGCGTTTATCGAGGCTGATTAAACGCTGCCAGGATTTTTGTGACTTCGTTAACGCGCTGGTGAAAGCTGGCCTTACTGGCGCGCTCATTAATGGTGTGGTCACCATCGCCAAAAGGGCCAAAGCCATCCAGGGTGGCAACCCCTGCTCCGGCGGTGACGTTAGCGTCACTTACGCCGCCGCGCTGTTCAACGGCCAGCGGGTAACCCAGTATTTCTTCTATCTGACGCAGTAACTGCTGTTGTTTATCGCAGGCTTGCATCACATCACGCTGCAAGCCGCCGGTTACGGTTAAGTGACTGCCTGCGATCGGGTTGTGGGCATTGAGGTTGGTAAACGCATCGAGAATACGCTGTTTTTCCGCTGTGCAGGTAAAGCGAGCCTCTACCACCAACTGCGCCTGGGGCGAAATGGTGTTGGCACTTAACCCGCCTTTCATTTTCCCCACATTCACCGTGGTACCTTTTGCCATATTGGTTAGTGAGGTCAGGTAAACCGTCAGGTGTGCGGCGGCCAGGTTGGCATTCACTCCGTCACTGTAATGGTTGCCCGCGTGGGCACCTTTACCGGTGATATCAATAAAATAAGTCGCAATGCCTTTGCGGGCGATAACCACTTCATTGTTCCTGCCTGCTGCTTCAAACACCAGAGCTATGTCATATTCTGCTGCCAGTTCAGCCGTAAGGGTTTTGCTGTCGTCACTGCCGGTTTCTTCGTCGCTGACCAGCAACATATCAATATTGCTTAAGCCTCCCTGCTGCGCATATACATTACGCAGCGCGCACAGAGCCACATAATTACCGCCCTTCATATCGCACACGCCCGGACCATAAACCCATTCATCATCCTGGCGGAAGTCGGTAAACGTACCCGGTGGGAACACGGTATCCAGGTGTCCCAGCAGTAACACCCGGGGGCCACCGCGTTGTGGTGAGCAAAAATGCACGTGATTGCCTATCGCCTCTCGATGGTAAGTGTCGGTGCGGTATCCCAACGCCTCCATCCAGGTGACAAAAATAGCCGCGTTGGCATCCACTCCGGCTTTATTGTGACTGTGTGAATTGAGGTTAATCAGTGTGGCCAGCTCGGCAAAATCAACAGACATAAGGCTTCCTTAACAATGTGCTGGCGCAGTTTTAAAGGGCGTGGGTGAACGCGGGATGACACTTTTTTGAACAATTTATGTTGGTTAAAAAATCGTCATTAACTTGTCACAAATAATGCGTTAACTAGGCCCCGCTCACGGAGGTGCCCACAATGACAATAACGACACAAGATGTCTCCGTAGCCGTTAAGCAGGCGGGGGTAAGGCCTGTGGTTCTTTAAATTCTTCAAGAAAAAGGTATCAAGGTGTCGATGTATACAGCCGGAATGTGGATGTACAAAAACGGTGGCGGCGATGTCATCCAGTCCAAAATTATTAATCAACTGCGGGAACGGGATGTCGCGGTCATTACCGATCTCAATCTTGCCAATGCGTATGCCAAAGCCGGTCACATTATGTGTAATAACGTGGCCATGGATGAGCTGGACGCTTTCTTCTCTTATAACGCCGGCCAGCAATCGCAATATCAGGTGTATTTGTATCAGGTGCTGGATGAAAGCATACCGTGCCTGAATAATTTTGCTTCGTTTGCATTGTCTGAAGATAAGTTTCGCACTTCTCAGCGCTTGGCCCGTGCGGGGCTGCGCACACCTGACTACCGGCTGTGTAACCGCAATGAAAAGCAAATCCTCAAAAATACCATCCGCGAATGGGGCGGTCGCCTGGTGTACAAGCCTACCGATGGCTGGGGCGGCATGGGCATTGTGAAAATTGAGGATGAGCGTTCTCTGGACATGCTGCTGCCGTTTCTGGATCAAACCAACATCCAGCATTTCTATATCGAACGCTTTGTGAATTACGACATGACCGACTATCGCATAGATATTGTCGACGGTGAGTATGTCGGCTGTTATGGCCGTCAGGCACCTGCTGATGACTGGAAAACCAATGTCACCAGTGGCGGCAAGGTTATTATGCGCGAGCCCAATGATGAGCTCGTTAATATTGCCATTAAAGCCGCCAGAGTAACCGGTCTGGAGATTGCTGGCGTCGACATAATCTATGACCGCGAGCAGGAAGAGTATGTGGTGCTGGAAGTTAATGGCATCCCGGCCTTTGCCACGCCGGAGCAGGAAGGCATGGGACTTAACTTTAACGATATCAAAATTGAAAAAGTAGTCAGTCTGATAGAGAAAAAAGCCAAAGCTCACCACCACGACCAGTCTAAACAAACCGTTATCGAATTATTGAGTGCCTAGCCATGACCAAGCCTGTAACCCCCTCTAAATCATTACCTAAAATTGGCTTCCTGTATCTGGACCATGTACTGCGATTTTTCGATAAATCAAACTTTAAAGGCTGGCCGGATCCCATCGAAAGCGTGACCTATCACTGGGGCAACGACAAAGCCCGCTTTATCCGTGAAGTAAAACAAAAAGGCATTGAGGTGTTAATTGGGAACGTACCGGCCACTGCCTACGAAACCTTTCGCGACATTGCCCGCGAATTGCCTGATGTGCGCTTTGTGCCGTCGCTGGATACCCAGTTTGCCAATAAATCCAAAGAAAATGTGACCCACTTTTGCCGGAAGCACGACCTGCCCATCCCCACCACGCATATATTTTACGAAAAAGACGAGGCGATGGCGTTTCTGCAAACCGCCCGCTACCCGAAGATCATTAAAAAGTCTTATGGACCGTCTAACTACGGCGGCTATTTTGTACATAAGGTGGATAGCTTTACCGACGCTCAGGCCCTTATCGGCCAGAAGAAATACTACCCGGTGTATGTGCAGGAGTTTGTGCCTATGGCGGCAGACATTCGGGTGATGCTGGTGGGCCATAAGCCCATTTGTGCGTTCTGGCGTCGCCCGCCTGTTGGCCATTGGTTAACCAACACCAGTCAGGGCGGATCCATGGATTATCAGGATGTGCCCAAAGAAGCACTGGAGATAGCCGTGCGTGCGTCTCAGGCGGCCCAGGCGGAATACTGGGCCTGTGACATTGCGCTGGGTACCGACGGCAAATTTCGTATCTTAGAATGCGCCACCGCCTTTGCGGCCTTCCCCTACGTGCGCGACTGGATTGGTCAGTACATTATGTGGATGCTCGCCGAAAACACCTTTAAAAAGCCCTATATTCCTCTGTTTAACTGGGAAGAACTCGGCAAAATTCGCTCATCGCTGCTACGCACCATGCGTCATATCACCTTTGGTGAGTACACCCCAAGCTACGACTGCGCCGACAGCTTAGCGATGATCTCCCGCGAGCAATATCCGCTGCTGCCGGTGGAACTGCGCGATGGCGAGGAATGGCCCAGTGAGGACTGGAATTTTCAGGATAACTACACGCCACAAACACTAAGCTGTCCTATTCCAGACTTACACCTGGAGCATCAGGAAATTGGCCTGGAAGACGCACAGCAGGATGATACCGATGTACTTCAAGCGCCCCAGGTAAGCTATAGCAAGGCCCAGCTCGAAGCCTTCCTGGCCGATATTAAAGGCGTCGGTCCCAAAATGATCACCGATATTTTTACCACGCTGGGGGTGGAAGGGTTAACTCTGGCATTAACTCAGGATCCTGAGCAATTAATGCAGGTGAAGAATCTACGCGAGAAAAAACGCGACCTTATAGTGTCTCACTGGACTGGGTTTACCCGCCAGACACAGCACTTTGCTCCGGCCTAATCACAACCTGGTGAACGCAGTATGAAAAAGCAATATACGTCCTATCCTCAAACCGTTGAGTACCTGGAAAAAGTGATGGGGGACCATCCGCACCTTATCCGCCTGCAGTCTATCGGAACAACCTGGGAAGGCCGGCCCATCATGCTGGTTACCGTGTCACTGGATGTGGAATTTGCCGATAACAAACCCGCGCTGCTCTATACCGGCACTATTCATGCGCGGGAATGGATTGGTAATGAACTCGGCATCAAGCTGATTGAGCACATCATTGATAATTACCGCAGCGACCCTACGCTGAAGCAAATCCTGACCCGCAACACCTTGTATATGGTGCCCTGTTTAAACCCGGACGGGTTTGAGTATTCGCGCACCCATTTTTCGTTCTGGCGTAAAAACCGGCGGGATAACGGTGATGGTACCTTTGGGGTCGATCTTAACCGTAATTTTGCGGTGCGCTTTAAGCGCGCGGCAGACACCAGCCTGAATACCTATTCGGGCCCGGAAGCGTTTTCTGAACCGGAAACAGCGGCCATCCGTGATTTTGTGCTGTCGCACACTAATATCACCATTGCGCTGGATTACCACTCTCAGGGCAACGTGTTCTTCCCGGCGCATAAGTTTAATCATGAGTCAGAAATAGAAGGCACCGACCTAAACGTACTGTGCGCCAATATGAATAAAGAAATTCACAAAGTCACCGGCCGAAAATACGGCATTCACCGGGGCAAGCCGCCGGCGAATCTAATCCACGGCAGTGGCCGGGAGTACTATTATTCGTTAGGCATTCTGGCCTCGGTAGTGGAAGTGGGTACCCGTAATATCCCGGATTACCTGACCAATATGTCGCAAAGTGTGGACGAGAATATTCCGGCGGTGAAATATGCGCTGTCGGAAGCCATTAACTATTCGCCGTCGGCGCCGGTCAGAGCAGACAATTTTACCGTGGCTGATGTGGACGTGTACACGGTGACCCTAAGTTGGGACTACGCGGTTTCAGACGACATCTACTTTGAAATTTACCGCGCCGAGTCGGTAAAAAGCCCCTGTACCGAAGCCAACCTGATTGCCCGGACCCGCCAGCTAACGTTTACCGATGTACAGCTTAAGAGTGGTCACAAGTATTACTACAATATACGAGCCGTTGATCGCATTTCCGGCATTAAATCGCCCTTTAGTCCGGAAATTAAACTGCGCACCAAACTCTCCAGCGACGAGTACTTTCGCGGCCTGTTCCCGGCCCGCCAGAATGTGGGCTACGTGGGGCAGTACACTATTGAGAAAAACCGCGATCATTTTGGCTATAACTCGCTGTTTGTAGGGGTGAATAAACGCCGCGGTATTTGCTATGGCGTGATTGAGTTTAACCTCGACAGTTTGCCGGAAGGCGCGCGGATAAAAGCCGCTCGGTTTTCCCTTTATCCGATGAACCGGGTGAATGCTAAGGTTGAAAATTTTGGTGAGTGGACGGTCTCGGTACTCGATGGTGATGACATTGCCGATATTACCGATTTTAATCAGATCCATCAGGCCACGCCGGTGCAAACCTTTGGCCAGTCGGTGGCATCTGACAAGCTGACTCAGGGGATCTGGTCTGAATGGGCTTTAAATGTAGCAGAGCGACACATTATTAAACGCTCCATCAATGGCGGGCGTTTACTGCTGCGCATTGAAGGCCCGAAAAAACTGCCGGTAGGCGCCGATTCGCAAATGATGCAGTTTGATATTGGCTACGGCAAATTTGGCGCAGGCATTCATTACCGGCCGAATATGGAGCTTATTTATACGCTGCCCACTAATCGCTTAGAGCTTAAACCCAATGCACTGCACACCATTTATCGCGACAAGGTGATCAACGGCGAGCTGCGCTCAGGGTTTGATGATCAGGGCGATATTGTTTACGGACAAATGGCCTTTAAGCCGGAAAGTCTGCCGCCTCCGGATTGCACTGTGATCACCGATGCCTATTTGGTGATGCAAAGCAAAAGCGCTATGGATACGCACAAGGATATTCGCTTTACCATTGAGCTGGCTGGGCTTGAAGCGCTGGATTACGCCAGTGTGAAAGCCCGGCAGAAGATCGAATTTATCGGTTATGAGGTGAGTAACACGCAGTTAAAAGAGCGTAATACTCATCATTTTATCTTCGACAGTTTTTGTAAAACCCACCTCGAAGCGTTATATGCCGACAATCAGCCTTTCCACTTTATTATTCGGGCCACTGCCTCTTCGCCTCAGCATAATGCGCTGGTGGACTGGCATAACGAAAGCAGCAGCTTAGTGTGCCAGCTGGTGATCAAATATATCCAGCGGCGTAAAACAACGTTACCTGCTCCCTCGGACTTTGATGCCACGGTAGAAAATAAACAGGTTAAGCTTACCTGGAAGAACCCGGAGCATGAAGATTTTGTGGGCAGTTTTGTCGTGCGCAATCGGTTCCATCCGCCTAAGTCACCGCTGGATGGCGTAAAGTTGTATGCCGGGCCGGATAATTACACCTATGACAATTTTGGTAACCCGAACATAGCAAAGTTCTATTCTGTCTTTAGCTATGATGATGTGCCCAACTACTCGGTGCCGGTGAGCATAAGCTACAGCACCAGTGAGGTGATCCCACTGGAAGACGTAGAGTACGAGGAGCAGGATGAGGACGAAGCCGATCAGGATTAATCCAACCCTGACATCACGGCTGACGGTATATCATCGTGGCTGAACTTCCACCGCACCGTCTTCCCGGCTAATTTCATAGCGTCATCCCGGAAGCTGCTACAGCAGCTATCCGGGATCTCCCGAGCAGTGTTGCTCACTCCATAAGATTGTTTCAGGCAGTCAGGCTGTTAAGGAGA